>SCTZ01000142.1 GCA_004297765.1 Chloroflexota bacterium | reverse complement strand
GTGGCAGCCAGTCAGCTCTCTCCGCCGGCGGAGCTCCGAAGACATTGGCCGCTTTCTCGATGGCGTTGCAGAACATGTTGACGGCTTCCGGAAGCTCGACACCGGCGGCAAACAGGTCGGTCCTGAGGGCCTTCATCTGGTGAGGTTGGCTGATGAGCGGTTTGCTTGGATCCTCCAGCACGACTGCTCCGCATGCCACCCGACAGTTGCCGCATAGCAGACACGTATACGCGACCTTTGCCAAGGCTGGGCTCAAGGCAACAGTGCCCTCCAGGACTGCCCTGGCCATTTGGTTCCTTCCTCTGGAAGAGTAGGGTTCCAAGCCCGCGGTATGTTCCCGTATCGGGCACACCTTCTTGGTTCCCCAGGGGTTATACTTGTGCACACACACCCCGCACCTGGTGCAGCCGTAGATGCCTCTGACGTATTTTTCTAATTCCATTCTCGTCACCTTTCATTTGGATGGGATGAATCTACAGATCCCATACGCCAGGATTCATGATGTTATTCGGGTCAAAAGTCCCTTTCAGCTTCCGCATGAACTCATAATGATGTTTGGGCCAGTACTTGGCCATCATTCTGGTACCCCAGCCCTGATGGCAATCCGGATACCATCCATGAGAACAGGCCAATTCGGCAGCTTCGGCAAAAAGCTCCTGCATCACCTGTTGTACGCGTTTGTCGTCTCCTCGTGTGAAAATGACAGTAGTGAGTATCCAACTGGTAGAGCCGCTGGGAATGCAGCCCTCGTTTGAGAGGTGCCAAACACCTTTCTCCTTGAGCCTTTTGTAAACGAAGTTGCGCATCGTGTGATGGCACTCCACCACCTGGGAACGAGCCACGAAATATTCAAAGAAACTCCACGTACCGAATGTACCGAATGAACCCATCTCCCGGTGTCGCCTGCCGGTCACGGCAGCTTCCTTCCATTCATCCACTTGTTCCCCGGTGGCGACCACTCCCTTGTGCTTGGCGACGATCTCCTCAATGATGTTCAGTTTGGCATTCAGTTCGTCCTCTGTGTTTCCTTTGGCGATCGGAATGCTAAGGTACTTGTTCATACCTTTTTGTGCAGTCAACTCCGTGGGCGGGATTACGTTAATGTGATAGTAGGGAAGAGGTTCTACGACGCTCAATTCCTGAACCATTTCCCAACCCTTCTCAAAGGTATCGAAGAAATAAGCGTTGGGACACTTTCTCAGTGGGGTGTACTTGTACATCCGATAGGTCGCTTCCACCTTGATTCCAAATGTACCGGCATCACCCATGAAAAGTCCCGTGAGATCCGGATTTCCGGGGTATCGATCGTAGACCATGGTGTTATTGATGTTACTTCCGGCGCCGCTGCCGGTCTGGACGACCGATGCATCGGGAAGAACCACTTTTACTCCGGCAATATGCGTGGCGTTAAATCCCGCAGATCCCATTTCCATGCCGTTGCCGCCGCCCGCGAAACCGCTGATCTGGCCGCCAAGTGTATCCGGGTACCAGGGCATAAAGGCGGTATGCACATCCCATCCGACATCCCACAGACGGGTGTTGAACTCCGCTGTGGTCATGCCAGCCTCAGCGGTGGCTGTGAGATTGACATGGTCGATGTTTATCATCTTATTCATGCGGGTCATATCGACCACGATGCCCTTCCCATGCAATCCCTTGGGAGTACCGTAGAACGAAGCCCTTCCTCCGCTGATTACGATCGGGATCTTTGTCACGTTCGCCAGCTTCACTATATCGGCCACTTGATCTGTGTTGACGGGACGTACCACGATACCCTGCTTGTTCGGCGGTAGGGGACTGGTATCTCTACTGTAGGCATCCAGTGTGAAGTCGTCATCGGATACGAATGTGGGACCGACTATCCCGGCCAAGTCGTAGTACAACGGGTGATGCGCTTGCTGAATCGTCACAGCCATTGAAAGACCCTCCTCGTGATGAAATCTAGGTATTCGAAAGCGTCGTTTAGTACGCCAAACACCTACAACTGAGACAAATAGTCAGACGGCATACGCAGCGGCGAGTGGCGAGTGTGACCCGCCGGGTAGTGCATGGCAGCGCGGAGACCATACCGTCCGGGCTGGCCGCGACGGGCGTAGGAAATGACATCAAAACGGCTTACGTCGAGCGTCTCAATGCCACCTTTCGGGCGAACCTGGTCTCGTCCTTCTGCAGAAGGATCGTGCACAAGGAGGTGATGCTGACTACGGGGATGTATCCGGTCGGCTGTGCTCAGAGCTTCGTCTGGTATCATGTGATCCTCCGCTTGGCTGTACTTCCTGTCCTTCCGCTGAAGGACGGGTCACAACTGCCAGGAACGGACACCGGTGATGGTCGCCGGATTGACTGACCGTCTTTGCAAGTCAGGACTGCTTCACAGCAATCCTACCCCATAGCCAGGTGGATGTGTTCAACTTTCATCTACTTTTGTCGGTCAACTTTCGTCTACTTTCTTAACCCGTTCGGAGTAGACATGCGGAAGATAATCTGGCGTTGCGAGGTCATTCGTTGAGGAGACCGTCTGAGGAGAGGAGGAGCAACTTCAGCGGACAGCCGAAGTGTGTATGATATGACTTCCTTCGGAATGTGGCAGACGCGCGCTAACCGCGACAGCGAAGAATCCCCTCGGGGCGTACCGAGGAGATTTCTCGCTGTCGCCAGAGGCGACTCGCCTTGCGAGTGGCTCAGAATGACAGGCGAGAAGACTTAGCATTGCTCTAGTAGTCGCACGGCATGCTGCTCATCACCGCGCCTAGTTGATTGAGGTTTCCCATCTGCCTATCACATTCACTATGCTCACCTCGAAGCTGTATAGCTTTGCCGTCAGCGCATACATGAGGTTCATCTCTTTCGTGTCGAGCTTGCTCCACGCCTCTTAAATTCAGCAGTTGGGCCATCTTCTCGACAGACTCAGCTCCCCATGGGGCAAGAATCTGTGCAAGCTCATTAACTGAGAAAATCTCGCCGATGCCTATCTCTCTTTGATTTAGCGCCAACACGACTGCATCGGCTCTCTTGCATGCCCCTAGCTTGTTGCATGCCCGATTGAGGAATGTTCTGACTGCATCGACGGATATGTAGAGGCTATCGGCTATTTCCACGTTTGTGAGTCCGCGGCCAACAAGAATGAGAACGTCTCGTTCTCTCTTAGTTAATATAGCATCTTGTCTTCTGTCCGTAGGGATGATTTGTTCGTCCTTCCCAGGGAGGTGCCCATGCTCCAGCTTCTGCCGCACAAGGTGCGCTATCCTTCTTAACATATCAGGGCCCAATGAGCTAAGGGTTTCTGCTAGCTCATCAAGCGAGCAGTACTCGCTAGAGCATAGCTCTCCCCGTTTTTGGGCGAAAAGGAAGGCTTCGTTCCTGTTGTGCGCGTCCAGCTTGACGCATGCTTGGTGTAATAGCGTCTTCACTCTGTTTACAGACATGCTGAGACGTTCGCCAATCTCGCTGTTACTAAGGTGTCTACCGCCTGGACGTAGGGCGGCCAGAATGAGGACGTCTCGTTCCTCTCTGGTCAGAACGGTGCGCTTCGTTTTCATCCGAGTGCTATCCATTGGTACCACCCCCCATGATTGTGGTCGAACGTTGATACAACATTTATGTGACTGCTTTCCAGCGCGTGTTCCGCAACCTGGTCCGGACCGGGCGTCGCGGTCGACCGGGCTGGTGTGGGAGAAGGTCGCCAGAGGCGACTCGCCGTGGCGAGGGTTCGAGTTGGGCCCGGCCATCAAGTCTCCGAAGGTGACTCGCCTGGGCGAGCGGTAAGCGCAGAGAAGTGCAACGAAAGTGACTCGCCGAGTGGCACGCGGCCAAGCCGAGGGCTTTGCGTCCTTGCGCGGAAAGACGGCCAGGCGCAGTGGGCAGGATATCAACACGACCTACTTCGAGCATCTGTACGCCATCTTTCGCGCCTCCCTCGCCGCGGCTAGTCGCCTTCGAAGACTGGAGCCCCTGGTGCGGCGAGGATGGACTCTGCTTCTCGAAGAGGCGGCGCTCACGGCGGGGATGTATCCGGTCGGCTGGGCCAATAACTTCGTCTGGTATCATGAGAGCCTCCGTTTGGCTGTCCTCCGGGGGGCGGGTCACAACTGCCAGGAACGGACACCGGTCATCATCGCCGGATGGTCTGAACATTGCAGGACAATGTTCGAGCTGCTCAGTTACCAGGTCGCGCTATTGCCTTGGGGCGCGCCCAGGCGACGGGTCCGCCCACCCAAACGCGCAAATACACTAGCTATGGCGGCGGCATCATGATCGCGGTCAAATGTGGCAGTATAGATAATATAGGATATCGTTTCCACGTTGTCAAGGGTTCGGTAGTGGGTAACCAATGAGAGTCAAGGAGGCAGTGCTTCGCGGCATCCTGGACGAGCGGCTTCGCCACGCCACTTATGGCGCTGAGCGGAGGCTGACATCCCGCCAGAGTCCGCTGAATCCCGTTAATCGGAACCTCTGCCCGTGGAACTATTGCAAATGGGGCCTGGTCTCAATAGTGGGCAGCGGCGTTCTGTTCCTCCTGGCCACGCTGCCATACGCTTACAATATCTGTCAGACCCGATATCAGTATCGCTCGTTGAACCGCCGGAAGGCGCTTGAGGAACAGGGCGGAAAGTTCCCTCAATTGTGCCCTGGCAGCCAAGAGAAGCTCTCGACCGCTATCCGTTAGGCGTATACGCACCACACGCCTGTCCTCGTCATCCGGGAATCTTTCGACGTACCCGTTGTCAACCATCCAGTCAACCATACGAGTAGTGGTGCTCTGAGGTATTGCCGTGGCCCGACTGAGTTCTCCCATTGTCAGGCTGCCATCTCGATAGAGAATGCCTGCGGCGCACACAAACATCATGAAATTCGTGGCGAGCCTTGTTCCCTGACCGGATCGAGTGCGGCGCTGCTCCAGTCCGTCCCTGATTGACCGCAGTTGTTCGGGCAACATCTTGTCGATTATCAACCACGTTTGGAGCAACTGATTCGAGGAGATCCGTGCCACCTCGTCGATATCTTCCTGCCGTCTAAGATCGTCTGTCATTCTTCTGTGAAGTTCCTTCCATCGCATGCTCGCTCTTATGGTGCAATCTCAGGTCCAATACTCTTGCTTGTCAGGGAATTCGCCATCGCTACCGTACCGTCTTCGGTCCGTTGCTGGAAAGCGCAACTTGATGCCGATTGGCTGGTGACGCCGGCGATCACCATGTGTCAGAAACTGCTGCGGCCAGGTGCTACTGCTGCGTGACTGATGAGTTGATGCGTATCCGACCGATCCGCGCGTTTTCGCCTGTCCGGTCACGCGAGACACAGCACTACGCGTGCGGGCGTGGACTATTGGACAGGTGATCCGGCAAGGGTCATTCCCGAGCTTCCAGGGCGTGCCCTGGAAGCTCGGGGTATTTCATCGGGCGGCCACTTGATGTGGATCTGCGAGAGGACGACTTCGCACTATGGTCGTTGAAGCCCTTGCTGGACTTGCGACCATCCTGCCCGACTATTGGTTCTCATGAGGTGATAGTTGTCTGAGAAGCTGCCCGGACTTGTAAGAACTGCGAACAAACGGCGCAGCTACGACTCCTCGGAATCCCAGCTCCTCGGCCTTCCCGGCCAAATGCGCGAATTCTTCGGGAGGGATGAACCGTCTCACCGGTGTGTGGTTGTCTGAAGGACGCAAGTACTGACCCAGGGTGATGATATCGCAGTCGGCTTGGCGAAGATCCTTCAGCACGTCGATAAGCTCCTCGCTGGTTTCTCCCAGCCCGAGCATCAACCCCGACTTCGTGACCATGTTCTCGTCGATCTGCTTCACGGCTTTCAGCAGCGCGAGAGAGCGCTGATAGTCCGCCCCGGGCCTGACTTCTTTGTACAGACTAGGTATCGTTTCCAGATTGTGATTGAAGATATCCGGCTTCTCCCTGGCAACTGTTTCTACCGATTCTTCGGACCCGCCAAAATCGGGGACCAGCACTTCCACCGAAGCGTTTCGATTGACTTCACGGATGGCCCTGATCGTCTCGGCGAAGTGCTTGGCTCCTCCATCCGGCACGTCATCCCTCGTCACCGATGTAACCACCACATGGTCCAGCCCCAGACTTCTGGCTGCCTCCGCTACCCGGGCTGGCTCGCTCGGGTCCAGGGGAATAGGGCAGCCCGCCTCGACAGCGCAGAATCGGCAGTTGCGCGTACAAGTGTTGCCCATGATCATGAAAGTGGCTGTTCTCCTGGAGAAGCACTCACCCATGTTAGGACACAGCGCACTTTCGCATACCGTATTGAGCCGAAGCCGAGACAAGGTCCTGCGAACCTCGTTCAGATGCTTGCCCTGGCACACAGGCCTTACCAGCCAATTGGGCAGTCGTTGTGATGGAACGTCGGGCGTGCTCATCTTCATACCTATCCTGCTGATAACCAAGCAGAGTTATTGTATTTCTCCGCCGCTAATGCGCGGCCTAAGTTGACTTCGTATGAGGATAGCGTGTCTACGTAAAACCGTATGCCGAACGCCTCTTGAAATCCTTGAAAGAGTGCTTCTTTTTGCTCCAGTCGGCTGACACTCCTGCCCAGCATGTCATTGAGACAGGTAGCCCGATGATCGAACATAGCCTGTGCCCTTTCTCTGCTGCTGCTCGATGGGAATCTCAGAAGGGAGAAGAACAGTCGCGCGTCGAGGCTGATGGGTAGCGAGCCGTGCTGCAGAAACACATCGCCTCGTCTGAATTGGGCGCTTCCGGCTATCTTCCGCCCCTGGCAGGTCAGATCGCCAAAGCTTGCGGCGTTGAAGCACGCCGACGCCGAAGAGTTGCCCCGATGAGGGGCCAGCTCGACGTCCAGTCCCAGGATGCGGTAGGCGGCTATCAGTCCTTGATTGACTGCCTTGTAGGCGCCTATCAGGTGTTGAGGGAAGCCATAGCTACCTGAGGCCACTACACTGTACGTCAGCTCATCCTGGTGGAACACGGAGCGACCTCCGGTTATGCGGCGGACGACCTGTATCCTATTTTCGAGGCATTTCTCTTCATCGATATCTTTCGCGATGCTCTGGAAGTAGCCCACCGATAGAGCGGCGGAGGTCCAGCCATAGACCCTCAACGTTGGCGGTGTCATGCCCTTTTCATGGGCCTGCAAGATAGCTTCATCGAGGGCCATGTTGGTGAACGCATCATTGCTCCCGCTATCGATAAACCGCCATTCCCTTTGCCATGCAGTCTGGATCATGATCAGGTCTTTCCTTGACATCGGGAGAGCTTACGCACCATCCCCTCTCCCGTCGCAAAGGGAGATGGCTAGGATGAGGGTCCCCCGGGTGTTCGTTGGTCCGGGAAGGCGATCCGTCGGCGTCAGGGGCCGAACCCTCACTCTGCCCCTCTCCTCCTTCTCTGAATGACGAAAGGGAGAGGGAATAGCTCCGCCTGCTCGCCGGACCCGTGGAACGACGCGCCAAGTTACCAAGCCGTATGAATAGCCCTTCCCTGCGCGTTCTCTGCTGCCTCCATGATGGATTCGGCGAGCGTAGGATGGGCATGAATCGTGGTGCCTATTTGCTCGGCGGTTAAGCCCCATCTCACGGCCAGGGCTACTTCGGCGATAAGCTCTGTGGCATGAGGTCCGATAATCTGTGCGCCAAGAACACGATCGGTGGCGCGGTCGATCACTAGCTGGGCAAATCCAGCATCTTCACCTGCAGTCAAGGCTTTGCCGGAAGCGGCAAAGGGGAATTTGCCGATCTTGACCTCCTTGCCGAGCGTCTGCGCTTTGTCAGCGGTTAACCCCACGCTGGCTATCTCCGGACTGGTGTACACGCAGCTCGGTACTACGGAGTAGTCCAGCACTGATTCATGCCCTGTGGCATTCTCTGCCGCAACGATGCCTTCTGCAGAGGCTACGTGGGCAAGCATGATTCCGCCGACTGCATCTCCGATGGCATAGATCCCTTCGACGCTAGTCCGCATCTTTGCATCGACTATGATGTTGCCTGCTGGGCCCATAGCGATTCCCAGGTTCTCAAACCCATAGCCCTTGGTGTTGGGTCTCCTGCCAATGGAGACTAACATCTTTTCCGCGACGATTTCCTCACCGCTGTTGAGGGTCGCGGTGACGCCGTTTGAGCTGTAATCCTTGATGCCCTCAACCTTGGTCTGAATATGAAAGACAACGCCCCTTCGATCCAAGATGCGCTGCATATGCGATGCTATCATCTTGCTTTCGGTCGGCAGTATTTGATCCATCATTTCGACCATGGTGACCTGGGTTCCAAGGCTATTGAACACACAGGCGAATTCCAAGCCGATGACGCCCGATCCAACGATGAGCAGACTCTTGGGCGGCTCGCCGAGCTTCAAGACCTCGTCGCTCGTCAAGACCGCGGCGTGGGAGAAGTCGAAGAGCGGAGGTCTCACGGGCGTCGAGCCGGTGGAGATGATGACCTTGTCAGCCTCTATCTCCTCCGATCCTTTGTCTCCCTCGACTCTGATTATTCGGGGACTAACCAGAGTTGCCTCCCCTTTCACGAATTTGACTTTGTTTGCCTTCAACAATTGCCGAATGCCCTGACGGAGCTGTGCCACAACCTGCTCTTTGCGCTCCATCATGCGGGAGAATTTCGGCTGCACGTCCTTGACTTCAACACCGAATTCTGCAGCTCTGTTGATGACGTCGAGTACATGGGTGGAAGCCAGCAGGGTCTTGGTGGGGATGCACCCTCGATTGAGACAGGTCCCACCGACCTTGTCTTTCTCCACCAAAACCACACTGGCACCCAATTGAGCTGCCCTGATGGCGGCTACATATCCTCCTGGTCCCCCACCGATAACTACAACTTGCGCTTTTTCCACCGATCTCAACCTCTTTCTGGTAATGGATTAGCTGACCATTGAGGGAAGCGAATCTGCTCAGCCATTCTCCCGCCAGTTTGTGGCAGGGGCAAACCGCAGGGCATTGGCATAGACTTTGGGATAGCCTGGGTAGCTCGTCAATTCAACATAGTTCACTCGCCGAGCGATATCCACCGCCATCTGGCGTTGCGTTTTGGAGATCAGCCCAAGTTTTGCACCAACCCCTGCTGCATTTCCCACCTGCGAGAATCGCTGCAGCGGGAGCGGGGGAAGCATCCCAATACTGATGGCACTGGTCACGTCGATATAAGTGCCGAAGGCGCCCGCGATGATGAATTGACCAACCTCATGCCAAGCGATGTTGGCTTTGCTCAAAAGGATGTTGATTCCCGAGGCTATCGCTCCCTTGGCCAACTGGATCTCGCTGATGTCCTTCTCGGTCAGCGTGATGTCTTTCCCGGTGCCGCTCGCCTCGCGTGTGGCCAAAACGAATTCCTTGCCTGCCTCGGTCTGGCGCACACATGGATGGGACTTCAATTTGCCCATGGCGTCGATGATGCCCGCCCCCAGCAGTTGGGCGACCGCATCCAGAATGCCCGATCCGCACAAGCCAACCGGTGGCTGGTCGTTGATCGTCTGCAAAGTGACCAGGTCGCCGTCTATCCTGACCTTTTCGATGGCTCCCGCGGCCGCTCGCATCCCATTCTTAATGTGAGCCCCTTCGAAGGCTGGTCCGGAGGCACAGGAACATGAGCTCAATTGGCCGTTGGCGGACAACGTTATTTCAGTATTCGTGCCAATGTCTATGCCAATTGTGGTGGCATTGGTATCTTTGAGTCCTGCGGCCAGAAGCATGGCCACGTGATCAGCGCCCACGAAGCCGGCGATGTTTGGCATAGTGTGGACATAAGCGCCCGGGGAGACAGCCATGCCGATATCCCTGGCTTTCGTGTAGAGGGCATCGCTGGCGGCGGGCACGTATGGAGCCAGTATCAACTGTCTCACGGGCAACCCGAGGAAGAGATGATGCATGGCCGTGTTACCTACCAACACCACCTCCGCGATGCCATCCGGGGATAAACCGGGCGCAGAGCACAACTCCCCGATCAGCCTGTTGAGACCGTCCACAACTGTCTTTTGCAGCGCTTCCCCGTCATGGTCCATGGCATAAGCAATCCGGCTGATGACGTCTTCGCCATAGGCGATCTGAGGGTTCATCATCCCCTTCGTCGCCAGGATTTCCCCGGTCTGCAGGTCGGTCAGGTACGCCGCGATGCTGGTCGTTCCCAGATCAGCAGCAAGACCAAGCAGTCTGTCCTCGGCTCGAGCTGCCGTGACCACTTCGCTGCCGTGCAGAGCGATCTTCGCCCTCCACTCGTTCTGTCGCAAGATCACCGACAGGCGGCGCTGTACGTAGAGATCGATGTGGATATCCGCCAGGCCATGGTTTTCGGCTAGATACTCGGTCAGTCTGACCTGATCCGATCTGCTATCCTCCCTGCTCGGACGAGACAGGCTAACGGTTATGGCTCGAATAGCGGGATCGACGACTGTGCCCTTTCCTTCCCCGGACAGCTGGACCCGCTGCGCCACCACGAGGGATTCGATGGGAATCTCGACTTTGAGATCTCCATAGACTTTCGTGAGGCACGCCAGCCGATACCCCTGAGCTATTTCTTCTACGCTCAGTGCTCTTTTCTCCCTCTCATCCGAGGGGGAAACCTCGCCTGATACGATGCGTACCTTGCATTTGCCGCAAGTGCCTTTGCCTCCACAAGTTGATGCCAGTCCGACCCTGTCGTCGCGGGCCACCTGGAATATATTCGCCCCGTTTTGAGTGTGAATCCGCCTCCCGAGGGGCTGGAAATCGATCCTGCAATTACTGTCCATTGTTCTGGCCTCAGTGCGAATCATGTTTTGAATAACATTTGGTCAACTACATCAACAGGGTTCCCCCGTCCACCCCCAGAAGATGCCCGGTGGTGAACGAGGCCGCATCGGAAGCCAGGTACACCGCGGCGGCACCGATTTCCGCCGGTCGAGCACAGCTTCTTTCCACAGCGCATTTCCTCATGAGTTGGGACTGACCCTTCGGATTGGATGCCCGCCTCTTGATGATAAAACCCAGCGTCGGATGATAACGGCTGCCGGTGCTGGTATCCTCCTCAGGATTGTCCGGCATGGTCGCCCAGGGACAGACAGCATTGACGGTTATGCCGTGGCATCCCACCTCTTTGGCCAGGACCTTGGTGAAAGCATGAATGGCCCCTTTGGTCGCGGAATAGACGGAGCACTGCGAATCCCCCACCAAGCCTGCCGTGGAGCCGATGTTTATGATGCGTCCGCTGTGATTCTGGATCATATGCGGCAGCACTGTTCGGGTGCAGTTAAGCGTGCTCATCAGGTTTAGCTCGATCTCACGCTGCCATTGATCCGGAGCGGTCTCCACAAAGGGCTTGAAATCCACGTTCCCGCCCACGTTGTTCACCAATACGTCGATCTTGCCAAAACGATCCAAGGTACGCTGCGCCATCGCCTCCACCTCGGGCAATTTCAGGACGTCGGCTTGGACCCAGAGGGCATCCGGTGCGCCAAGCTCCTTGGCGTTGGCGGCAACCTTCAATCCCTGGGTTTGGTCACGCGCAACGATGACCACGTTGGCTCCCTCGGCAGCGAAGGCCAAGACGATGCCTTTCCCGATATTGGCGTTTCCTCCAGTGACGATCACCGTCTTGCCGGCCAGACCTGTTTCCATGGCTTGTTTCCCCTTTGCCCGTTGTCAACAGGACATCAACGGATCGTGAACTCCCGCACTCAATCCTTCTTCACGCCGATCAACTCGATCATGACGCCACCGATCTTGTCCGTATTTAGATATGCGATCGGCCGGCCTTGGTTAAGTCGATGGAACACCGGCTCGACGCCGGCTTCGGCCAGTTCCGCCAATACCTTGTCAAAGTCCTTCGCATCGACATGGAAGCCCAGATGCGAAATACCCTCTCCTTTCTTCTGGAGAAAGTCAGCGTTAGGAGTTTCCCCTTCCAGAACCTGAGTCATCTCGATCCTGGGGCGGCCTGAGCCGGAGGCTATCTTCAGTCGATGGGAAGCTTGTCTTTCCTGGTAGACAAACCCTTTAACGTCCGCCTCGAAAATGTGGAAGGGCCCCAGCCCGATCTTGGTGTAGTGCTCCGCCGTCTTGTCGACATCCTTTACTACCAGGCCTATATGGTCTATCGGCGGCAGTTGGAACGTGGATTTCTTCTCGCTTGGCATCTTCGCATTTCTCCTGCTTGGTGTCGTTCCGCATTCCCCGGATGTTTTTGTTAACAAGGCAGAGGGCTGACGGTTGTCTTTGTTGATAGACCCGGAAGCTTCTTGGGTTTGAATACCACTGAATTCGGGGATCTTCCTCTTGACACGTCTGCGCGAGAACTCAGCCATAAGGGACAAAATGCGTCGTTCCGTAAGGCAGCAGCACACTGCGGCCCTTCCGCGGAAGGACGGCGCAGTCGGACCGCTGCGGTTTGAGAAGACCGCCGCGGTTTCCAAAACCGCGGTGGTCTGCGGCGGCGGTCTTCTCCGACAGGATGCCGGACTCGAGGAACGACGCACTAAAAGATCTTATATATGGGGTGCTCCTTGTCAATCCGCAGCCCAAGGTTCATAGCGCCGTAGGCCAGCATCGCGTCGACCGCTGCACAAGCGGGGTATGCCCATGTTGCGTTTCTCGTGGGACCATAGAAGATGAAGTCCCCTCCCCAGCAAAGCGGTAGTCCGTAGACGAGGGCGGCTGTCGCTTCAAAAGCCGGAGTGCCCCGCTCTCGGAGCTTCGTCCACAGGTAGATAGCGTTTGAGGGGGCGCAGCCGGAGGGAAGCCCCAGTTCGTCCTTGATCTGCCGAATAGCCTGTGTAGACCAGCCGACGCTGGGAATATCCATCACCCCGGTATCGATCAAGAGGTTCTCCAGCCCTGCTCTTTCGGCTCCTGGGAGCATCTTCTCCTTCAGCAGCTTGACCCGATCCTT
>SCTZ01000141.1 GCA_004297765.1 Chloroflexota bacterium | reverse complement strand
CAGGGGTGGGGGAGGGCGCGCCCCCCACCCCTGGCGGACAGAGCCGTCCGCCACTACGCAAGCGCAAAGGACTTGGTGGATGAACCACCTATTATTGCGGGTGGAAGTAACCGATGTTACACTTGGTGTGCGGGCGCGTGGCGCAGCTTTCCCATCGAACTCGCGGTGGCGCGTCGAACCAGTGCCCACGAGGAAGAATATGGATCAGCGCGAGAAGATACGTCTAACCTCGCTTGCCTCCTGCGCCGGCTGAGCGGCAAAAATGGGTCCGGCGGACCTGCAAGCGGTGCTGCGGCCTCTGGCCGCTTTTCGCCATCCCGATCTCCTGGTGGGACTGGGACCGGGAGATGATGCGGCCATCTATCGTATCAACGCGACCCAGGCGATCATCCACACAGTAGATTTCTTCCCTCCTGTGGTAGACGATCCGTACACGTATGGCGCCATTGCCGCCGCCAATTCGCTCAGCGACGTCTACGCTATGGGTGGCACAGTCCTTATGGCTCTAAATATCGCGGCCTATCCCTCCGGACTTCCCTTGGAAGGTCTCACAGCCATCTTCCAGGGTGGAGCGGACAAGGTAGCGGAGGCCGGGGCTGTGATAGCGGGCGGTCACACTGTCACCGACCCCGAGCCGAAATACGGCTTGGCCGTCACCGGAATCATCCACCCGGACAAGATTCTCACGAAAGCCGGGGGAAGGCCAGGCGATCGACTAATACTGACCAAGCCGTTGGGCTCGGGACTGGTGACGACCGCGCTCAAAGCTGGTGTGGCACTCCCGGAGCACATCGAGGTAGCCGTGAACACCATGCTGCGCTTGAACAAGGTCGCCAGCGAGCTGGCGCAAGAGGTAGGGATCTCCGCCTGCACCGACGTTACGGGATTCGGACTTCTGGGCCACGCCGGCGAGATGGCGGAGGCCAGCGATGTATCGCTCCGCTTCTGGGCATCGGAGCTGCCCCTGCTGCCAGGAGCGCTGGACTACGCGGCCGACGATCTGGTGCCAGGCGGCGCAGTGCGCAACAAGAGGTTCGTGCAACCTCGGCTGCGTCTTGACCCCGCGGTACCCACGCAGCTACACGAGATCCTGTTCGATCCCCAGACGTCAGGTGGACTGCTAATTGCACTACATCCGGACAAGGTGGATCGGTTCATCCAGCTTTGCCGCGACCGCGAGCAACCCTGCTGGGTCGTAGGCGAGGTCGTGGTCGGCTCTGGGGTGGAGGTGGTCGCATAGGTGGACGACGGCGTAGCAGAATCGCGCAACTGGATTGAGCCGAGAAATCGGTGAGGGAAAACGGGACCAATGGGTCCCCAGGCAAACCTTGACACGAGCCCACCTCTCCTGTATTCTGTCGACCGGCAAAAGAGGCTCTCGTTCTAACGTCGGGAAGCCATCCCTGGTGATAGACCACGACAGGAGAGGAATTGATGTCCATACGACTCTCCCGGCGAGTTGCATTGCCGGTGTCGCTTCGCGTTGGCATACTGTTTCTCCCACTGCTCCTCACGCTTCTCGCTCTTCCTCCACGCCTGGCCACGGCCGACGAAGGCTACGCCACGTGGTACGGCATGCCCTTTCATGGGCGCCTGATGTCCAACGGTCAGCGCTTCGACATGAACGATCCTACCACGACCGCGTCCAATCAATACCCGTTTGGCACATGGTTGCGGGTGACCAATCCCGCCAATGGCAAGTCAGTCACCGTGCAGGTACGGGATCGTGGCAAGTTCTCCCACGCGCTCGACCTCTCATACGCTGCGTTTGCCGCCCTGGAAGACCCGAAGAAGATGCGCATTCGCGTGTCGTACGAAGTTGTGAGCTCACCGGCCGGTTCAGCGTTTACCGCACCCGCGCCCAGCCTGGCCCCTAAAACGCCTCCGACCCCGGTCCCAACTGCGGCCCCTACCCGTACTCCGACTCCGCAACCCGCCCCGCAAGCCAGTCCCCTGCCCACGGCTAAGCCCCAATCGGCGGGCGAACATGTGGTCGCCGCAGGCGAAACCCTGTTCGGGATCGCCAGACGCTTCGGTGTGGCGCTGGCCGATCTGATGCATATCAACGACATCACCGATCCGGACCAGCTTTCGATCGGTCAACGGCTGGCCCTGAAGGAGGATCCCGGCGCGGAGCGGCGCTCCACTCCGCCCGAGGGACCAAGCACACGCTCTGGAGCCGCACCAACCGATCCAGCTCTACAGGCCACAGAGCATGCCGTCCTGGAGTGAGAGACGCTCTGGGATATCGCGGTGAAGTACAACCTGACGCCCGCCGAATTGGTAGAACTGAACAGTCTGGGCAGCCCGGATCTCCTGTCGGTTGGTCAGCTCCTGCGCATTGGTAAGCAACGTGCACCGGATGCAACACAGCACGCCACCGTGCCATCAGCTCCCGCCCAATCGGCCGATCAGACGACGGAGTATACCGTCCAGGAGGGAGAAACCCTCTGGGACATCGCCGCGAAACTCAACATGACGCCCGCAGAGTTGGTGCAGTTGAATGATCTGAGCAGCCCGGACCTCCTGACAGTTGGTCAGCGGCTGCAGGTCGGGAACTCACCGGCCGGGGCCGCGGCCCCGTCGTCGCCCTCCACTTCCCGTCCGTACGTGGTCCAGAGCGGCGATACCCTTTCATCGATCGCGGTCCGCTTCGACATCACGACCGAGCAATTACTGGACCTCAACAGCATACCCAACCCCGATGCCCTGCAACCCGAGCAGGTCCTCTACCTGCCATAGGATGTAGGAGGCGGGCAGTTCCGACTCACTGAGCATCGAAGCGTACTTGTTCCCTCTCCCTCTGGGTTAGGGTCAATACCTTTCAAATAAGATCGACCTTCGGGCGAGCAGCGACCACTCAGGTGGCCAGAACAGGTTGGCCGAGGCCATTGGTTGTGCGCCGCGCGCTCGTGCTCGGAACTGCCCTGCCTTGCGCTTGATAGCTTGGGGGACAGGCCTTATTTGAAAGGTATTGGGGTTAGGGTGAGAGTCGCCGCCACTGCTCCAGAACTGGCCAGACGCCAGGGTCCTCTTGTCCCAGACGCCACGCCGCGACGCCGGTCAGACCATAGCGGACGGCGAGGTCCAGGCGAGGTAACAGGGTCCGTGCGTCCTCCAGCCAGACGACATGCTGCTGAACGGCGGAGGGGGTAATGGTCGGCTTTGGCGTGGGACGAGAAGGGGCAGGTGAGGTCGAAGGGGTGGACGTCGCGGTCTGGCAGACCGGGGCCTGGCGCTGCGTGATCTCGTGGTTCAGGCGGGGGGAGGGCGCAACCGTGGGCAAGACATCCCCCGGAGCGGTCGAGTACCCAAACGTGGCCGACTGGCTCGCGTTGTCCAATACGATAGACTTGCCCTTGCTTTGCGCAACGACGGCCGCCTCGGGATAGCGCAGGGCACGTGCGGCGCTTGCCGTGGTCGTGTTCCAATCGTACCCGTAGAAGGGCACCCCCAGCAGAGCCTTGTCCCGCGAGACCTGACTCGCCACGAAACGAGCCACTTTTTCCACCCAGGGCAGCGGAGCAGTCGAACCCGGCGGGGATGAAGCCGTAGTGTAAGCATAGGCCATCACTACCATCAGGTCCACCTGACGACCGAGCGCAGCGTAGTCGTAGGCACCCGACCAGCCAGAGGTAGTATCCTCCGTCTTGGCAGGCACGGCCATACTGAACGTCTTGTTCTCACGGCGGAGCGACTCCCCGAGTTTCGTAACCAATCGTGTCTGCGCGGCCCGGTCGGCAGCCGGCACGCCCTCCAGATCCAGGTCCAGTCCGTCGTAGCCCTGGGTCCGCACGTGCTCCGTCACCTGACTTACCAGGTTCTCGATAGCGCCTTCGCTCGCAAGCAAGCTGTGAGTCGGAGAGCCGGACCCGGCAAACAGCGACAGCAGAACGCGCACACCCCAACCATGCGCCGCCCGCAGCAGAGTCTGATCGTCCGTGCTGCTCAAGTTGCCACAGGCGTCCACGCTAGCCATCTGGACCGCCACGTAGTCCAGGTCCCCGTGATGCGCCACGAGCGACTCCCACGAGCTGGCATCATACGGAACGTAGTAGCCAAGGACCGTCCGTCCTGCACGGCCAGTGATCCGGGGAGCTTGAACCTCCACGGCGCGGGAGGGTGTGGCGACGGATGCGGGAGACGGCTCAGGGGACTTATCGACTGGTGCCCCAGTTGTGACCTGAGTCGTCTGAAGAGTCGGAGCAGCAGCAGGGCTACCTGCCAGGTCCGGCGCCGAAGAGAGCGAGCATGCGGCAAGCCATACCGAGAAAAACACCACGCTGCCCACCAGCCAAGGCCGCCGCTGCCGCAGAGCACGCACCAGAGCGCAACTTCTTGACGACCAGCCGTCGATGAAACATAACATAGGACGGCCTCCCATTTCTCACTCAGTAGTAGCGCCACTCAGTATACCAAGCGAATCAAGAGCGTCCAACCCCAACAGGATTCCAGGCTTTCCCAAGCCGGACCCTTGCACTGTCGCTACCACACTCTCGCGCTCTCGCACTCTCGCTATCATACTTGACTTTTACGCTCATAAGCGCGACCATAAGGCTGATATGTCCCTTCCCTATCGCCACGGCGCCAACGCGTGTCCCCGGATAGCGATCCACCGGAGATCGCTGCGGGCCGCGGCGTCAATGGCTGGGGCAACGGACAAACGGATGAGTCTACCCGACGAACAGACCGACTGCACAGCATGCTGGCGCCTTTTCGCGTCTTTCGCGCATGCTTTCGCGCGCTTCGCGATCCAGACGCGCCCTCGCGATCCAGGCGGTCCCTGTCACCCAATCAACATTGATCTCGATGGGTTTTGCAGTAGGGGATAGTGCCAGGCAATCGACCACGGGCGCGAGCGATCAGGGCATATGCTACATCGAATGTCTGGCGTAGGCCGGGCAGGGTGTACAATAGCATGAGGCTGGGAGCCCCCATGGCCTGTGATAGCGCCGCGAGAATGGCCGCGGCCCCTCGGTGGCTGGTACCATCCGACCCAACGGCCCACACTGCCTGCGCGCACTGGACGGGGCTCAGCCCCACCGACTCCGGCAGTCCGGGCCTCTGAAATGGAACGGCCGTCACGCGGCCATGCGCATCCAGAGCAGCAAGCCACTGGACAGCTAGTGTTCAGAAGCCTCACCAGCCATCGAAGATGAGCAAGAGGGGGCGATCCGACGGCATAGCGTCATCCTAGCGAGGATGGTTGCGTCTGCGTACCATCCGCGTCCGACGGAGCGAAGCGTCCATAGCGCAGCACCGTGGCAACCAGGTTGTCGATGTCGAAGGGCTTGGGAAGGTACCCATCCGCCGGCCTATCAGGAGTGGGACTCGTGAGATCGCCGCCTGTCATAACCACGATGGGCAACTGACGGCCGTACAGTCGGCGGATTTCCCCGGCCAATTCCCAGCCATTCATACCTGGCATGTGCAAGTCCAACAGGATGAGCCCGGGCTGCTCGTCCTCCAGGGCGTGTAAGGCGGATAAGCCATCCTCGGCCGTTAACACCGTGAAGCCTTCTTCCTCCAGCACGAACGAGAGAAGGATAATTGTGTCTCTATCGTCGTCGACGACCAGAACTGTACGTGTGCTTGTATATGCCAACGCTCTTCGCCTCCGTCTTCGAGCTCACAAGCTCAATTGTAGCCTATGTGGACTCCGATGCGCTAAGGCGCTTGTGGGATAATCTCTCGCCAGAGTGGTAGACCAAGAAAGTCGGCGAACGAACAGAATCGCATGCCAGTCGTCAGACCGATGGCTGGCACGTGCCGTGCAACTCACATCAACTTGGAGGTGATGGCGTGAACCAGGAGCAGAATAGTATCGATTCCCTCATGACAGAGAACAGACGCTTCGCCCCTCCGGCCGATCTGGCGGCCAAGGCCCATGTCGCATCTTTCGAGCAATACCGGAAGATGTACGATCGTTCGATCAACGATCCGGATGCCTTCTGGATCGAGCAGGCCGTCGCCACCCTGGACTGGTTTCATGCGCCGACGCAAACCCGCAGACATATGTGGAACACAGCCGAGCGTATCATCGAGACCTCCTGGTTCGCCGATGGTCAGTTGAATGTCTCGTACAACTGTCTCGATCGCCACATCGAGACGCGTGGCGACAAGCTGGCAATCATCTGGCAAGGTGAGGCAGACGAGGACCAGGTTACCCTTACGTACCGCGAGCTGCAGCGCCGGGTATGCCAGTTCGCCAATGTCCTCAAGGGCAAAGGCGTTAGGAGAGGCGACCGTGTGTGCATTTACATGCCCATGATCCCTGAGCTGGCCATCGCGATGCTGGCCTGCACACGCATCGGCGCACCGCACTCCATCGTCTTCGGCGGATTCAGCGCCGAGGCGCTGCGCGACCGCATCCTGGATTCCGACTGTCGCCTACTGGTCACCAGCGACGTTTCCTTCCGCTCCGGCAAGCAGATCCCACTGAAGTCCACCGCAGATCAGGCACTGGAGGGCTGTCCCGACGTGCGCGGCGTGATCGTGGTCAAGCGCGGCGACGGGCAAGTGCACATGTTGGCAGGGCGCGACAGTTGGTACCACGATGAGATGAGGGACGCCTCCGCTGAGTGCGCGCCGGAGGCTATGAACGCCGAAGATCCGCTGTTCGTTCTGTATACCTCTGGCTCCACGGGGAAGCCAAAGGGTGTCCTCCACACCACGGGCGGTTACCTGCTCCACGCGGCCCTCTCACACCGCGTGATCTTCGACGTCCACGAGGAGGACATCTACTGGTGCACCGCCGACATCGGCTGGGTCACCGGACACAGCTACATCGTCTATGGTCCGCTGGCCAATGGCGCCACGTCCCTGATCTTCGAGGGTGTGCCCACCTACCCCGACGCAGGCCGTTTCTGGCAGATCGTGGACAAGTATGGGGTTACCATCCTCTATACCGCGCCCACCGCCATTCGCACACTCATGCGCCTGGGAGAGGAGTGGCCGGCCAAGTACGATCTATCGACGCTGCGTGTGCTCGGATCGGTGGGAGAGCCCATCAATCCCGAGGCCTGGATCTGGTACCACGAGCATGTCGGTCGCGGACGGTGCCCAATCGTGGACACGTGGTGGCAGACCGAAACGGGCGGCATACTGATTACCCCGCTGCCGGGAGCTCACACGCTCAAGCCTGGCAGCGCTTCACGCCCGTTCTTTGGCGTCGAGCCAGTCGTTTTGCGTGACGATGGCACTGAATGCGGCGTCAACGAGGGAGGCAAGCTCTGCATCAAGAAACCCTGGCCGGGCATGATGCGCACAGTCTATCGCGCACACGATCGTTTTGTCGATACCTACTTCACCATGTTCCCGGACCTCTATTTCACGGGCGACGGCTGCCGCGTGGACGAGGACGGCGACTACTGGCTGATGGGTCGCATCGACGACGTGGTGAACGTCTCGGGCCATCGCATCGGCACGGCAGAGGTGGAGAGCGCGCTGGTCAGCCATCCCAAGGTGGCTGAGGCCGCCGTGACGGCCATGCCCCACGATGTCAAGGGGCAAGGTCTCTACGCCTACGTAACATTGGTAGAAGGTGCGGAGAAGTCGCCGGACCTGACGAAGGAGCTGCTAGCGCACGTGGTCAAGGAGATCGGTCCGATCGCCAAGCCCGACGTGATTCAGTTCGCCGAGGGACTGCCCAAGACCCGCAGCGGGAAGATCATGCGCCGCATCCTGCGCAAGATCGCCGAAAACGACCTTGGTAACCTGGGCGATACCAGCACGCTGGCCGACCCATCCGTGGTGGACGACCTCATCCGCGGCCGTGGGAAAGGGGGCTAGGGGGCGGGGTCTGAGGGGGGAAAAAGGGCAAAAGCTGAACAGGGCAAAAGGGGAGAAACGTACCCCCCTTTCCCCTTTTCACCTTTTCCCCCCGCGGTAGAGCCCCAACCCCTACCGGAAATGCTGGGACTACAGGATCACGAGAAATGGTACCGGGACCATAAGATTACCGCTCGCGCGGCGCTGTCCCAGATACGCAGCGGCAGCCGCGTCTTCCTGGGCTCGGGCTGCGCCGAGCCGCAGCACCTGTTGGACACGCTGGTCACGATGGCTAAGGGAGGACATCGGCTAACGGACGTGGAGATCGTCCACATGCTCACCGTCGGCGCTGCGCCCCACGCGGCCCGGCAGTTCGATCGTAACTTTCGCCACAACGCTTTCTTCGTGGGCGCCGGAGTGCGCCAAGCGGTATATGAGGGGACCGCCGATTACACGCCGATCTTTCTCTCTCAGATCCCCGTCCTACTACGCAGCGGCCGCATGCCCATCGACGTGGCCCTGGTCCAGGTCTCTCCCCCCGATCGCTTCGGCTACTGCTCCTTCGGCGTCTCGGTCGAGGCCCACCACGCGGCCGTCGCGGCGGCGGATCTCGTGATCGCGCAGGTAAACCCGCGCATGCCGCGCACACTGGGCAACAGCTTCGTCCACGTCACCGAGTTCGACGCCATCGTAGAGTGGGAAGAAGAACTACTGGAGGTCCCTCCACCGCAGGCCGATGAGGTGGCCAAGGCCATCGCGCGCCATATCTCCCGGCTGATAGAGAACGGATCGACTCTGCAGATCGGCGTGGGCACCATCCCCAACGCGGTGCTCCACTACCTCTTCGACAAGCGCGACCTGGGCATCCACACCGAGATGTTCAGCGACGGGCTGATCGATCTGATCGAGACCGGCGTAGTCAACAACAAACGTAAGAGCTTCCATCCGGGCAAGGTGGTGGCAGCCTTCTGCATCGGAACGCGCCGGCTGTACGACTACATCGACGGCAACCCTATCTTCGAGTTCCACCCGACGGATTACACATCCTCCCCACTCAATATCGCGCGCAACGACAAGATGGTCGCCATCAACACAGCGCTAGAGGTAGACATCACTGGCCAGGTATGCGCGGACTCACTGGGCTACCGGATCTATAGCGGCATCGGCGGGCAGGCCGACTTCATCCGGGGTGCGGCCATGGCCTCTGGCGGCAAGCCGATCATCGCCCTCCCTTCCACGGCCGAGAGCGGCGCCGTCTCGCGCATCGTTCCGCACCTCAGTGAGGGTGCGGGCGTGGTCACCACCCGCGGCGACGTTCACTACGTGGCCACGGAGTACGGAGTCGTCTACCTCCAGGGCAAAAGCCTGCGAGAGCGGGCGCTGAGCCTGATCTCCATAGCCCATCCCAAATTTCGCGAGGAGCTGCTGGCGGCGGCCAAGGAGCAGAAGTACCTCTTTGCCGACCAGGTGCTGCCAGAAAAGGCGGTCTATCCCGTCGAGATCGAGCATACGTACAGGCTAAACGACCTGGAGCTCTTTGTTCGGCCGGTGAAGCCCAGTGACGAGCGGCTGATGCAAGAGTACCTGTATCATCTCTCGGAGCGCAGCATCTACCAGCGCTTCTTCCAGGCCCGCAGCACGTTTCCGCACGAGTTGGCCCAGCAGATGGTCTCAGTGGACTACCATGAGACCTTCGGCATGGTGGCCACGGTTGGCAAGGACGAGAACGAGGTCATCGTCGCCTCGGCCCAGTGGGTCCTCAACATCAACGAGAACGTGGCCGAGCTGGCCCTCTCCGTGGCAGACGCCTACCAGCGACGTGGCATCGGCACCTATCTGCACCACGAGCTGGTGCGCCTGGCCCGCCAGCAAGGAATCGCCGGACTGCGCGCGTCCGTACTGGTTGGGAACGCCGCCATGCGCCGGATCTGGGAAAACGAAGCTCGCCTGGAAGGCTACGAGGTCCATTCTGTGTCCAATGCGGGCGTGATCGATTTGTGGGTAAGGTTTTCGTAATCGGCTATGGAGCGAGCAATTCGACTGATCGTCGCGATCCTCCTGCTGCTCTTCGCCTGGATAGCGGTGGGCGGCTTTCGTCAATCCATACACACCTTCCAGCGCCCGCGCACCCCTGTCATGCGCGCCCTGTACTCGCCCGCGATTATCGGGCTCGCGCTAGCTGCGTGCGTCCCGCTGGTCAAACTCGGGTGGCGACCGCTGCCCTGGCGGCCTTCCTCTCGACTCCGCCAATGGCTCTCTCTGCTGGGTGGATTGGTCTTTCTCGCCGGATGGGTCCTGTACGTCTGGGGCAGGATAGCGCTGGGGCGAAACTTCGGCGTCAGCACGGCCATCGAAGCCCCACTGCGCGCCAATCACACTCTTGTGACAAGCGGGCCATACGTCCTCGTCCGGCACCCCATGTATCTCGGAGTAATCATCGCAACCTGGGGGCTGGTGGCAGTTTTCCGCACCTGGGCAATGCTAGTCTTCGCAATCAGCTTCCTGAGTCTTCCCATTCGCGCCCGCACCGAGGAGCGCGCTCTAGCCGCGCGCTTCGGCCCCGCCTGGGAAGCATACGCGGCCCGCGTGCCTGGTTTCGTGCCCAGGATGCGCGTCAGGTAGAGGTCTCATACTTCACTCATTCTACCATGCTATCGCCCGGTCCAATGGAGCTGCGCTCTCCGGTAGTTGCCTTGCCCTGCCAAAGGCTGGTATAATGATCGCGCGTTCATGGGCCGCAAGGGAGCGACCGGCCGTTGGCTGGCGGTGTGCTCCGCTTGCGGCATAGTTTATGCGCTCCAATGCGAGCAGAAGGGTTCCGCGGTCGGGCTCTCGGCAGTTCCGGGCGGGATTCGTTCGGACACAGGAGGCCCCCATGAGGCTGAGCCGCGAACAGGTACAGTATGTGGCCCACCTCGCTCGACTCGGCATTAGCGAAGACGAGATCGAGCGATTCGCCGAGCAGTTGTCCGCGATCCTCGAGCACTTCGCGACGATCCAGCAGATCGATACGGAGGCGATTCCTCCCACGGCTCTCGTGGTGGCTCTGCAAGATGTCATGCGCGATGACGTGGTGACCCCTTCGTACCCGCGAGATGTGATCCTGGCCAACGCTCCGCGCGAAGAGGATGGCTACCTCCGTGTCAAGGCGGTGCTCGAGTAGCTCGCCCCACGTGAGACGAGGGGAACGGCCGTGGGCTTACGACGAAATACTATCGAGGATGCGATCAAGGTCATTCAGGAGCGCCTGGACCAGGCAGCGGTCGGCAAGCCCGCCGATCTCTCTGCGGAAGAGCAGGAGAGGCTGGTTGCCGAGTTGAAAGACCTATTGCAGAAGCGGCGCAAGGGCTGGCGCATGTATGTCGGATGATCTCGTTCAGTGCGTGGAACGCTATCTGGCGGGACAAGCGCTCAAGAATGATGAGGACAAGCTGATCCAGAACGGCGTTTTCCTCGCGCTGTTGGTAAGACGCAAGGTTAGCACCCGGACGCGCGTGATTCGTATCCACCCCTCGGATCCAGACGCAGCGCGACTGCTGCGGTTCCTGGTTGAGCCCGGGCTGGCACCCGAGTTGGCCACTGTGACGAGGCAAAACCGGCTGTTCCGCGGTCACATTTTGCGCATTACTCCTGATTGGGACCGGATCGCCCGGTACTTCGGGAAGAGCGTTGTCGAGCTCGAGATTGTGCTACGCCGCTATCTGCCTCCCGTCGTGCGCCGTCACCGCGATACGTTCGATTATTTGCTGAGGAACTCATAGTAAACGCCATGATTGAGTTGTGCAACCTGACCATCCACGAGGCCAACCGCCTCCTGATCGAGCATCAGATCAGTAGCGTGGAACTGACAGACGCCGTGCTGCGCCGGCTGGAACAGGTCGAGCCGCGAGTACGCGCTTTCGTCACGCTCACCCAAGAGCAAGCCCTGGAGCAGGCTCGCGAGATCGATAGGCGCCGAGCGGTCGGTGAAGAGATGGGCGTCCTGGCGGGAATCCCGGTGGCGATCAAAGATGTGCTCTGCACGCAAGGGGTCCTGACCACCTGTTCCTCGCGGATGCTCGAGAACTTCCTGCCCCCGTACGACGCCACGGTGGTGACGGCCCTCAAACAGGCCGGCGCGGTGATCGTCGGGAAGACCAATATGGACGAGTTCGCCATGGGCTCCTCCACGGAGAACTCGGCCTTTTACCCGACCCATAACCCCTGGGACCTCGAGCGGGTGCCGGGCGGGAGCAGCGGAGGCTCCGCGGCCGCGGTGGCCGCGGGAGAAGCTATCTACTCCCTTGGCTCAGATACGGGCGGCAGCGTGCGACAACCCGCGTCACTATGCGGCGTGGTCGGGCTGAAGCCGACCTACGGACTTGTCAGTCGCTTCGGTTTGATCGCCTTCGCCAGCTCTCTCGACCAGGTCGGACCGCTCACGCGCGACGTGACGGACTGTGCCCTGGTGATGAACGCGATCGCAGGCTACGATTCACGCGACTCGACCTCCGCTCCGATAGAAGTGCCAGACTATACCACTGCCCTGGTGCCGGACATCGCCGGCCTCAAGCTGGGCGTGCCGCGCGAGTATTACGGCGAGGGCATCGATCCGGCCGTGCGAGATACTCTCGAGCAGGCCCTAGGGGTGCTGGAGAAGTTGGGCGCTCATGTGGACCGCGACGTCTCTCTGCCATCTAGCAAGTATTCGCTGGCAGCGTACTATCTGATCGCACCGTCCGAGGCGTCGTCGAACCTGGCCCGCTACGACGGCGTAAAATACGGGTACTCCGTCCGCGACACAGAGAGCATGTGGGGAGACATGTTCAAGACGCGCGAGCGCGGCTTCGGCGCGGAGGTGAAGCGGCGCATCATGCTAGGCACCTTCGCCCTATCCGCGGGGTACTACGATGCCTACTACGCCAAGGCCCAGAAGGTCCGCACGCTCATCAAGCGCGAGTTCGACCAGGCTTTCGAGAAATACGATGCCCTGGTGACGCCGACGTCCCCGACCGTCGCTTTTAAGATCGGCGAGAAGACGTCGGACCCGATTCAGATGTACCTGAGCGACATCTGCACAGTGCCGATCAACATCGCGGGCATCACGGCCATCTCTGTCCCGGCGGGTCTGGTGGACGGACTGCCCGTGGGCATGCAGATCATCGGCAAGACATTCGCCGAGAGCATGGTGCTACGTGTGGCCTACGCCTACGAGCAGGCCACGGAATGGTACCGCAAGAGACCATCGCTGTAGAGCGGTTGACAGGGCTCTGGGGCAACGGTTCCAACGATGGAAGGCGCCCGGCGTCGATCCTGCTCAGTTGACAGAGCGCGGGACGGCGACCCAGAAGCGAGCTAGGAGGACGCTATGGTATCAAGAATCGCTACAACGGCTGGCATGCCCAAACCGCGACCGCGCAGCGCAGTCTCAGCACGCGTGCGCAGCATCCCGGCATCGGGCATCCGCCGCTTTTTCGATATTCTGGCGACGATGGAGAACGTTATCTCCCTGGGGGTGGGAGAGCCGGACTTCGTCACGCCGATCGGCTTTCGGAACGCTGCTGTCCGCTCGATCCGGGCCGGTGAAACGTCCTATACATCCAACTATGGGCTGCTGGAATTGAGGCAGGCCCTCGCCCAGCATCTCGTTGAGCGTTACCAGGTCGAGTACGATCCAAAGCGCGAGATGATTATCACCATCGGCGCGAGCCAGGCGCTGGATCTGGCCTTGCGGGCTATTCTGGATCCCGGCGACGAGGTCATCATGGCCGATCCCACCTACGTCTCCTACGCGCCAACCACCCTCCTAGCCGGCGGAGAGCCGGTATACGTGCCAAGCACGCCGCAGGGCAAATTCAAGATCACGGCAGACGAGGTGGCCGCGCGGGTGACTCCACGCACCAAGGCCATTCTCCTGGGCTACCCATGCAACCCGACTGGTGCCGTCCTGACCCACGACGAGCTGCTGGACATCGCCCTGGTGGCCGAGGAGAACGACCTCCTGGTGATCTCGGATGAGATCTACGATCGCCTGGTCTACGGTGGACACCAACACACCTGCTTCGCCTCGCTGCCGGGCATGCGCGATCGAACGATTCTGCTGGGCGGATTCTCCAAAGCCTACGCCATGACCGGCTGGAGAATAGGCTACGCGGCCGCCCGACCGGACATCCTCGAAGGCATGATGAAAGTCCATCAGTACACCATCATGTGCGCTCCAACCGTGGCCCAATACGCCGCGCTGGAGGCCCTACGGGTCGGAGAGCCAGCGGTCCAGCGCATGGTGGAGGCGTACGATCGCCGTCGCCACGTCATGGTGGACGGTTTCAATCGCCTCGGTCTCACGTGCTTTGAACCCGAGGGCGCATTCTACGCCTTCCCCTCAGTCGCTTCCACAGGTCTATCCTCAGAGGAATTCGCCGAGCGTCTCCTTCTGGAGGAGAGGGTCGCCGTCGTCCCCGGCACTGCCTTCGGTCCCGCGGGCGATGGTCATGTGCGCTGCTGCTATGCCACCTCCCTCAAGAACATCAAGGAAGTCTTGGTACGCCTCGAGCGATTTCTAGAGAGAAGACGCCCCGTTTGAAAGAACGTCTGATGTGTGCTAGAATGCCATAAGGGGCGGTGAGAGCCCGTAGGTACGGCGCCTTCGCTTCGCAAAGGCGCCACTGAGCGGGATCGCTGCTTTGGACTACAGGGCATTCGTCCACTGCATAGGACACCTCCACGCATAGCACGGCATTCGGCGCCGCCTGAGAGCATGTGTCCTACTTGCGCATCCCGTGGGGTTGCTTCTCTGGTGGTTGCCTCTTTAACACGAATACCGTCGCATGGCCTCGGCATCAGTGGTGCATATCCAGCAAGTCCATGTGCGCTTCGTAGGGGCGTCCTTGTGCGGAAGGACACCCCTACGAAGCCGAAAACGACTGGCCGGACGCACCGATTCGCCGCGGCTGAGTATATTTTCTTGTCGTTTTTCCTGACTTAGAACCTATCCGAATACCTCCGCGAGTCCGCATTCCGTCTGGGCTTTGCATGGGTGTTCGGATAGGCTCTTAGTGCGATGTCCCTGATTACGGCCGGCGCAAGACCGTATTAATGCTTGCCTGTTTCAGGCCTACGAGGGAGGTGCGTAGCGGTCAATAATCCGATAGTCTTTTGAATTCGGAAAGCACATTCCACGGAAAGCATTGGAACCCCTGCCTGCCGCTGATCAGGGGCAGCGCGCAAACCACCACAGCACCATCGGCTGGACAACGGCCTATGGGAGAGAAGCCTGTACCAACATAATCCAAAGGGGGAGACATGATTACACTGAGCGTAATCAAGGCGGACATTGGCGGCTACGTTGGACACGCAACCATGCATCCTGAGTTGATCGCGACCGCCCAGGCAAATCTGGAACGGGCCAAGGGCGAGTCCCTGCTGATCGACTACCACGTGACCGCCTGTGGCGATGACCTCGAGCTCATCATGACCCACCAGCAGGGCACGGCCGATCAGAAAGTGCATAGGCTCGCGTGGGATACCTTCGTTGATTGCACCGCAGTCGCCAAGAAGCTCAAGCTGTATGGCGCCGGTCAGGACCTGCTCGCCGATGCCTTCTCCGGCAACGTCAAGGGCATGGGCCCTGGCGTGGCGGAGATGGAGTTCGAGGAGCGCAAATCCGAGCCCGTCCTCATCTTCATGGCTGACAAGACCTCCGCGGGCGCCTGGAACATGCCACTGTACCGCATGTTCGCCGATCCCTTCAATACGGCGGGATTGGTGATCTCGGAAGCCATCCACCAGGGTTTCCGCTTCGAGGTCATCGACGTTCTGGAGCACAAGAAGATCACCTTCGAGGCACCGGCCGAGATCTACGACCTGCTCCTATTCATCGGCTCGCCCTCACGCTTCATGGTCAAGTCGGTCTACAGCCGTGACACCGGCGAGATCGGCGCGGTGTCGTCCACCGATCGCCTCAGCCTCATCGCGGGCAAGTACGTCGGCAAAGACGATCCGGTCTGTATCGTTCGCGCCCAGAATCAGTTCCCAGCAGTCGGCGAGGTCCTGGAGCCCTTCAGCCAGCCCATGATCGTCGAGGGCTGGATGCGTGGCTCGCACAACGGTCCGCTCATGCCGACGTCCGTCAAGCAGGCCAACCCGTCTCGCTTCGACGGACCGCCGCGCGTCATCTGCGCTGGCTTCCAGCTCGCCAATGGCAAGCTGGTCGGTCCCGTCGACATGTTCGATGATCCCAGCTTCGACCCGGCGCGGGCCCAGGCCAATCAGATCGCCGAGGTTCTCCGCCGCCACGGGCCGTTCGAGCCACACCGCCTCCCGCTCAACGAGATGGAGTACACGACCATGCCAGCCGTCATGAAGAAGCTGGAAGGCCGCTTTGCGCCCCTGGACGAGCCGGTAGCTGTCAAAGCGTAAACCGGAGATACGTTAGACGAACTGTTGTACTGGGGGCGGGCTTCATACCCGCCCCCTTTCTTGTGTTCCGCCTCATGGGGGGATAGCGGGCACACCGCAGTGGCGGACCGCCGTGTCCGCCAGGGGGGCGGGGGGCAGACCTATGCCTCAGTATTTGCTCTGCTTTCCCAGCACCCGATCTGCCGGTGGACATCCCGCCCGCATCTGGGAGGACGGAGCTACTGCAAAGACCGGCGCTGCCCCCGCCCCCCTGGCGGACACGGCGGTCCGCCACTACATCTGCAACCCAATGGCTGCCCGATGGGTATGGCCCGGTACGTTTGCCTGCAACCAAAAACGCCGGCCACGAACCCCCGCGGCCGGCGTCAAAGATGCCCGCTTCGTCCCGCCCTTACTGCATGCTAGTGGCCATCTTGATCACATCGTCGGCTGAGTAGGCACCGCCGACTCCGTAGATGCGTCCGTCGTTCTGCCAGAGGACACCCGTCATGGTATTCGCGGCCTGTGCTTCAGTCAACACGATGCCCTTGCTGCCGCCCGGCAGATCGACCTCGCGCCATTTCCCGCCATTCTTCGGCAGTGGAATAGGCAGCGTGTTGGTCCAGTCGTCGATCGCCCTCAGCTGCATGGCTAGCTCGGGGCTGATTCCGGGCAGGCGCAGCAGCAGATCTCGCATCTCGGTCAGAGAGACGCGCCCCGTCACTTCCCCGGTCACGACCGGGATCTGACCCACGATCAAGGGTGTAGGCTCGGTCAGGGGACCGTAGAGCAAGAGTACCGCAGCCGGGACGTGCACGGTGATGGTCGCGCCATCGAACTTGGCCGGTAGATCGAAGTCCATGTGCCCCGTGCTATCCAGGTAGGCACGCGCTCTGGCAACGTCCATTGTGAAGCTGAAGTTGACCGGAGACGTCACCGCCACCTGCGGCGGCTGCTTCACTCCCGGCGGAAGCGAGTTGGGCTGCCGAACGGGGAAACCGGCCTTCTTGCTGGCCTCGTCCACGGAGCTCACGAAGATAGGCGTCATGGCATCGGAGGAAAGCCCCTTCACTGTACCGAAGTGCGCCAGATCGAATCCAACCCCCGCCACCTGCGTCGGCTCGACGGTGACCACTTTCAGCTTCTGGGTCTGGAACTGGGACACGAAATCGGCGGCCGCTCGCCCTACCGGCGTGCCGACGAGGACCGCTAGCACCAGGAGGACCGCCACTCCGGCCACGGCTGCCACCCGATGCGGCGCCAACGACTGTCCCAGCGACCAACGCAGGTCGGCCAGCCGAAGCGCCAAACCGCTCTGCTTCCTGCGCTCGGCACGTGCGCGCACGGCCGCCAGCGCGCGCTCGTCACTGCCGGCCGGCAGTGCGGTCTCCTCGTACATCTGCTGAAGTCGCTGCTGCATCACGCCTGCCGCGCGTGACAGGTCCTCCAGGGCATCCCGGCATCGTCCACAGGCCGCCAGATGGGCCGTGACCGCGGACAACTGATCGGGCGCCAGCTCTCGATCCAGATAGGCGCGTAGCTCGCCGCTCGTTCTACATTTCATAACGCTACCCCTCATAGTGCTCACGAAAAGCCTTCTCTGCCCGGGCCAGCAAAGTCCCAACCGAGCCCGGCGCCACCCCGAGCACCTTCGCGATGTTCTTGTAGGACATTCCCTCATAGCGAAGCAATAGACAGGATTGCTGCCGTGCGGTCAGCTTTGCCAACGCCAAACGGACCTGCGTAGTGGACTCGGACCGCAACGCCTCGTCCTCCGGGTCCGCGTCGCGGTCAGGGGCCAGTGGTCGGCTCAGCCTGGACTCGCTCTGCAGACGTTCCAGCTCCCGTCGATGGCCGCGCAGGCAGTTGTACCCGCGATTCAACGCCACCCGCCGCAGCCAGGCAGAAACCTCCTCATTCGGTCGTTCCAGCAAAGAGCTATCATATAGCCGCAGGAACGTCTCCTGGGCCTGCTCCTCCGCCTCCGCCTCGCTGCCCAGCAGGAGAGCCAGTTGTCGAACCACCTTCCAATAATGGCTGTGGAAGAGACTCTCGAACCGCTTCTCCCGGTCCCCGACGATCGTATCGACGGCTCTAGCCATGTGCATGAGCTCTCTCCCTGCCCAGTGCAAGATCAGGGGACTTCTGCGCGGATCCTCTCCCCCGACACCCGCCCTTGCGGCACATCAGGGCTGCGTCACCAACAGGTTAAGACAGATCAGTCCGATCGGACCGATCGGACTGATCCGACCGATATGCAGCCTTTCGCCCCCAGATCCCGGGTAACGCACCACTGGAAACCGGCCTCTACTATATACAACACCGCGGACGACCGATTTGTGACACGGGTGAATCCGGTTTCTGGCTGAAATACTATTTGAGGATGAAGACGAGGACGGCCAACACCAGCACAACGATCATGCCAGAGAAAAGCCCCGCGATCAAGGCCGGCGTCACGGGCACCGACTTGCTGCTTCCCACAAGACGAGCCCTCCACACCACGCCTAGCATAAGAGAGAAGATGAGGACCGCGGCTACCAGGCCGATGAGGGCGGCCTTCAGACCTCCCAACGCGGCAAGCACGCCAATCATGATCAGAACAAAGGATCCCACCAGCACGATCGCGGCCCAGGGGATCGGTTTTCCGGATTCTGACATGCCATACTCCTTGGCAAGCGCCCTCACCCCAGCCCTATCCCAGGGGGAGAGGGAGCAGGCGCGACCCTCCCTCAACCCGCTAGAGAGCGCGCGTGCCTGTCCTCTCTCCTCCTGGGAAAGCCGGTACCTGTCCCCTCTCCCTCTGGGAGAGGGTCAGGGTGAGGGTCGCCCGAGCTTTCTGCTGCTATCCCTTTACCACCACCAACGGTCGCATGCGGGCCACCTTCCGGGCCAGCCCGGCGCCATCCACGACCTCCATCACGTCGGCTACGTCTCTGTAGGCCTGGGAGGCCTCCTCAGCCAGACCGGCGCGATCGGTAGCGCGCACCAGTACGCCCCGCTCGCGTAGCTCTCGAGCGATGTCGACACCCTGCAAGCTGCGCTTGGCGGCCCCGCGGCTCATGACCCGACCTGCCCCGTGGCAGGCCGAGCCGAAGCTCTCCCGCATAGCGCGCTCGGTGCCCACCGCCACGAACGAGTAGCGGCCCATGTCCCCAGGAACGAGCACCGGCTGTCCAACAGCTCGATAGCTAGCAGGAATAGATAGATCGCCGGGCGGGAAGGCGCGCGTCGCCCCCTTGCGATGGACACATAGCTGTTTCTTCATGTCATCCACCACGTACGTCTCCATCTTGGCGATATTGTGGGCTACGTCGTAGACAAGTGCCATACCCAGCTCGGCCTCCGATTTCTTGAACGTTGCGGCGAAGGCCTCCCGCACCCAATGCGTGATGCACTGCCGGTTGGCCCAGGCGAAGTTGGCCGCCGCGGCCATGGCGGCCAGATACTCCTGTCCTTCCGGCGACCTGATAGGCGCACACGCCAACTGCCGATCGGGCAGCTCGATACCAAGCCTCTTCACGACCTGAGCCATAACACGCAGATAATCCTGGCAAACTTGATGCCCCAGCCCGCGCGAGCCGGTGTGAATGAAGACGACCACCTGGTCTACGTCCGTCAGACCCAGCACCCGCGCGGTCTGCGGATCGTAAATCTCGTCGATAGCCTGGACCTCGAGGAAATGATTGCCAGAGCCGAGGCTGCCCAGTTGCGGGGCACCGCGCTTCTTGGCCTTCTCGCTAACCCTATCAGGATCGGCTGTCTCGATCCGTCCGTTGCTCTCGGCGTGCTCCAGGTCCGCGGCCAGGCCGTAGCCCGCCCTGACGGCCCAGCCCGCCCCGTCTTTGAGCACCTTGTCGATGTCGTTGCCCTTGAGCCGAACCTTCCCCTCGGAGCCCAGACCGGCAGGCACGGCACGGAACAACTGCTCGCCCAATTCCGCGGCACGCTCGGTGACCTGTTGGGCAACCAGGTCAGTGCGTAGCAACCGCACGCCACAGTTTATGTCAAAACCAATCCCGCCCGGCGACACAACCCCGTGGTCCGCGTCCGTGGCCGCCACTCCCCCGACTGGGAAGCCATAGCCCCAGTGGATGTCCGGCATGGCCAGCGAGGCGCGAACAATGCCGGGCAGACAAGCAACGTTGGCCACCTGCTCCAGGGCCTGATCCGACTTCACCTGCTCCATAATGGCATCAGAAGCGAAGACAATGCCGGGCACACGCATGCCGGCCTTGTAGGTCTGCGGGATCTCCCACCGATAGCGGTCCAGGCGTCTCAGCCGCCCACTCCAATCATCGCTCATCAGGCATGCCTCCTCACAGATCCAGGATCACGTGCGCGCGCCACTCGTCATTATGCTCCACCTTGACCCGATGATAGGTCGCGGCCTTGATCTCGGTGAGCAGACGATGGCGCGCCGGATCCATGCGCTCCCCCAACGCGACGGCTTCAAGGCTGGTCGGGGTGACCCGTGACACGTCGAAGCGACTGAACAGAACCTGCTCCACCGTCGAGATATAGAGCAACTCGTTTAGCCAGCCCACCAGCACATCTTCGAGATCCGCTCCGTCCACAGTCACGTTCTGACGTAGGAGCGGCTGTACTGAAGATAGGTCAGTCATCACCGAGAAGGTGGCCAAGGCAGCGTTCGCGAAGCACTCCTCCAGAGTCGCGCCACGGGCCTCGATCCCCACATCAGCCGTATGGTCGAAGATGCTGAAGGGCGGCTCCTTCTCGTTCACAGCAGCCGCTCCAGATAGTCCAGCAGCAGTTGCAGCGCCGCTTCGGCCGAGCGCCGCTTGTTGGCGATGCGATCGCCCGTCCAGCGAAACTCCCGGCAGGATTCCAGGTCTGAAGCCGCCAGAGCCACGTAGACCAAGCCCACCGGCTTGCTCGTCTCGGGCGCTGGTCCCGCGATGCCTGTCACCGCGAGAGCCACGTCCACTTGAAACAACTCCCGCGCCCCGCGAGCCATGGCCAGCGCCACGTCCTCGCTGACTGCCCCCTGCTGCCGCAACATCTCATCCGGCACCCCCAGCAGTCGTCTCTTCGCCTCGTTGGCGTAAGAGACCACCCCACCCACGAAGTAGGCCGAACTGCCGGGCACATCCGTAACCAGAGAGCCCAGCAACCCTCCTGTACAACTCTCGGCCACCGCCAGGGTCATGCGTCGCCGCGCGAGGATCTCGCCAACTGTTTTCTCGAGCATATGCTACTCCTGCACCGCCAGCAAGTCGTGATCCATCGCCGCCACGACCCGTCCCCGGATCATGTCGCCGACATGGGCCTCCCCAGCGCAGAACACCAGGCCATCCACCTCCGGCGCATCACGATAGGATCGACAGACCAGCGGATGACTCATCTCGCCCGCGCGGCCGTTGGGACTGGTCCGTAGATCACCCTCTACCAGCAGATCCAATACCCTCCCCACCTGACGCGCGCTTATCCGCCGAGCGATACGTTCCTGATGCGACATGGCGCGGCTGAAACGCGCGCGCTTCACCCGAGCCGACAACTGCTGGGGCAGACCAGCGGCGCAGGTGCCTGACTCGCGGGAATAGGTAAAGAATCCGACCCGGTCGAGCTCCATCTCCTCCAGAAAATCCAGCAGGGTCTGGAACTCGTGGCGCGACTCGCCCGGATACCCTACGATGAACCCGCTGCGCAGCGCGATGTCCGGCATGGCCTCGCGCAGCGCGATGATTACTTCGCGCGTGCCGGCCGCATCGTGCGGACGGTTCATGCGCCGGAGCACCGCCGGATGGGCGTGCTGCAACGGGAGGTCCAAGTAATGACACACCTGAGGGTAAGCACTCATGACCTGGATCAATCGCGGCGTTACTCTGTTCGGATACGCGTACATCAGACGCAGCCAGCGCAGCTCGGGCGCTGCCTCCAGCACACGCTCGATCAGATCCGCCAGGGCATCCCGGCGCCCCAGGTCCAGCCCGTAGGCGGTGAGATCCTGGGCCACCAGGACGATCTCCTTGACGCCGTGGGCAACCAGATAGCAGGCTTCAGACACTACTTCTTCCGGCTCGCGACTCCGAGCGGGTCCCTTGATTAGCGGGATAGAGCAGAAGGCGCAACGCGCGTCGCAGCCGTCGGCAATCTTGAGATAGGCGCTGGCCGACTGCTGTGGGCGGCGCAGGACGGGCGACGTCTCCTTACATGCCCCCTCCTGCCGATCGAGAATGCGCAGCAGCTCCTGCCCCTGTCCAACGCCGAGCACCTGGTCCAGCTCCGGAATGCTACGGACGAGCTCCTCCCGGAAGCGCTCTGCCAGACATCCGAAAGCCATCAGACGCTGTCCGTTGCGTTTCCGTGCGGCGAAAGCGAGGATAGTCGAGATAGATTCCTCTTTGGCGGCGTCGATGAAGCCGCACGTGTTGACGAGGACGACATCCGCTTCCTGGGACGCTGAGGCAGGCTGATGTCCGTGACTCTGCAGCAGGCTCTCCAAAACTTCGGAGTCGACCGCGTTCTTAGGACAGCCTAGCGTCTCTATGTAGAATCGCATTGCGTGGGGTAGGCTCCTTCCAGTCGCACGCGCTTATCCCGGCCAGGCCCGGCCGAGCGGCGATCACTGCGCTGGCTTAGCCGTGGCGCTTGGCGGAGGCGAGTCCGTCGATCGGCTGGGACTCGAATTCGGACTGGGCGTGCTCGTATGCTCCTCCGCCACCGCTGGGACAGGCGTGCCCGTCGGGACAGGCGTGCGCGTCGGGGCGGGCGTCTGCGTCGGGATAGCCGGCCGCGGCGTGACGGTGGGAGTGCGGGTGGGAGGCGCCGGGGTTGGGGTTTGCGCGCCGTCCTTGGGTGTCCAGATCATGCGCGCGACCTCACTCTTCTTACCCAGAGCTCCCATCTGCTGACCATTATAGGTTACTTCGACGGCGCCCGCATTACCGGCGATCATGTAGACGGACTCTTTGCCGGTAAACGTCTTCGTAGTGCCGGTATCCAGCGTTGCCGAGAACTCGTTCTTGTTGTCTATTAGCACATACAGCCAACTCGGGGCCGTGGTCAGAATGCGCACCTCCGCGATTCCCACATAGGACGGCGTTGGCGTACGCGTCGCAGTCTCGGTAGGCGCGGGCGCCAGGGTCGGTGTCTCGGTTGGTGCCGGGCCGGCGGAAAGAAGCGGGGGAACGGATTCCAGAGCCGTCAGCGGAGCCAGCCGCGAGTAGCCGTAGATACCGAGCAGAACGACGGACAGCAGCGCGACAGCGCCCAGAATGAAACCCCACGGATCCGAGGAAGGCTGGATGACCTTGAGCTTGGCCGGGACCCGCGGGGGCTGGGTTCCCGGGAACACCGCCGCGATCTCTTCCGCATCGAGCCCCACATACGTCGCGTACACGCGGGCAAAATTCCGGGCGTAAAAGGGATGCGGAAGCCCAGCCAGATTCCCATCCTCCAGGGACTGGAGATACGACTTCCGTATTCTGGTCGCAGCAGCGACCTGGTCCAGTGAGAGTCCCTGCGCCAGACGTGCCCGCCGCAGAGCTTCCCCAGCCTCTTTCATATGTCGAGACACCCCTCGGTAAGCCTGAGTGTCATAATAGCCGGCGATCACCGGCTCTGTCAAGCAAACCTCGTTTGTTGGTAACCCGCCAGCCGTATGCTATAATCCCGTCCGTGTGGGTGGGTTCGCCCGCATCTCCGGGCGGTGAGGTGTCTACTAAGAACGATCGCCAGTACAAATACGTGTATCGCGTTCGGGATGATCGGACAAGCTCCCGCTGGTGGCTGTGGATTCTCCTCGCCGCCCTCGGTCTGCTCTACATGACGGGTGGGCTTCTCTTTGGGCTCGTGTTTCTCTCGCGCTGGAACGCGCTCACGCAGAGCTACGTCTCCCAGTTCATCGGTTTGCCCATTAATCTGCCCTCAAACTTGCCCCTCGATCTCCCCATCAACCTGGTCAGCACCACGGATACGCCGCCCGATTGGGCCGGCCAGGAGCGGGTCAATATCCTCCTGGTCGGCATGGATCTCCGTCCGGGTGAGCAGGGCTCCCCCGGGCGGACCGATTCGATGATCATCGCGACGATCGATCCCTACAGTAAGACCGCCGGCATGCTGAGCATTCCGCGCGATTTATGGGTACCCATTCCGTTGGCCAACGGCCGCGACACAGAGGAACGGATCAACGCGGCCTACGCGATCGGTGAGCTGAACAAGTATCCCGGCGGCGGCATGGCCCTGTTGCGTCGTACCATCGAGTACAACTTCGGCATCCGCGTGCACTACTATGTGGACGTAGAGTTCGAGGGATTTCGAAAGGTCGTCAACTCCCTGGACGGCATCCTGTTGGATGTCAAACGGCCCGTCCGGGACGATCAGTACCCCACCGACAACTACGGGGTGAAACGGATCTACATTCCGGCTGGACTGCAGTGGATGGACGGGGAAACCGCTCTGGAGTACGCCCGCACCAGGCATCAGGACTCTGACTTCGGGCGCATCAGCCGCCAGAGAGAGGTTTTGCTGGCCGTTCGAGACCGCGCGCTTCAGATCAACGCACTGCCAAAGCTGCCGCAGTTGCTAATGGAGCTAAAGGACTTCCTGCACACTGATCTCTCGGTCGGGGAGATGTTGTCTCTGGCCCGACTGGCCTCGCAGATCGACAGTGATAAGATCACCAGCCGCTCCATTGAAGGAGACGGCGTTCAACCCGTCACGACCGAGCTGGGGGCCAGCATACTGTTGCCCCGACGAGCAGGTCTGGGTACTATCCTGTCGGAGGTCTTTTTTGACGCGCGCCTACGAGAAGAAGCGCCCGTGGTAGAAGTCGTCGCTCCATCCTCCCGCCCCGGCGCAGGCAAGGCTGTGGCAGACTACCTCAGAAGCCACGGAATCGCCAAAGTCACCTCTCGGGTGGGGGAGGATGCACGCGCCACGCCGACGCAGATCCTCGTATACGGCGCCAAGAAACACTCGGCAGAGCAGGTGGCGAACATGCTAGGTCTGCCAGCCGGACGCACCCAGCAGACCGGAGCAGATGGTTCGGGCGTGGATATTCGAGTGCTACTCGGACCGGATATCAAGCTGCCCGGGGGAGCGTAATCGAACGTCGAGCTACGCTGACGACCAACGATCGTTCGCCTCTTGGCCCTAGGCTTCCCCGCTCAGATATGGTATATAAGTGTAATCTGTGATCCTTCCCGATCGTCGGCTCGAAGACTACTCGCGGAGCTTGTGTCGGGCCGCGGACAGGTAAGGATGATCACAGCGGTCCGCCCACCGCGAAAACCCGGCGGATGCACCAAGACGAGGTGTCAGGAAAAGTGCCGCGAAGACGAAAACGAGTGCCAGAAGATCTTCCCATCCTGCCGGTTGTGCCCGTGCGCGATACAGTGGTGTTTCCCCATCTGCTCACTCCGCTGGCCGTCAGACGGTCCCGCTCGGTTAAAGCCGTGGAAGAGGCGATGACACACAACCACACGGTCGTCATCGTCGCCCAGCGCAACCCGGGGGTGGACGAGCCGCAGATTCAGGATCTCTTTCAGATGGGCACGGAGGCCGTCATCGGACGAGTTTTCCGCATGCCGGATGGCACGGTGAGCTTCCTGGTTCAAGGTCAACGCCGGGTGCGGCTGCTCGATCTGACCCAGCAGGACCCCTATCTGGTCGCGACCGTACTGCCTCTACCCGACTCAACCGACGCTCAGGAAGAGAACGTGCCTCTAGTGCGGGCCGTACTGGCTCTGTTCGAGAAGTGCGTCAAGCTATCGCCGAACATTCCCGAGGACGCCTATGTGGCTGCGAGCAACGTCAACGATCCGGGGTGGCTAGCCGACCTTGTCACATCCCACCTCGCCCTGGCCTTAGACCAGCGGCAGGAGATCCTCGACACCGTCGATCCCATGGAACGGCTGCAGCTGATCTGCACCATACTCGCCAAGGAGGTCGACGTCCTGGAGCTGCAGTCCAAGATCCACTCACAGGTGCAGCAGGAAGTCGACAAATCCCAGCGCGAGTATTTCCTCCGCGAGCAGCTCAAGGCAATCCAGAAGGAGCTGGGCGAGATCGATCCGCAAACCCGCGAGATGAACGATCTGCGCCACAAGGTCGAATCCTCTGGCATGCCCGAGGCGGCCATGAAGAAGGCCATCGAAGAGGTCGAGCGTCTTGCCGTCATCCCGGCGGCCTCGCCCGAAGTCTCGGTCGTGCGCACCTACCTGGATTGGCTGACCACCCTACCCTGGAGCGCCCAGACCGAGGATATCCTGGACATCAAGCGCGCGAGCCGCGTGTTGGACGAGAATCATTTCGGACTGCAGAAGGTCAAAGAGCGCATCCTTGAATACCTGGCGGTGCGCAAGCTGGCCGCGGCCGAGATGCGCAGTCCCATTCTGTGCTTCGTCGGTCCTCCAGGCGTGGGCAAGACCAGCCTGGGGCGCTCCATTGCGCAGGCCATGGGACGCAAGTTCGTTCGCGTTAGCCTGGGAGGCGTGAGGGACGAAGCTGAGATCCGTGGACACCGACGCACCTACATCGGGGCGCTGCCGGGCCGCATCATTCAGACCATGCGCACGGCCGGTTCTATCAACCCGCTCTTCGTGCTGGACGAGATCGACAAGCTGGGCATCGACTTCCGCGGAGATCCCTCCTCGGCCCTACTGGAGGTATTGGACCCGGAGCAGAACTACGCCTTCAGCGACCATTACCTGGACGTGCCCTACGATCTGTCCAAGGTGATGTTCGTGGTCACGGCCAACATCCTCGACCCCGTGCCCCCCGCGCTGCGGGATCGCATGGAGGTCATCGAGCTGCCCGGCTACATCGAGGAAGAGAAGCTGCGCATTGCCGAGCTGTTCCTGGTGCCCAAGCAACTGCGCGAGCATGGCCTGCGCGCGGAGCAGCTAGCGTTTGCCCGCTCGGCCTTGCGTCGCGTCATCCGTGAGTACACCCGGGAGGCCGGCGTGCGTAATCTTGAACGAGAGATTGGCGCCATCTGCCGAAAAGTAGCGCGTCTTGTAGTGGAGAAGGACAAAGCGCCGCGCGAGGTCTCCGCGCAAAGCCTGAGCCGCTACCTGGGGCCGCCCAAACACCATTGGGGCGCCGCGGAGGAACGGGACGAGATCGGCGTGGCCACCGGTGTGGCATGGACCGAGACGGGCGGAGATTTGATCTCGGTCGAGGTCACCTTCATGGAGGGCAAGGGCAACCTGAGCCTGACAGGGCAACTCGGAGACGTCATGAAGGAATCGGCCCAGGCCGCCCTGAGCTACACGCGCTCACGCGCCGACCAGCTAGGAGTCGCGGGAGGATTCTTCGATCGGACCGACATACATATCCACGTGCCGGCCGGCGCCATTCCTAAGGACGGTCCGTCGGCGGGCATAACCATGGCGACCGCACTGATCTCTACGCTGACCCGTCGACCGATCCGCCGGGAAGTGGCCATGACCGGGGAGATCACTCTGCGCGGGCGCGTGCTGCCCATCGGAGGGCTCAAGGAGAAGGCTCTGGCGGCCCACCGAGCGGGCATCACGGTTTTCATCTTGCCGAAGAAGAATGAGAAAGACCTGGCCGAAGTTCCACGGGACGTGCGGCGCGCTCTGCGCTTCGTTCCGGTGGAAATGATGGACGACGTGGTCGAGGTGGCTCTAGCGGAGGCACCTGCGCCAGAACCGATCAAGGCCGGGATGGGAAGCAGCGTTTGGAACTGATTCTGGTGCGCCATGGCGAATCGGCCGCCAACCTGGAAAGGCGGTTCTCGAGCCACCATGACGATCCCTTGACCCCGCTCGGCATCGAGCAGGCCCGTCTGACGGGCATCAAGCTCGTCCAATTGCAGCCCATCCAGGCGGTCTACTGCAGCCCCCTCTCACGGGCTCTCCACACGGCCCGTCTGGTAGGAGAGCCGATGGGACTGGTCCCCCAGCCCGTCGAGGACCTGCAGGAGCTGGACCTGGGTCTGCTCGATGGGCTCACGGAGCAGGAGATCCGGGTCCGATATCCCCATTTGTTGGAGCTATGGGAGACAGACCTGGACTCCTCGCCTCCAGGTGCGGAATCGTTGCTTGCTTCGTGCCGTAGGGCCGTCGCCGCTGTCGATCGGCTCGTCAGCCAATGTAATCACGGTCGCATCGCTGTCGTCACCCACGCCGGGGTTCTGTCGGCCTACCTCTCCTGGCTGTTGGACCGCAAAATAAGCCTGGCCCGCGTGCGGTTACACAACTGCTCGGTGACCCACCTGCGCCTGGTCGGTCCTCCCCTCGTCCTCGCCTACGACGACATTGCGCACCTGGACTCGCTAGGCACCTCGAACCATCCGTAGGACCGCCAACCGTGCGTTCCACAAATGCCGTGTCAGATGCCCAACATGTCCCTCGTTGCGGTATAATAGAGCCTCAGAAGGAGGTATCCCCATGGAGCAGCGCAAGGACGAACTGGACGGGGCGATCGAACGAGACCGGCTTACGCTCAAGGAAGAAATCGCTGCAGCGTTGGCAGAATTGCAGAAGCCCATCTCCGCGGAAGAGATCGAACGCCGTCGTAGGCTAGCAGCCAGGATATTCAAGATTCGGGAGGAAATCGGACCGATCGACATCTCCATCAGTGATATGGTGCGTGAGCGTCCATCCTACGTAGTGGACGCCACTGTGAGTCGACGCTTTTCTGTCACTGCCAATCCGGACGATCCACTCCCCGAGCCTCATCCGCCGTGGTGCCGAGTACGCTATCCGCTACCAGTGCACGTTCTACGATGCTCTCTATCTGGCGCTGGCCGAAACAGCAGGGCTGCGCTTTATCCACGGTGATGGCAAGCTGAGAAGAACCCTGCGCGGCCGTTTTCCCCTTGAGCTCTGGATCGAGGATTACCCACCAGCCAGCTAGAGGCAGACCTTACTCTCCCGCCCAATACCGCCCGAAAACGAGACAAGCGTTCTGACCACCGAAGCCAAAGCTGTTGGAGAGGATAGTATCCACGCGAGCTGTGCGGGCCACGTTGGGCACGTAGTCCAGGTCACACTCGGGGTCGGGGTGCTCGTAGTTGATGGTGGGGTGTATGGTCTGATGCAGGAGGGTCATTACGCAGGTCACCGACTCCAACCCACCCGCCGCGCCGAGGGCATGACCGGTCATAGACTTGGTGGAGCTAATGGGAACCCGGTAGGCTCTTTCCCCGAAGACGCGCTTGATGGCCAGCGTTTCCACGGCATCGTTGAGCGGCGTGGATGTACCATGCGCGTTGATGTAGTCGACCTGCTGCCCTGTGATACCCGCATCCTGAAGAGCCGCCTGCATGGCGCGGGCCGCCCCAGCGCCCTCGGCATCCGGGGCCACCACGTGGAAAGCATCGCACGAGGCGCCGTACCCCAGCACCTCGGCCAAGATGGACGCGCCGCGCTCCAGAGCATGGTCCAGCGCCTCCAGGACCAGGATGCCTGCCCCTTCCGCCGGCACAAAGCCGTCCCGATGGGCGTCGAACGGGCGACTGGCCTTATCTGGCTCGTCGTTGGCCGTGGAGAGGGCCCGCATGACGGCGAAACCTCCCAGACCGAGCTGGCTGATCCCAGCCTCTATCCCACCCGTCACCATCACATCCGCGCCACCTCGCCGAATGACCTCCGCCGCCTCACCGATAGCCTGCGTTCCCGCCGCGCAGGCGGTGGTGATGGTGGAGTTGTAGCCCTTGAGCCCATTCATCAGAGCGACCTGGCAGGCAGCCATGTTGGGCAGAACCATGGGGAAGAAGAACGGGTTCATCTTCATCCCGCCCTTGGCCGCCAGGACGCGGCACTCCTGCTCGAGCGTGGGAAAGCCGCCGTTGCCATTGCCAAGCAACACCCCTACACGCTCCAGATTCTCGCGCGACCTGTCCAGCCGAGCGTGATCGAGGGCCATCCCCGCCGCTGCCACGGCCAACTGGCTGAAGCGCGCCATGCGGCGCGCCTCTTTGAAGTCGATGTAGTTCTTGGACTCAAAGCCCTTCACCTCTCCGGCGATCCTACAGGTATAGCCGGTGGTATCACATAGAGTCATCGGGCCGATCCCCGATCGTCCGGCGATCAGCCCGGTCCAGAACTCTTCGGCAGTATTGCCCAGGGGCGTGATGGCTCCCAGCCCAGTCACGACCACCCGTCTTCTCTCCGCGCTTCGCTCCGCAGTCTGTGCCATGGGACTCTCCTCAGCTGCACCGGCAGCCAGATGGTGGCGCCTATTATAGCATGGTGCGAAGCGGGGGGGCAAAAGCTTGAGGCAGGTTCAGGCCACTAGGCCGCGTTCTCCTCCATGCCCACTGTCAGTTGCTTGGAACCATCGTCCATTGCTCGGCAATCAACCACCGCGCCATCCAAAGCCGACGCCAGTGATTGGTCCACCAGGAACACCGTGCGTCCTTCCGACTCGACCACCTGGTCGCCATCGTGCGGACCGTCAATCGCCAACCCCAGTTGCCCAGGGCCCTGCATCACCAGTCTGATACCCTGGTCGGCGGGTGCCTGACTCGTGTCCAGGATCTCGCGCAGAGCGTCGACCGCGGACTCAGTAAGCGTGATCATCTTCACACATCCTTTCGGCGAATGCCCGCCGCGGCCCGGGGTAGACCCTCACGCGTCCAGCTACCAGAGTACCAAGTCTCTGATCCTATGCGATCGGACCCGGCAACTCTCTTCCGCGCCCGGGGCGCTCATCCGCTGCTATTCGACAGGCATGCTTGCAGGTTTCGTGCCGGCACTGGCGTGCCGCCAGGCTGAAGATTCGAGGGTGTTCCCTGAGAAAGAGCCTTGGTCTTGCACGAGGGCTACAGATCTCGGATGGGTTGCACGTAGAGGCGATGCCAGGGGGTGGGGACGCACCCATTCCCTCTCCCTCTTTTTGCGAAAGGGAGAGGGTGAGGGTGAGGGTTCAGCCCCTGACGCACATGCGGAAAGTTGCGCCAGACCTACTGGACTACACAATCCGCCGATACAGTTCCTCGGCGCACTTTCCGAGGGCGATTAGCGCTTCACCCACAACGAATAGCGAGCCAGTCACACAGATGAGATCGCCGGGCTGGGACAAATCACGAGCCCGCCCTATGGCATCGGCTACACTGGTGGTCGATTCGGCAGGGAGATTCTGCTCGGCCGCCAAAGCGGCCACTGCCTCAGGGTCGGTGCTGCGCGGGTGATCGGACTTCGTCGCGATGATGATTGGCTTCAGCCGAGCTAGCTCGGAGATGATCCCGCGCGTGTCTTTATCAACCGACGTGCCCAACACGATGAAGGCCCGTTCGAAGCGAAACCAATCGTGCAGAGCTTGTCTGAGCTGTCCAGCCGAGTACGGATTGTGGGCGCCATCCAGCACCAGATAAGGCTGGCGGCTCATTAGTTGCAGCCGGCCAGGCCAGACGACCCGCTGAACACCCTCGACAATGGCGTGCTTGGGCACGGCGATCTGGGAGTAGCAGAGGGACTCGACCGCCGCCACCGCGGCCGCGGCGTTCTCACGCTGGAAGCGTCCCAGTAACGGTAGCTTCAGGTCGTACTGACCGAACATGCCGCACACAGTGAAACTCTGGCAGGGGGCGCCCATCCCCGCCTGGTGCGCATGCAGAGGATCAAGGCCGGGCGGCGGATCTTCCGCCTCAATCACCACGTCGCGGCCCACTTCGATCAGCGTAGCCCGTTGCTGCTCGCAGGTGCGCTCGATGACGTCCATCACCTCGGCAGGCTGCGGCACAGTGACCACGGTCGCGCACGGCTTGATGATCCCCGCTTTCTCCCGCGCGATATCCGCCAGGCTCGGACCCAACTGCGCGGTGTGATCCAGGCTGATGGACGTGATGACTTCCACGGCTGGCTCGCGAGCCACGTTGGTCGAATCGAGGCGACCGCCAAGCCCGGTCTCCAGCACCTGGAACTGCGCGTTCTGACGAGCGAAGAAGAGGAAAGCGACCGCAGTAAGGATTTCGAAGGTGGTGGGCGGCGACCAGGTCTCTTTAGCCGCCACTGTCGTTACGGCCGGGCACAAGACCTCGACGATCGAGGTCAGCTCCTCCGGCGAGATAAGCTCGCCGTTCAGCCGTATCCGCTCGCGCAGATCGAGCAGATGGGGTGAAGTGAAAAGCCCCACCAGGTAGCCGGCAGACTCCAGAATAGAGGCCACGATGGCCGCCGTGCTGCCTTTTCCCTTGGTACCGGCGATCTGGATCGACCGCGAGGCCAGATGCGGATTCCCCACCAGGGCAAGCAGGGCTTCCATGCGCGAGAGGTCCAGAGTCGCCGTGGTCCACTGCGCCGCGCGTTCGTAGTCGGTCTGTCCGAGGACGAAGTCGAGCGCTTGCTGGTAATTCATGGCTGTCCCTGCTACTTCTCGACCGGGATCTCACCCATGACCGGTAGGCGAAGAAGAAGCTCGGCCTCTTCCGCGCTACGTATCGACGTATCGAGGTAATCGAGCAGAAGCACTAGCGCCACACCGAGCACAAAGGCTAGCCCGACCCGCAGACCGATATCCAGGGCCATCTTGGACGCATTCATGCTTGGCTTGGCTACTGGCGGATCGACCAATTCCAGGAATGGCTTTCCATCGTTGAACTGGGGAAAATAGCGGCTGACGGCCGGTGGTATCGCGGCGCCGATGGCAGCGGCCAGCCTTTCCGTCTGGTCTTGGCTTCCCGTTGTGACCTCGAGCGAGACCAGCCGATGGGCCCGCGTGGCTTTGACAGAGCCCATGAGGCTGTCTACGTCGACCGTACTATCGTTGAGCTCCTTCTTGACAGCGTTCACGAAGTCTCTGGTCTTCACCAGCTCGGTTAGATCGTCGCCCATATACTCCGAGGAGAGCCAGTTGTAATAGCTGTCGTAGTTAAAGAATCCGGACATCGGCGTTCCCGGCTGCGTCATCACGACATAGCCTAGAGTGGCGGAGTAGGTCTTCTGGATCCCCGTCGTCAGGAAAAGGCTCATGGCCGCAGTGGCCACGGCCAGGACTACCGGTATCCACCAACGGCGCAGCAGCAGGTCCCAGTAGCGTCGCAGCTCCAATTCTACCCCCAAGCAGATCAAGTTGGCTCATGCACCGGCATAATGCCCCTTTCGACATGGGTGCCGAAAACCGGGCTGCACTGGAGCGCCATACCAATAGCCATCCAGTATCTTATCACACGACAGGCGAGGACGCTACACACGAGAGGCATCTTTTCATACCCTCATCCCAATGCTCTCGAGAGGGAGAGGGAACAGGACGCTCCCAAGACTGAGCCAGATCAACGTGAAAGAACACTGGGTCAGTAGGAAATGCGCAAGATCGGAGCGTAGCGACTGGCGCCGGAATTGTGTAATATACTATCGAGAAATGTGTAACTGCGGAGGTCTGAGGTGGGAAGGTTGATGCGCAAGAACTTGGTCGTGGATGGCGATAAAGTGAGCGAGCTGGCTCGCCGACGAGGGACCAGCGAATCCGGGGCGGTTCGAGAGGCAGTGGATTTTGCGCTGGCCGCCGAAGAGGTCATGGCGGCGATTCATGGGCTGCACGCACGCGGCGGTATCGATGACGTGTTCGGTAGAATGCCTGATGAGGCAGACGATTAGTGGCGCGTGCTCAGATACCCGATACGTCGGTGCTGATTCAAGTCTTTCGTGATCCGGACATGTGGCCCTCCTTTCAGCAATCCTTGGCCTCCGGCCGAGTATGGTTGTCGTCCGTCGTCGTTGCCGAGCTGTATGCTGGAACGCGCTCGCGGGAGGATGCGCGGCTCCTGGATCGGATCGTCGGGGCGATGAGCCGCGTCGAACGCGTATTGACTCCGACGGGGAGCGATTGGGCCCGCGCTGGACGGCTGATCGCCAGGTATACCCGGTTGCACGGCGAATTGAAGCCAAGAGACCACCTCGCTGATGTCCTCATCCTGGTTTCGGCGGCGCGACTAGGTGGCGTCGTGTTGACAACAAACGTTCGCCACTTCGGAATGTGGGCTGACCTGGCCCAAAAAGCTGGACTGACGGTTGGGGTCGAACGCCGTTTCTCATGAGGAGTGGAGCGTTCGTCTCCTCTCGATCCACCGCCTGGGTTGTAGTGAAGCCTGCTCACATCGACACCACACAGCGCCCGATGCTAGAATACCGGGGAGATCTTTCAGCGAAGAGGCGAAGACTGCATGTACGATGTAATCGTGGTGGGAGCGGGGCACGCGGGCTGTGAGGCCGCCCTGGCGGCGGCCCGCATGGGTCGGCGTACCTTGCTGCTCACCATGAGCCTGGATTCGGTGGCACTGATGCCATGCAACCCATCCATCGGCGGTCCGGCCAAGGGACACCTTGTGCGAGAGATCGACGCGCTGGGCGGCGAGATGGGGCGCAACATCGACCGCACGTTCATCCAGATTCGCATGCTGAACACAGGCAAAGGTCCCGCCGTTCAGGCGCCACGCGCCCAGGCCGATAAGCGCCTGTATAGCTTGTCCATGCGGCGGATTCTGGAGTCCCAGCCCGGGCTCGAGTTGAAGCAGGCCGAGGTCGAGGCGGTCACGCCCCATGCCCACGCGATCGACCTGCGAACGCGCACCGGCACAACCTACCGGGGCCGCACCGTGGTCCTGACGACGGGAACTTTTCTGGCCGGTCGTATCGTGGTCGGTGACGTGGCTTATCCGGCCGGCCGCGCCGGGGAGTTCCCGGCCACCGCGCTCTCCCAGAGCCTGCGCGAGCTGGGCTTCGAGCTCGGGCGACTTAAGACCGGAACACCACCCCGAGTCGACGCCCGATCGATCGATTTCACGCTGACCGAGCTCCAGGAAGGCAGCGCCCAGCCGCTATACTTCAGCTTCGACGGATGGCACGGCCGCCTGGAGAGGGCACCTCACGGCCCCGCCGAGAGCTGCTATCCCGATCCGTTCGCGCGCTCCTGGCGCCCCCAGATGCCATGCTACCTGGTGCGTACCAACGCCGCCACTCACGACGTGATCCGGTCCAACCTGGACCGCGCGCCGCTCTTCTCGGGGCTGATCCAGGGCGTCGGCGCACGCTACTGCCCTTCCATCGAAGACAAGATCGTGAAGTTCGCGGCCAAGGATTCGCACCAGCTCTTCCTGGAGCCGGAGGGCTGGCAAACGCCCGAAGTCTACGTCCAGGGAGCGAACACCAGCTTGCCGGAAGACGTACAGTTGTCCATGCTGCGCACGATTCCCGCGCTGGCCAACGCGGAGATCATGCGCTTCGGCTACGCCGTGGAGTACGACTACGTTCCGCCCAGACAGACGCGCCCGACCCTGGAGTCCAGAGCCGTCGAAGGGCTCTTCTTCGCGGGGCAGATCAACGGGACCTCTGGCTACGAGGAGGCCGCCGCACAGGGACTGGTAGCCGGGATCAACGCGGCCCTGAAGGCGACCGGGCAGGAGGGCGTGGTTCTGGCCCGTGAGCAGGCCTATATCGGGGTGATGATCGACGACCTGGTAACGCGCGACGTGACAGAGCCCTATCGCATGTTCACCTCCCGCGCAGAGTTCCGGCTCCTGCTGCGCCAGGACAACGCCGATCAGCGCCTCACAGCACTGGGACACCAACTCGGCTTGATCGAGGAGGAGCGCCACCAGATGGTACAGAAGCGGGCCGCGTATCTGTCCACCCGGCTCGAGGTCCTGCGCTCGCGGCATGCCTCTGGAAACTTGTGTACCGGGGGCCTTCCTGTTCCGACTCCCGGCTCGCTTCTGCTCGACTACCTCCAGCGGCCGGAAATCTCGTACGGCGATCTGATCTCCCTCGGCCTGGAGCCGACACTGGACGACGCGCTGCTGATCACGCAGATCGAGGTGGAGGCCAAGTACTCCGGATATCTGGAGAAGCAGCGAGCCCAGGTCGACCGCGTTCAACGGCTGGAGGAGCGATCCATACCGGGCGATATCATCTACCAGGCGATTCACGGACTGCGCACCGAGGCCCTTGAGAAGCTGTCGCGCTTCCGTCCGGCCACAGTCGGTCAGGCCTCGCGCGTCGCGGGCGTGACGCCGGCCGATATCGCGGTATTGCTGGTGCATCTGGAGAGAACGAAGACCCGGTTGAGCACTAGAGGAGACTAGCATGAGCCTGACCGCCATCACCACTCTGAGTCGCCGCGAGCTTGCGGATCTCCTGGGCGAGCTGGGAGAGCCACAGTATCGCGCGGATCAGGTCCTCACCTGGATCTATCGACGCTATGCCACCTCCTTCAGCCAGATGACCGATCTTTCGCACGACCTGCGAAGCCGATTGGAAGAGCGACTTGTGGTACGCTCTGTGTCCCGGGTGCGTGAGGAGACCGCCGACGACGGGGAGACCACCAAAGTGGTGCTGCGGCTCGCCGATGGGCAAACCATCGAGACGGTTCTGATGCTCTACGCTCCGGGCGACGACCAGAAAGCGCGCCGCACCGTCTGCGTCTCCACGCAAGTCGGCTGTCCGATCGGATGCCCTTTCTGCGCCACGGGACAGGGCGGCTTCGTGCGGAACCTCAGCGCCGGCGAGATCGTTGAGCAGGTGCTCTACTTCGCCGGCCGGCTGGCCGAGAAGCGTGGTAATCGGTCGGCGGCGGAGGCACCCATCACCAACGTCGTGTTCATGGGCATGGGAGAGCCGCTGCTCAACTTCGACGCCACGTGGACAGCCGTCGAATTGCTCAACGCCAGGACCGGCTTCGGGCTAGGCGCACGCCACATCACCATATCGACCAGCGGCGTCGTGCCCGGCATCCAGCGGTTGGCCGCGGAGTCGCTTCAGGTCGGTCTGGCGATCTCCCTGCATGCCGCCTCGAACGAGCTCCGAGACCGCCTCGTCCCTCTCAACCGGCGCTACCCGTTGGAAAAGCTCCTGCAGGCATGCCGAGACTATGCCCGCGCCACAGGACGGCGGGTGACCTATGAATACGCCATGATCGACCACGTTAACGATTCGCTGGGCGCCGCCCGCGATCTGGCCCGGCTCCTACATGGCCAGTTATGTCATGTTAATCTGATCGCCCTGAATCGCGTGGAGGGCACGCCCTATGCGCCCACGCCTCCGCGCCGGATTCTAGCCTTCGAGCGTGAGCTTCAGCGTCTCGGCATCCCCGTCACCATCCGCTCCAGCCGCGGCGGCGGCGTGCAAGCAGCCTGCGGTCAACTACGCCACACCACGAGCGGTGGCTGAGATCAAGGATTCGGGGGCATCTCACCCTCTCCCTCTCATTTCCTATCCCCTCCCTCGCTCGCGTCCTGTTTCCTCTCCCAGAGGGAGAGCGTACCTATCCCCTCTCCCTTCGCGAAGGGAGAGGGTTAGGGTGAGGGTCGTGCCCTTGCCCGCCGCTTCCTACACTCAGACGAGGGCCCTCACCCCAGCCCCCTCCCAGCGGGGAGAGGGAGCAGGATAGCGAGCGAAACACCTCGCGCTCCCAGCCGCCCCCAAGCTCTCTATTCTTCCTCGGCCGTTTCCACCGCTGGCGGAGGTGCGGCGGCTGCGGCCGCTTCCTCTGCGGCCTCCTCGCGCTCCTCTTCGACCACGGTCGGCGCGGCGGCCTTCGCGATGACCTCGCTGGGATCGCTCAGGATAGCGACGCCGGGCGGGGCCACGATGTCACGCACGTGGATCGCGTCGTCGATCTCCTTGAGCGGCGAGAGGTCGACCTCGATAGTCTGAGGGATATCGGTAGCCAGAGCTTCGATCTCCAACTCGGCTAAGGTATGGACCAGAACGGCGTCATAGGTTTGGACCGCCGGGGCCTCTCCGAACAGCGCCACGGGCACCCCGATGCGCATCTTCTCCGTTAGAGAAACCGCGTATAGATCGACGTGCAGCAGATGATGCGTTCGGACATTCCGCTGCGCCTGTCGCGCCAGCACCAGCGCCTTCTTGCCATTGTAGGTCAGATTGATAAGTCGAGTATGGCCGGCCTGCCCCACAATCTGCTCCAGCCCCTTGGTCGGCGCCTGCAGCGGAACGGACGACATACCCTTCCCATACAGGTTGAGCGGCGTGATGCCGGCACGCCGCAGATGACGGACCTTCTTGCCGACCACACGGCGCGGCGTGGCCTCTAGCTCGAGTTGTTGCATGGGGAAACCTCCCAGGTAGTTTTTCCGCCTCCAGAGCGGCCTATACGATGGCCCCTATACATGAACCATTAGCAGACAGACCGTCGCAAGTCAAGCGTGGGGGCTAGGGGCTAGGGATTGGGGACCGCACCCCAATCCTCAACCCCCAACGCCTAATACCGATTGTGTTTGCCGATGTCCTGATCTGCCGACTCGACGCCGCAGAACGCCCAGGGCTGAAGCCGCTGGGCTCAGTTAACAAAGCCCGCTGCGGCGGGCTGAGTACCGCGCCCAGCCCCTCGGAGGGGCTTCGTTGACTCAGCCCGCTCGCTTTAGCGGCGGGCGGGCTGACGGATGGTGGACAACAGGATGCAATCAAGGACGATTGGTACAATCCCCACTCCCAGCCACTGGCAGTCGCCGAACGGACCAACTATAATCTGGTTGGAAGTGGAGATAATGCGAACCGACGATTTTGACTACCTCCTGCCCCCGGAGCGGATCGCGCAGACGCCCATCGAACCCCGAGATGCCTCGCGGATGCTCGTGCTGCATCGTTCCCACGACACCTGGGAGCATCGCCGATTTGTGGACCTGGAAGAGTATCTGCGTCCCGGGGATTTGCTGGTCTGCAACCAGAGCCGCGTTATACCAGCCCGCCTGATCGGCCGTCGCGAGGGCACGACCGGGCGTGTTGAGGTGTTGCTGCTCCGGCGGACGGCCGATGGATTATGGGAGACTCTGGTCAAGCCCGGTCGGAAGGCACGGCCAGGAACACGCGTAATCTTCGAGCGGGCGACGTTGCCCGATCTGGATCAGGGTGCCGCGCGCGAGCTGGTGGGCGACGTGCTCGATCGGACGTCAGCCGGCGGTAGGCTGATCCGCTTCAACGACGAGGGCCTTCTGGAGCGGGCCGGCGATATGCCACTGCCGCCCTACATCCATGAGCCCTTGCGCGACGGGGAGCGCTATCAGACCATCTACGCCCGCATCAAGGGGAGCGCCGCGGCCCCCACCGCGGGACTGCACTTTACCGCCTCGCTGATGGATCGCCTACAACGCAAAGGCATCGGCCTGACCTACGTGACGCTGCACATCGGTCTGGATACCTTCCGCCCCGTGCACGAAGAGGACCCGCGCACGCACGAGATTCACACTGAATACGTAGAGATCGACGCGGAGGCCGCTGGCCAGATCGGTGCGACTCGCCGCGCCGGGGGACGGATCGTGGCGGTGGGCACGACGTCGGTGCGAGCCCTCGAAACGGGTGCCCAGGCGGCCCGTGCGAGCGGAGAACACGCGGTAGTAGCCCCGCACATCGGACCCACCGACCTCTATATTCTGCCCGGCCACCGCTTTCTGGCAACGGATGCGCTGGTCACCAACTTCCATTTGCCGCGCTCCACTCTGCTGATGCTGGTTTCGGCGTTCGCCGGCCGGGACCTGGTTCTGAGGACCTACAACGAGGCCATTCGCGAAGGCTATCGCTTCTACAGCTTCGGTGACGCGATGTTGATCTTGTAGCTGAGGGTTGCAGGCACATGGTCGGACACGGTGGTTGGCATTCATATATACGTTATGATGAGAATCAGGATCACCCCGCCATTAGCCGCGCACTGCTGCGACGCGTGGCCGGCTACGCGCGGCCCTATCTCGGGCGCATTGCCTTGATGCTGGGAACGATTATCGCCATCTCCCTGCTGACGCTGGTTCCTCCGCTGCTGTATCGGAATCTTATCGACTACGCCTTGCCCAACCGCGACTACGGCCGCTTGAACCTGCTGGCGCTCGGCATGATCGGCATTCCCCTCCTCAACGGGCTCATCGGCGTCCTGCAGCGCTTCCTGAGCGCCAGCGTCGGCGAAGGGGTCATCTTCGATCTGCGGCTAGCGCTCTTCACGCGCTTGCAGAGCATGTCGCTGCGCTTCTTCACCAACACGAAGACAGGTGAGCTCATGTCTCGCCTGAACAACGACGTGGTGGGCGCCCAGCAGGCTGTGACCAGCACTCTGCTTAGCATCGTGTCGAACGGCATGTCCCTGGTCTTCACACTGGCCATCATGCTCTCCATGGAGTGGAGGCTCACTCTTCTGGCCGTCGCCATCCTGCCCCTTTTCGTCTTGCCCTCTCGACGTGTGGGGCGCGTGCTGCGCCGACTCACACGCCAGCAGTTGATCTACAACGCCCAGATGAACGCGCTGATGAACGAAACATTGAACGTCAGCGGGGCGCTACTTGTAAAACTCTTCGGACGAGCGCCGCACGAGACAGAGCGCTTCGCCAGCCGGGCGGCGGATGTCCGAGACACGGGTATCCAGCAGGCCATCATCGGGCGCTGGTTCTTCCTCGGGTTGAGCCTGGCCGGTGCCATCGGCACGGCCGTGGTGTTCTGGCTCGGCGGAATACTGGTGTTGCGTGAAGGTCTCACCATCGGCACGCTAGTCGCCTTCGGAACCTACGTGACACAACTATACGGTCCGCTCAGCTCACTCACGAACTCACGGGTGGAGTTCGCGACGTCCATGGTCAGTTTCGAGCGGGTCTTCGAGGTGCTAGATCTGCCGGTGGAGATAGCGGATCGACCGGAGGCCATCGCGCCCCGGCGCATCTCCGGTCACGTGGTCTTCGACGACGTCTCCTTCAGCTACCGCGAGGGAGACGTGGCACCTGATCGGGAGCTGGCTTCCCTGACCGAGGTGGAACGCTGGCAGCGGCATGGGAGCGACATGGACATGCCACTCTCGCAACCGCGGCCGACCGACGGCAACGGACGCTCTGGCCCCGATGCGGAGACAGTGGTGGACGAGACCGTCTGCGCCATCCCGACGGCACCGCGCTGGGCCCTTCGGCACGTCAGCTTCGAAGTGCAACCGGGGCAACTGCTGGCCCTGGTGGGACCGAGCGGCGCGGGCAAGACGACAATAACATATCTGCTGCCCCGACTATACGAGCCAACCACCGGCCACATCCGCATCGACGAGCACGACCTGCGCGATCTCAGGCTGTCGTCCCTGTCCGATCACATCGGGATGGTTACCCAGGAGACCTATCTGTTCCATGACACCATTCGGGCCAATCTCCTGTACGCCAAAGCCAACGCCACGCAGGAGGAGATCGAGTCCGCCTGCCGGGCCGCGCATATTCACGACTTCATCCTCAGCATGCCCCAGGGCTACGAAACGGTCGTCGGCGAACGCGGCTATCGTCTATCGGGAGGCGAGAAGCAACGCGTGGCCATCGCGCGGGTCATTCTGAAGAACCCCAGCATTCTGGTGCTGGACGAAGCCACGTCGAGCCTCGACTCGGAATCCGAGGCTCTGATCCAATCGGCTCTGGAGAAGGTCATGCGAGGACGAACCAGCCTCGTCATCGCCCACCGCCTCAGCACCATCCTGGCCGCGGATCTCATCCTAGTGCTGGAGAACGGGTACCTGGTCGAGAGTGGACGCCACGAGGAGTTGCTAGCGAAGAACGGCCTCTACGCGCGACTGTACCAGACGCAGTTCCGGCCCGATCGCGATCGCGAGGTGGAGGAAAAGGCGACAGGGGGAAAAGGCGAAGAGGACGAGAGCGGGGAAGCCCCCAGCTTCCCATCACCTACCGGCGAGGGCTAAGAGCCTGCTATCATGCCCGGCGAGAAGAAGGGGCGAGAGGCACATCCGCATCCCCCCTTTTTCCCTTTTCGCCCACTCCGCGCCTCAGCGCGTAGCGCCTACTCCGCCCACCTCACCAACCCGGTGTCGCAGACCGGTCCCAGATCCTCATGCTTCGGCAGCACTCGGACCGTGTAGCCGTACTGGCCGCTGCTGTCGCAGGGAATGCAGCCCACGAAAGTGGCGGGCCCGCCATCGGATGATCGGTAAGTCATCGGAATGGCCGTTCCCGCGGCAATGTCGAGGCTGGCATCGATGCGGCCGTGGTAGATCTCTACGGCCACGTCTTCGGGGGGCAGTCCGGACAGATCGATCTGCGCCTCGACCTCCAGTTGCGATCCGACCGCCATGCCGTCCTGAGCGTTGGTATTCACCCGGGTGATGCGAATGCCCGACCAGCGCTGCTCGATACTCGCTTTCCAGGCGGCCAGTGCTCTAGCGCGCTCCATGCCGTTCGCCCCGAGCCTCTCGTACTTCTCGATGGCCGGCACGTAGAACCGCTTGGCATACTCGTGGACCATACGATTAGTATTGAACACAGGGCAGAGAGTCCGAATCGAGGCCTTCACCTTGGCGATCCAGCCGTTGGGCACATCATCGATGCCCCGATCGTAGAAGAGCGGAACAACGCTCTTTTCGAGGAGATCGTAGAGGGCGTTCACCTCCAGCTCGTCCTGAAACTCGTTGTCCGCGTATTCCTTGCCCGTGCCGATGGCCCAGCCCAGCTTCTCGTCGTAAGCTTCGTCCCACCAGCCGTCCAGAACGCTCATGTTCAGCCCGCCGTTCAGCGCGACCTTCATGCCGCTGGTGCCACTGGCCTCGAGTGGACGTCGCGGCGTGTTGAGCCACACGTCCACGCCCTGCACCAGATGACGCGCCACGCTCATATCGTAATCCTCGATGAAGACCACACGTCCCTGCAGATCCGGTCTGGCGGCAAACTGCGCGATCTGATGGATCAACTCCTTGCCCGGGTTGTCCTCCGGGTGGGCCTTGCCGGCGATAATAAGCTGGACAGGCTGCTTCGGATTGTTCAGAATCCGGGCCAGCCGCTCCGGATGCCGGAAGATCAACGTGGCCCGCTTGTACGTCGCGAAGCGACGCGCGAAGCCGATAGTCAGGGCTTCAGGATCCAGCGCCTCTCCGGCCCGCTCGATCTCGGCAGGCATGGAACCCTGCCTGCGCAACTGATCCTGCAGCTTGCGGCGAGCGAAGCTGACGAGATGCTCGCGACGGCGCACGTGGGTCCGCCATAACTCATCGTCGGGGAAGCGCATCACGCCCTCCCAGACCTTGCGGTCGGTGGGGTCCTCCAACCAGCGCGGACCAAGGTAGATATCATACAGCCCCTTGATATCGTGACCGGAGATCCAGGTCAGCGCGTGCACCCCGTTGGTGATGGAATCAATGGGGACTTCGTCAAGCGGAGCGTTCGGCCAGAGGCTCTGCCACATCTTACGTGATACCTGCCCGTGCAGCCGGCTCACACCGTTGCGGAAGCCACTCAAGTGGATGGCCAGGATAGCCATGGAGAACGGCTCGGCGGCATCGGTCGGATTCTGCCGGCCCAGCGCCATGAACGACTCACGCGTTAGCCCTAGCTCCCGGTAATAGCTGGAGAAATACCGCTCCATCAGGTCGGGCGCGAAGCGGTCGATCCCCGCCGGAACCGGTGTATGAGTCGTGAAGATCGTGCCGGACTTGGCCAGCTCCCGCGCCTCGGGGAAGCCCACCTGGTTGGAGCGCATAAGAAGGCGAATACGCTCGAGCCCCAGGAACGCGGAATGCCCCTCGTTCATATGACAGACGGCTGGGCACAACTCCAGCGCATTCAAGGCCCGCATGCCCCCGATCCCCAGCAGAATCTCCTGGCGGATGCGGACGTCGGGATCACCCCGATAGAGACGCTCCGTAACAAGGCGATCTTCAGGGCGATTGCTGTTCAGGTTCGTATCCAGCAGATATAGGGAAACCCGCCCCACGTCGACGCGCCAGACCTGAGCAATGACCTGCCGGCCCGGATAATCAACACTGATCGTGATGGGGTTTCCAGCCGCATCCCGCACGGGCGTGATCGGAAGAGTATAGAAATCGTTGTCGATGTACTCTTCAGTCTGCCAGCCATCTTTGTTCAAACGCTGGTGGAAGTACTCCTCCTGATAGAGCAGACCGACCCCTATCAGCGGTACACCCAGATCGCTGGACGACTTCAGATGATCGCCAGCCAGGATACCCAAACCACCGGAGTAGATCGGCAGGCACTCCGCCAGACCGTACTCAGCGGAAAAGTAGGCGATACGTCCCTCCGGCACAGACGGGTACGTTTTCCGGTACCACGTCCGGCTGGTCTCCAAGTAGTCCTTGAACCGCCCGTACGCGCGCTCCAATTGAGCCAGAAAAGCGTCATCCTCAGCGGCGGCATTCAACTGCTCCTGCTGTAGCTTCGCCAACAACCGCACCGGATTGTGCTTGCAGCTCTCCCAGAGCTCCGAGTCTAAACGCCGGAAAAGTTGAATCGTATCATGGTCCCAACTCCAGCGCAGGTTGTAAGCCAACTCGCGAAGCGGCTCCAGCTTCGCGGGAAGAGCCGGTCTGACAGTGAAAGTTCTGATCGGTCGCACGGGCACCTTCCATTGGTGCTGGATCCGGCAAGCCCACGTGCGCTTCGTAGGGGCGCAATTCATTGCGCCCAACGGGGCAGGGAGCTCTGGGCGTCCTTCTGCGGAAGGACGTCCCTACGGAAGCGAAAACGCCTTACCGGATGCACCAGTGATGAAATGGGAAAAGGCCTATCGATTGATTATAGTTGACCGCATGTATTTGCGGCAAGAAAAGGAGACTCCCGGCGCGCCCACGCCTTGCAGCCTGAACCGCAGATTAACGCTGATTCAAGGATTCCGCAGACGAGACAACTTCTCCCTCGAAATCCCAATCTGCGAAATCCCCTAATCTGCGTAATCAGCAGTTCCGACGGCGGCGGCTCGCTCTGAGCACAACGGGTCAACACCCCGACTCACGGCGCACCACCACCTATCCTGCGCAGTTGCCCCACCGCCTCCTCAGCCCATGGCTCTGCCTGCGCGGCCCCGGCGCCCTGCGGTGCCCCCACGTCGAACAGCACGACCCCGACGTGCATCTGACTCATGTTGCTCGGATCCACCGCCGCCACGATGTAGGTATAGCGCCCGTCCGGCACCACGTTCCCGCCACCGTCCTTCCCATCCCAGCTGTAGCTGACCGCCCCGGATGGGCTGACCGCCCAGGGGAAAGCCTTAACCTGGCTACCTTGTGCATTGACAATCACCGCCGTGGTGAACCCACTGCTCGCCAGAGACAAGTTGAAGCCTAAAGTGGCATTCCCCGCCTGTGGGTAGTACGGCCGCGGAGTGACCGTCATGCTAGAGATGACCGGGCTGATGTTGATGAGATCGGAGCCAACGGCAATCGCGTTGCCTCCCCCATCCAGGCAGACGGCGAACAAGGCATACATGCCCTCACCC
>SCTZ01000140.1 GCA_004297765.1 Chloroflexota bacterium | reverse complement strand
CCTCAGGCGGACGCTCCCAGAAGCCGCCCTCCCAGGATTATGACCAGGACTCAAGTAACCAGGACCAAGGAGTCATACATGGGTCAAGGAGGCGACACGCGCCCCCAGTCCGCATTCCCCATTCCGCATCCCGCATTGCCGCGCCAGGTTTCGTTATCCAGCATGTGGGCCGTCCAGCGATGCGAGAGCGCTGGTGATTTCGTTCGACAGGCCTTGGATCTGGGTTTCACGCACATCGAGGCCAACTACCAGCTAACGCCGCGCATGGTCTCCGAGTTGCTTGCTCTGCCCACCCCACCAGTCCTTAGCGTGCATAGCCCCTGTCCCTCCCAACTGGTGCGCGAGGGACTGTGGTCTTACAAGATCCCGCTGAACGCGCCCGATCCCGCGGAGAGAGCGCTGGCACTTGGATTCGCCGAGAGTGCCATCGAACTGGCCGCGCGGCTGCACGCCCGGGCCGTGGTGCTGCATCTAGGCGAGGTGCCACAGCCCCCCATCGACGGCTCCGCCGAGACGCTCCAGGCTAAGCTGCGCTGGCTCTACCAGCAGGGCGCCGTCAACACGCCCGAGTACGCGGAAACCCGAGCAGCCATGTTCGCCTGGCGTGACAAGGAGCGCGGTCCCCATCTGGAGCTCGCCGCCGCGAGCCTGCGTGTGCTGGCCAAGAAGGCCTCCGAGCTCGGACTCATCCTGGGGCTGGAGACGCGCTACTACTTTCACGAGATCCCCAACTACGAGGAGATGGGATGGCTGCTCTCGGAGTACCCCGTGAATGTGGTCGGCTACTGGCACGACGTGGGACACGCCGAGAACCTGGAGCGGCTCGGCTCCACCCTCCACGAGCGCTGGCTGGCAAGCTACGCCGACCGCATGGTCGGCGTGCACATTCACGACATCAACGTGCTGAAAGACCACCATGCGCCTGGCACGGGCAATCTCGACTACAGCATGATCGCACGCCATCTGCCACCCCAGGCCATACGAGTATGTGAGATCGACACGCGCCACGACCCGGAGTTGTTGCGGGCCGGGCTGCGTCGCTTGACCGAAACTGGTATCATAGCGGGGTAGGTGTTGGGGGCTGGTAACAAGGGCAAAAGGGGAGGCACGTACCCCCTTCCCCCTTTTCCCCGGCCCCTCCCCTCAGCCCCCAATACGTCCGGAGGATAACCAGGTGCGCCTGTCCGATTTGCTTGGCAAGACAGTGCGGGAGCTCCCCGCGGAAGCAGAGCTCGTCAGTCATCAACTTCTGCTCAAGGCGGGCATGATCTACCAGTCGGCAGCCGGCGTCTATAGCTATCTGCCTCTCGCCTGGCGGGCCCTGAAGAAGATCGAGAATATCATCCGCGAGGAGATGGACGCGACCGGCGGTCAGGAGATGATGATGCCGGTGCTCCAGCCCATCGAGGTATGGCGGGAAACGGGCCGCGACGCGCTCATGAAGGAGATCATGTTCACGCTGACCGATCGGCGAGGGCGCACGCTGGCACTTGGTCCGACCCATGAAGAGCTGACCACCGACATCATCCGCCACTTTGTGCGTAGCTACCGCGACATGCCGCTGAAGGTCTATCAGTTCCAGACCAAGTTTCGGGACGAGCCGCGCGCGCGGGGCGGTCTCATTCGAGTCCGCGAGTTCATCATGAAAGACCTCTACAGCTTCGACGTCGACGACAAGGCGGCCACAGCCAGCTACTACGCGCTGAAGCAGGCCTACAGCAACGTCTATCGACGCTGCGGCCTGTCCGCGGTGGCCGTAGAAGCCGACAGCGGCGCCATCGGGGGCAAGCTGAACCACGAGTTCATGGTCCTGGCCGCCAGCGGCGAGAACGAGATCGTCTACTGCTCGCGCTGCGACTACGCCGCCAATGAAGAGGCCGCGGAGAGTGTCAAGATCGCCCTGGAGGCGGAGGAGCCGCGTGCCCTGGAAGAGGTCGCCACTCCAGGGATAAAGACTATCGCTAATCTCTCCGCCTTCCTGGACATTCCGCCCTATCGCACGCTGAAGGCTGTCTTCTACATGGCGGACACACGCCTGGTCTTCGTCGTCATTCGCGGTGACTACGACGTGAACGAAATCAAGCTGAAGAACGCGCTGAAAGCGGTTGAGCTGCGCCTCGCCCGCGACGAGGAGGTCGAGGCGGCCGGACTGGTCCCGGGCTTCGCCTCGCCAGTAGGTCTGCAGGGAGTCTATACTGTAGTTGACACGTCAGTGACCACCGGCGCGAACTACGTTGCCGGAGCCAACCGCCCGGATTACCACTTGCGGAACGTCAACTACCCGCGAGACTTCGCGGCCGATCTGTTCACGGACATCGCTAACACGCGAGCCGGTGATCCGTGTCCACGCTGCCAGAGCGAGTTACTCATGACCAGAGGCATCGAGGTCGGCCACGTTTTCAAGTTGGGCACGATCTACAGCACAGCCATGAACGCAACCTTCCTCGACAAGGATGGGCAGCAGCGCCCCATCGTGATGGGATCCTACGGCATCGGACTCGGACGTCTTCTGGCGGCCGCCATTGAGCAGAGCCACGACGAGCGCGGCATCATCTGGCCTGCCCCGATCGCCCCCTACCTGGTTCACCTGATCAGCCTGGGCGTCGATCGGCCGGAGGTGGTCGACGCCGCCGAGCGCCTTTTTGAGGATCTCCAGACGCGAGGCATCGAGGTTCTCTACGATGACCGCGACGAGTCCGCTGGAGTGAAATTCAACGACGCCGACCTGCTGGGGATGCCGCTCCGCGTGACCATCAGCCAGCGCACCCTCAGGGCCAACAGCGTCGAGCTCAAAGCACGCACCTCGGCCCAGAGCCAGATGGTGCCATGGGACGACGCGATCGCTCACATAAAATCTCTGCTAGACCAGATGCTGAACGCAGTCAAAGTCTAGTTCTATCATCTCTGACAGGCCGGACAGAAATACGCCACCCGTCCCCCGATCATGGAGCTTTGCACAGGGCCCCCGCAGGACGGGCAAGGCTGGCCAGCTCGGGCATGCACCATGAGCGACGATTGATAGGCACCTTTGCGGCCCAGCACATCACGGTACGAGCGAGTCGTTGTGCCACGCTGCGCGATAGCCGCGGTCAGAATGCGCCGCATGGCATCGTAGATGCGCGAGATATCCTCGTCGCTCAGGTCCTCCACCCGGCATCGCGGGCCAATGCGCACGGCAAATAGCACCTCGTCAGCATAGATGTTCCCCAGCCCCGCCACGAGACGCTGATCAAGCAGCAAAGGCTTGATCATCCCCCGCCGCGCGCGCAGCCTCTCCTTGAAGCGCTCCAGAGTGAGATCGGGCGCATTGGCCTCGGGACCCAACTCGTCCAGATGAAACTCGCTCTCCAGCTCTCCCTCGCTGAGAGCGCCCACCCGCGCCAGAAAACTGCTATCCACCAGGCGCAACTGCGAGCCGTCGTCCAGATCGAAGATCAAACGCAGACCTTTGCGTCTTGGCTCCTCCGGCTTTGTCGCCAGAAGCTGCCCGGTCACCATGAGCTGAATGGATAGGATGTACCCCGAAGAAAGAGAGAGGAGCAGGTACTTGGCCCTGCGACGCACGGAGAGAATCTCAGCCCTCTCGACACGCTGAACGAAAGTGGGGACGTCAGGATAGCGCACCACCAGTCGATCCAGCACCTCGACGCGCTCGATGCGGCACCGCACCACCAGGCCCGCCAGATCATTCTTGATCGTCTCGACTTCAGGCAACTCTGGCATCCGCGAGTCCTCAGTCTGATGGAGCGCCCACCAACAACTCCTCGGCCACGACGGCCGAGAAATGTACAACACCCCGTCCGGTACTGCTTTCCAGCATACATGCCAGATCGCCATGCCGCAAGTATTCTACGTAGACGCGATCTTACTGACGCCGTGTAACCGATTTGCTGACGCGTAGCCTCAGAAGCCGACCGATCGGTCCGATCGGACCGATCCGACCGATCCATACGTTCTTGCCTGTAGCATCACAGTGACAAAGCACTAGCGCCGTCTTCGGAAAAAGAAGATCAACATCGCTCCCAGCACGAACCCCCCGATGTGTGCCCACCAGCCCGTTCCGCCTGTAGCGTTGCTGGCCGTGGTGATGGCCGCAAGCCCGTTGAAGAACTGTGTCACGAACCACACGGCCAACACGATGATAGCGGGAATATCGATCGGCAGGAACAGCAAGACCGGCATCAGGACGGTCACCGAGGCAGTGGGGTGGAGGATAAGATAGGCACCAAGCACACCGGCGACGGCCCCGCTGGCACCGACCAGGGGCACGCGAGAATCCGGGAAGATCACCATCTGCGTCAGGGTCGCGACCGCCCCACAGATCAGGTAAAAGACCAGATAGCGGAGATGCCCCATGCTGTCCTCCACGTTATCCCCGAAGACCCAGAGAAACAGCATATTGCCAAGCAGGTGCAGCCAGCCGGCGTGTAGAAAGACCGACGTTACCAACGTCAAAGGCACGTGCGGGTCGTGGCTAGTTCCGCTTAGATAGGACGAGATCAGAGCGGGCACCGCACCCCACTCGAGAAGAAACCGATCCAAGGCTCTTGTGCTGAGGGAAATCTCGTGCAGGAAGACCAGCACCGTCGCGATGATCAGCAGGTAGTTGACCACCGGGAAGCGCCTGGCCCGTGGCCGGTCGGATATCGGGATCATGGCTCGTCCCTCTAGCTTGCTCCTACGCTGGTATTCTCCTTCAGCGCGCTGCGACTCTAACATAGACACGTGCTGGCGTCAACGAATTACAGCCCAGCACATGGGACGACCTGTACAGCATACTTTACATCCATCTCTCAAGTTTCGTATAATATCGATAACAAGGCAGACCATGCCTGTGGCAGAAGATGAGGCGAATACGCCAGCCTGTACCTCTGCCGAGCTCGGGGCAGACAGGAGAAGAAGATGGCCGCGGCGAAAGATTACTATGCTATCCTTGGCGTCAAACGAGACGCCACCGAAAAGGAGATCAAACAGGCCTATAGGAAGCTGGCCAGAAAGCTCCACCCGGACGTCAATCCGGGAAACAAAGCGGCGGAGTCCAAGTTCAAGGAGATCAACGAGGCCTACGAGGTGCTCTCCGACCCCGAGAAGAGGAAGAAGTACGACCAGTTCGGCGCGAACTGGCAGCATGCGGACCAGTTCACCAGTCAGGGTTACCGTGGAGGTGCGCCGGGCGGCTTTGGTGGCCATCGCGCCGATACGGGTCCCTACGGGGCCGACATGGGTGGTGGTTTCGGCGGGCTGGGCGACATCTTCGAGGAGTTATTGCGCGGCGGACGGGGCGGCCGGGCTGGACGGCAGCCGTTCCCCAGACGGGGCGAGGACATCGAGTACCCCATCGAGATCTCGCTGGAGGAGGCCTACAGCGGCGGCACGCGCCTGATCGATGTGTCCGCGCCGCAGCCGGACGGTCAGACGCGGCAGCGGCGGCTGGAAGTGAAGATCCCGCCGGGCGTGACCACCGGCTCGCGTGTGCGCATCGCTGGCGAGGGTCAGCCAGGCATCGCCGGTGGTCCCAGGGGGGACCTGTATCTGCTGATCAACGTCCGACCACACCCACTCTTTGAGCGAAAGGGCGATGATCTGCACGTCGAAGTCCCCGTGAGCTACTTGGACGCCATCCTGGGCGGCGAGGTCGAAGTGCCAACGCTAAAGGGCAAGCTGGCTCTCAAGATCCCGGCTGGAACGCAAAACGGTAAGGTCTTCCGGCTGTCCGGCCAGGGCATGCCCAAGTTGGGTAGCCAACTGAAGGGTGACCTGTACGCCAAGGTCCGAGCTGTGCTGCCGACAACTCTGAGCCCGGAGGAGAAGCAACTGTTCGAGCGCATGCGCGACCTGAACAAGGTGGTGCGCTAGTGTGCCGCCAGGCCGGGGGTTCGGGGGTGTCCCCCGAAAAAACCCTTCGTTCTGTGCAGGGTGGGGTCAGGGCGTTCCCGAGGAAGCCTCTTGATCCTACCCTCGGTTCCAGTGCCGCGGAGTGATTATCATGACATCGGAAGAACACGAGCCATTATACGTCATCAGCGTGGCCGCCAGGCTGGTAGGAACGCAGGCTCACATTCTGCGCTACTACGAGAAACTGGGACTCATCTCCCCCCGCCGCTCACAGGGCCGTTTCCGCCTATACTCGCCCAATGACCTGGAACGCATCCGACGTATCCAGCGTCTCATGGACGACCTCGGCGTCAATCTAGCCGGCGTCGAGGTCATCATGCATATGAGCGAACGTCTCTCTCAGATGGAGCGCAACATGCACGAGCTAGAAGCCGAAGCCATCCGCCTTCGTCAACTAGTACAGGCCATGGGCGGCGCGCCCGACGGAGAGGGTGATTAGCATTCGCAGCATGACCTGCTATCTTCCCGTCAGGACGCGGTCCAAGACCATCTGACTCTTAATCAGAGGGTCCTGGGTTCGAGTCCCAGCCGGCTCACCGATCCGCATCCTCATTGCCCGCAACGGTTTCGATCCCCGCTGCGAGCATTATGAAAAAGCGCACACAGCATCTGATTACTGACTCAACAGAGCATCTGATTTTGACCCCTTTGGGAGTTGCTCTGGAAGAGTTCCTCATTGCCAAAAAAATCGAGAATCTATCTCCTAAGACGCTGGCGGGCTACGATTGGGTCTGCCAGCAGTTTATTGTCTGGGCCCGGCAGCATGGCCAGCCAGGCAATATCCAGGAGATAGAGCCCGATCATATACGGAAGTGGATAGCGTTCTTGCAGGGCAAGCACGAAGAGACGGACAAGAAGCTCAGCGACGTTTCTATCCAGACGTATTTCCGGACCGTCCGGGCCTGGTTTAACTGGGCCGAGAAGGATGAGCTGATCACCCTAAGCCCGTTCAGCTCGAAGCGGATCCATTGCCCCAAGGCGGTCCAGAAGATCAAGCCAGCGTTTACTAAGCAGCAGATGAGCGACCTTCTTCGCGCCTGCGATGGACCAACCGACATCGACGTCCGAGACCGCGCTATCCTGCTGCTTCTGTTCGACACCGGGATAAGGGCTTCTGAGCTGTGTAACGCTCAGCTCGTGAATCTTCAGCCCAACAGACTGAAGGTCGACGGGAAGGGGGCGAAGGAACGCTTCGTACCCATCAGCCCCAAGGTCGACCGAGCCATCCGGCACTACAAGCGAACACGCCCGTGCGATACGAGCGAAACAACCCTGTTCCTCTCCACCCGTGGCGGACCGCTGACCACATCCGGGCTCTATCAGATGATCGAGCGACGGGCGAAAGCGGCCGGGATAGCGTTGAAGGGCGTGCATCTGTGCCGGCACACCTTTGCCCTGCACTGGGCTGCCGCCTCGGGTGCTCTTCATGGGTTGCAAGCCATCCTGGGACATGAAAGCTCCGCCATGTCGATGAAATACGGTCGGATGGCGAACACTGGGATCGAGGAGCTGCACTGCCAGTATAGCCCGGTGGCGCAGATGGAGGCGAAGCGAACGGGCAAAGAAAACGGCCCTCGTCGATGACGAGGGCCGCTGAGGGCTAGCGACGGCTTAGGGCTAGTCGTTGGAAGGCTGGCCCTTTGCCTTTCGTCGCGGCTTGGAGATCCGTTCCTGAATCGCAGAATGGACGTCGATATCGGCCTGAGTGCTGATACGGTAGGTGGTGAGCTTCGCCGCGGTGATCGCCGCCTCAAGCGTGCTTTCGCTGTCGCCCATCTGGGGCTGAACTGTCGCCAGACCGTAGCCCAGAAGTGCGCTGAGATTCACGGCCTCCTCGATGAGCGTTCGGTAAAAGAGATCGACCTCGCCGGCGTCATCGAAGCAAAGCCCTTTGGCTTGCATCCAGCGAAAGACGGAGAGCCCGTCACAGATAGCAACGGGACCAAGCAAGATGCGATCGACCCCTTCAGAGACGATCGCCTGGATGAGATCGCGCGGGGATTCTACCGGCGTGAGGCGGGACGTCCAACGGGGATTCTCTCGTGACATAGCGCGACTCCCTTACACATCAAAATCTGTTGACTGGAGCCGCTTCGTGGTAAAATAGAGGACGCAAACGGCTCCTGATCGGGGACGTGAGCACTGGCGCCGGGGTGTTATGACCACTCCGGCGCCGCTTTATTTGGTTGTGATTCCTCAGTCCTTCCTCCTCTCTGAAGCTTTACGCTCGTAGTACTCGAGTATATCGCTTCCCTTGATACGCCATTGCCGCACCCCGAGCTTGGCTCCCCGAAGCTCCCCTTGATTGAGCAAACGGAGAACGACATTCCTGCTTAGCCCGAGAAGCTCTTCCACCTCCTTCACGGTGTAAAGTTGGTCTGCATCGATCCCCATGTTGCCTCCCGTATGTGCGTTAATGGCTTCACATGGTCTATCCTACACCTTAATGGCTCAGCCTGTCAATGGGTCTGCGGCATAGAAAAGCGCCCGGGGGATGCGGTGTCCCTGGGCGCTTTTGTCAACGACAACCGTTGACAGTGCGCGATGGTCTGTACTACAATACTTCACAGAAGGGGGCTGAATGGGTCTACCCATCGAGCAGATCCAATGGGACGAAGCGACGGAGACCCATATCGCCCGCCATCATGTGCGGTATAGCGAGGTGGCGGATGTCTGTTTCGGGGCTCATCGCCTTCTGCACACCAGGGATGGACGATTTCAGCTACTCGGACGAACGACCGCGGGCCGCTATCTCGTGGTGGTCGTCGAAGAAACGGATCAGCCCGGCGACTTTAGGATTGTCACCGCGCGCGATATGACTCCCGCGGAGCGCCGCTACTTCAGCCGAAAGAGGTGATTACCATGCCACGCAAGAAGAAGCTACCTCTGCCCGCGTTTGCAACCAGGGAGGAAGCGGCCGACTTTTGGGACACGCATAGCCCGCTTGACTACGAAGGCACGGAGATCCTCGATGAGCCGCTGCGCGTCAAGCGCCCCTTAGTGCACACGCTACAGGTGCGTTTCGATGTGGAGGACCTGGATGCACTCATGGAGGAAGGGCAGCGCATAGGCGTACCCTCCTCCACCCTTGTCCGCGTGTGGGTGAAAGAGAAGCTTGCCGAGATGCGGGCGCGCCAGAAATCGGCCAGTTGATTCGGATCCTCCTTCCGTGTGATCGCGGTGGGAGGAATTGCGCCAGCCGTCAGGCTCCGTTACAATTGACTTGTCAGGTCCTGAGGGGCACATCCCTCAAATCGGCCGCCACGTCTGAACCACGTGGCGGCTTTCTTGTGTCCGCATCTCCCTACGGCACGTATCCCGCTCCGTGCTTCTCCCGCTCTTCTCGGAGGGCGTGAGCCTGGACGCGGAGCCACTTCAGCCACCCCAGGCAGGATTCGCAGAAGCAGCCGAAGGAGAGCGGCGTCACGTGCGGCACGGGCTTTCGGCAGCGGGTGCAGGTTGTGGCGGTGATCATCGACCCCTCCTCACCTGATGAGAGCCAGGATCCGCGCGCGCAGATCGTCGACGCGCGGATCTCCCAGCGGGAAGACGTCTGTATGACCTTCCTTGCGACCGGTTTCGCCGCGCGCTTCAACCTCGACATGGGTCGGAAACTCGTATGAGATCCCCGGCCAGCGTGGCTGTACTCGGTGGACGAACCACCAGGCGAAGGCACGGACCTGGGCGTCGCTGATCGGATGATCAACGGTGGGTTGTGCAAACTCGGCGCCCAGGTACAGGCCGCTCGCCGCGCGGGCATGCCAGCCCCAGGCATCGACAGAGAAATGCTCTACGAGCTCGTCATCTCCGATCGTGACGTTCCAGCCCTTGCCATCGGCGCCGTTTCTGACGTACGCCACCGTGCCGGTGAGTTCCTGAGCGGTCGACCGAGGAGCACCGGATCGCGTACCATGCAGCAGCACAGCACGAGGAGCGACGGCGAAGGCGAATCGCTCGCTCGGGTTGCGCGCCGTCCATATGCGCGGCTGGTAGTCTGGCTCAAGCGGCGCCGCTAACGCTGAGCGAACGGGAAAGACACGAAGACCTTGTTGCGCTCTTTGTTGTAGTGGTACTCGTTTAGCTCCCCCTCAGCATAGGAGCCGAGATGCCCCACCCATGTCTCCGCAGTTTTCGGCTTATCGCCGAAAGCATCCATGGCCGCTTTGATCCCCGTACCGACCGCTATCTCGTCCTTTGCCACAGTGGCACCCCCTTCGATTGGTCTGATGGTCGAAACAAATCTCTCCGCTAGCAACGCCTCGAGCTCTGGCACGAGGCTGAAATCCCAGCTCCACCAGGTGGGATCCAGCGTGCCGCGCAGGTACAGCATTACCGCCCTGACTATGCCGTCGGCAGCGAGCTGGGCAAAATAGGATCGCATGAGCTGCGCGAACTCGGCCGGCGTCGCGTGGCGTCGGTAGCCTCCGCCCTGGTCGTCGTCAATGCCGGTTTCGGTTATGTAGAGCGGCTTGCGACGGAGGTGGGCCGGGAGCTCGTTGTACCAGGTGCGATAGTGCAGCAGCCCGCCCTGGTCGGTCAGGCTGCGCGCGTACTCGTGCGACACGTAACCGTCCAGGAGCTCCAGGGCCGGGACGAAGGCCTTGATGGCGCCCGGCGCCGGCTTGGTGGTGCTGAAGGCTCCGCCCAGGATGTCGGCGAAGCCACGCCGGCGCAAGATCTCCACCACCTGGCAGGTGTAATCAGCGAAGGCTGGGAGCTGATCGATCCGCTGGCGCATCTCGTTGCCGGGAACGATCACCGCGGTGAGCAGGTCCTGAATCGGCTCGAACGCCCGGCACAGCGCGTCGGCTCGATCCTGTGGCTTGTCGATGCCCTGGTATTGCTCGTAGAGTCGCGCGACCATGTCGCCGTGGGGTACCGCCTGGCGCCACCACTGGCACATCTCGCGGTCCACCGCCGTGGAGAGGATCAGGATGCTCCGCCCGGGGGACCGGCGCACGCTCTCCTTCGCCTCGGGCGTCCAGGCGTTGATGTGGCTCCCTGGGTTCAATGTGCGACTCTCCATCAAGGCGTCCTCCTCCTACACCAGCCGCAGCGTCCGTCGACGCTCACAACCGGTTCGCTATGCCCTGGACCTAGCAGGGCGCCGCAACTGGCGCAGGCCGGGTGCGTACGCATCAGCCTGTCGCAGACCGGGCAACGGGTTGACGTGAGCTCAACGATCCGGCGGCCGATCCGGTCGATACGGTGGATCGGCGGCAGCTGGGTCTGAGCCATCCTCCAGATCCTCCGGGAACGGATGATCGTAGCCGCTCTCGACCAAACGCGCGCGTAGAGCGGGCGTCGATAGCCAACTGCGCAGAATAATCACGGTGGACTTATGCGGAGAGCAGAGACCGCGCTCCAGATTGTAGATCTGTCGCGCGCGGATATGGAGCAGGTCGGCCATCTCCTCCTGCGTGAGCCCTAGCGCTTTGCGTAGTTGTTTCCAGTCGATCAGACAGACCGTTCCTTGCATACGATGACTATAGCATGCCTGCGAGCAGCAGTCACGTCATCCGAAGTACTTCCGGGTGTTTCCATATCCCGCCGGCGGCGCCCCACAATGGGCAGCGGCGCCGGCGGGATATGGAAGGGCCAGCAAACTGAGTCCATAAATGGCGGGAAAAGGGCTCGAAAAGCAGGGAAAAGGCACCAAAAAGGCGGCTAAATCCCCGGATAAGCCCACAAAATAGGTGCCGAAAGACATCGAAATACGCTGTTAGTGGGCGAAATGCAGGCCAAAGTCCAGAGAAATTGAGGAGGAATGCATGAGAATTCCGTTCCTTGGGAGCAGCACGAAGTCAAAAAGCGGCGACTCACCCAAGAAGCGCGGACGGCCGACGCGGCAAATGGCCGCGGAACGGCGCCGAGAGCGTCTGAAAGAGGCCCAGGCGCGCCTGCAGGAGATGCAAATTCAGGAGGAGATCAAGCGCCTCCAGGAGGAAGGCTTCGCGCGGGCGGGAAAACCCGTGTCGATCGACGAGCTGGCGGCTTTGAATCGGCAACTGAGGCCGCTTGGACTTGGCATCATGCCGCTTGAGGGCGACGGCGGCGCCGCGGAGGGCGCGCTCTCGCAGGTGCGCGATCTCCTCGACACGCAGGCCGGGGCGGCCCTGATGTCCCAGCTCGGCCAGTTGTTCAGCGGCAAGGCGGCCCCGGCGGCAGCGGTGAGCGAGGCGGAGCGCCCGGCGGAACTGCCTGCCGCGACACTCGCGCCTCCGCCACCTACCGACGTCGCCGGGGCTCGTGCCGAGGTGCCAGAGGAGTCCACTTCCCACCAGGAGCAACCGATGAACTTCGTGACCCGCTTGGTCATCAATAACATCGTCGAGAATCTGAACGGTAAGAACCCGGAGCAAGCCGCGCAATGGCTGATGGGGCAGGGATGGGCGAAGCCGGTGGTGCAGCAGATCGTCGACAACCCCGACGAGCAGATTCCGGCGCTGCTTGCCTCATTGGAGCAGCAGATGCCAGAAACCGGCGCGGTGCTCAACTGGCTGCGCAGCCAACCCGAGTGGTTCATGGAGACCGTGCGGGCTGTGCGGCGGTTCCATCAGGATAAGGCCGGTACGGCGACCCCGAGGCGGTCCGGACTAGGGTTGTAGGCGCGCGGCTGGGCTGCGGTGGCAGCCAGCCCCAGCCCCCACAGACAGGAACAACTTCCGGACATTCGCCGGCAATGAGATCTGGGTGCTAGCGTCGGTCATCAAAACGACGCCAAGGAGGTCTTTGCTATGGCGCGACGATTAAGGCGCCGGAACCCTCGTCTCCTCGGGTCCAAAGAGAACGTTGGGGAGCTGGTACTGGTGGGGCTGGGCGTGGGTGCGACCCAGTTTATCAACCAGAACATCGTCGGGAAGGTAGCCGGCGGCATCATCCCGTCCGGTGGCGCTGTCGGGAAGGTCGTGGACGCCGCGACGACCCTGGTCAGCTCGATGGTCCTGGGCATTGGGGCGGGTCTCATCAACAAGTCCTGGGCGCGGGATCTGCGCCTGGGCGGCGATGCGCTGGCGGTGGCTAAGGGCGTGGGAGCCGTTTTGCCGTTCTACACGCTGGATGGCTCTATCAAGACCCCGGCGGGCTGGACCGCTGCGCTGAACCCTCCGAAGCCGGCTCAGCAGTTGCCGTCCGGGACGAACGGGACCGCCACTGGCAACGGGACCCCAACCGGTAATGGGACCGCTACGCTGCAGTCCATCGGCGTGAAGTCGATGGGGCTATAGCGCCAGAAGGAGAAAAGGAGAGCATCATGGCCAAACCCGTACTCTGGGAGCGACATCCGAATCCCATCTCCTGGGCTGCTTCGGGCACGATCTCCGAGGAGCTGAGCCCGAAGCCGTTCACGATCACGCGTATGGCGATCGTGCAGCGGTTGATCGCAACCACCACGACCGGGACCTGGTATAACGACCCGTACGAGCGGGTCATCTCGCGCCTCAATCTCACCGGCGCCGGGAAGACCTATTTCGACGTGAGCCAGGTGCGCGCGCTGTATCACATGAGCCGCCTGGCCGGCTTCGGACCACGTCGCCCCGACAAGATCGCCGACAGCATCACCACGGGCGACATGTACATGCTGCACATGTTCCACTTCGGCGTGGCTCCGACGATCGTCGACCCGGTGACCCGGACGCTGCGCGACAATCCCTTCGACCTCTCGGCGGGCATCCCGCCCTCGAGCGCCGGCAATCTGACCCTGGGCGGCTCGTTCGCGGCCGCCGCGGCTATGGGCAGCAACATCACCATCACGGATGGAGATCTCGACATCTATTTCTGTGGCGTGCGGCCGGAGCCGGGCGACGCGCCTGAGCTGTACATGCCGCGGGCGTTCCCGCGCTGGGACATGCAGAGCCCCAGCCTGAGCGCTACGTCCTCGGCGTTCGCTACCGAGCACAACATTCCGAGCGGCGACTTCCTGCATTCCATGTTGTGCCTGCTGACCAATGGCTCGAACGATCCGCGTGACGATTCGGTGCTGAACTCGATCGAACTGTATAACCAACTCGATGGCAGCGTGGTGTCCCGCTACGGCGGACAGACCGGCGTCGTGGGTGACTACAAGGCCGCGGAGCTGCTCAGCCAGTTCAATCCAGCCCGCATCACGCCCCTCAGCGACAACGTCACGACCGCGATGGACGCCATCGCCAGCGGCGGCACGCCAGGGACGATCGCCGCGGGCGGACCTCCGTCCGATTCCGGCTTGGTCTGGTTCGACCTGTCCGGGGTAGCGCATCGCGCGCGGACGCCCTACGGCGTCGACATGCGCGGGGTGAACACCGGCGACCTCAAGCTGCGCTACGGCATCTCGGATGCGACCGGCGTGGCGATGCATATCCTCTACCGCCGGTATCAGCTGAATCCGGCCCATCCCGCTAACGCGGGGATCTAGCGAGGTGCGAGGACTGAGGACTGCAGACCGAGTAGACCCTCGGCCTCAGGACTCAGTCCTCAGCAGTTATCACTCGGAGGAGTGCCGTGGTCGTCGATCTGTGCGCACCTGGCTACGTGCAAGATCCGCCGGTCGGAACGCGCATCAAGGGCGATCCGGTCCGGTTCTTCGAACGCGAAGTAGCTGCGCGGCTCTCTGACAAGGCTCTGGATGCCAGGAGCTATAACGCCGTGTCCTTCGAGGTGCAGGTCTCGGGTGGCAGCCCCAGCGCAGACATCACGATCGAGTCCGGCCCCGCGGAGGGCGGCAGCTACCTGCTCGTGATGGATCCTCGCGGCACGCAACCGGGGGTAACCAACAGCAGGATCTTTGACGTGCTGATCGGTGGCGCCTGGGTGAAGGTGCGACTGGCGAACGTGACGGGGGCCATCACGGTCATCGGGACGCCCTACGTCGCGCCGGGTCCGACCTCCATCATGGCTGTGGTGAGCTAGCCATGCCGATCGTGCTGGAGGACGTCAAAGGCGCGGCGCAGATGGTCTGCAGCGGACGAACGCAGACGGGCATCGTGGATACCCCCGTCGACTGCTCGCGCTCCAACGCCGTCATGGTTCAGGTCTTCGTCACGGGCACCGGCGCATCCGCGGATTTCCGGCTGCTTGGGGCGTCGGAATCGGGTGCCAACTACCTGCCACTGCCCGATCTGAACGCCGCGCAGTCCGGGGTGACCGCAAACAAGAGCTTCGACGTGATCGTTGGCAGTCGCTGGCTGAAGCTCGAGTTCACGGCTGTCAGCGGGACGTTCGACCGGGGCCAGGGATATACGGTCTTCATCACGCCCTACGTCTCGCCCGGCTCAGCCCGCGTCTCCGCCTCGATCGTCGTGGACAGTCTCGCGGCCATCAGCGCCAACCTCGGGAGCGTGACGGCCGGTCAGATCGTGGTGGGTGACTCCAGCAACAAGCTATGGCTCAACGACGCTGGCGACGGTGGTTTGGCGATCGGTGGCACCGTCAAGGCTGACGCCCCCTTCCGGGTCTCCAGCAACGGCGTCCTGGTCGCGCTGGCGGCCATCATTGGCGGGGCAATCGTGACCGGCGCAGGCTCCGACATCAACGGCTCCTACCTGCAGGTGGGATCCGTCAGCGCGAACAAGATCAGCACGTCCACCCTGGACGCCCTCTCCGTCAATACAGGCAGTCTCACGCTGAGTGGCGTGTGCAGCGTCGGCGCCGCGGGGGGCATCTATCAGGGGACCGGGACGTTCGCATCGCCCACGACCGGGCTGAAGATCTGGAACGACTCCGGCATCGGACGCATCGCCGGATATACAAACGGCGTGCAGCGCTGGTACCTGTATACGAGCGGGCAAACCGCCTGCAAGTTCGCCAACCAGTACGGACAGACACGCGAGGATTGGCCGGTCGATTGGAGCGGCGGCATTTCGACCTGGGACATCTGCTGTGCGAGCGTCTATTACGACGCGTTGCTAGCCCGCTCTAACCCGCAACTGAAGAACAACATCCAGCCTGTGACGGCCAGAGGGCTGGAAAAAGTGCGAGTTCTGCGACCAATCACTTTCGAGTGGAAGGATGGCGGGGCCGCCACCGGGCTCGATCTTGGCTCCGTGCCCGCCGAGCTGGTACAGGCGGACGCGGATGGCAATCGCATCGGCTACGACCTAACCGGGGTCGTAGCCTACTTGGCCAAAGCGGTCCAGGAGATCGCCGAGCGGCTGGACGCGGCCGCGTGAGGAGAAGAGCATGCTGCTAGCGGTTGGCTATCATCCGCTGAACGGCCAGGTTGATCGGAACGCAGTGTGGGATGCCATCGGGCAAGTCGCTAACGCGGTGCTCATACAGCGCCACTGGCGGGCGGACATGAACCCCGGCGGACTGGATTTTCACGCCTCGCTGGCGGAGGACGTCGCCGAGGCGCGTCGACGCGGGCTCAAGGTGATCATCGCATTCGAGCTGCTGGCCGCGGATCGTCGCCGATTGGAGCTACCCGCGAATCTGACGGGTGACTTCGCCAGTACTGATGTGAAGAACGCCTATCTGGCCCTGCTGCAGAAAGCCGCCGCGGAGTATCGCCCGGACGTCTTCGTGGTAAACGTAGAGGCCAATCTGTACAAGAAGCACGATCCGCAGGGCTACGCCAATTGGGTCACGGGCTGGCGTTGGACCTACCAGATGCTCAAGTCTCAGAACAGCAGCCCATCAACTAAGTACTGCGTCAGTCTGTCCTACAGCGACTACGATGGCGCCAATTGCCTGGATCCTGGCGACCTCGTAAAGCTGAAGCTGTTCGCGGCGGACTACGCGGGTTATCAGGATCTGCTGGCCATCTCGCTCTATCCGACCTGCTACGGGGACCCGTACACGATCCCGACCGGACTCCTGGAAGGGCTGTCGAGCATCTCCAGCTTGCCGCTATTCATCGCCGAGACAGGCTGGCCGAGCGAGCCGTTCCAGATTACGCCCGACACGACATTTCCGGCCAGCCAGGAGGCTCAGCGAGCCTATATCGAGAAACTGAGGGCCATGGCGGGGAGCGTCTCCAACCTGGCCGGGATCACCTACATCTCGATCGTGGATCCCGAGGACCTGGTCTGCCAGGCTATTGTCCAGTCATACCCGGCCCTCGGCTGGTACTGCACACTTTCGGTACTCGACAAGCAGGGAGCGCCGAAAGCGGCCTATAGCGCTATGAAGACCTGGCGTGGTGGGGCGGGATCCCCGCCGCCGGGGAAGCGCCCCCCGCCGAGCGAGCCTCCACCGATAGAGCCGCCGGAGGTGCTGCCGCCTGTCCCAGAAGCGGGAGCGGGGCACAGCATGTTGACTCTCGCCCTGGTGGCCGTGGCGTTGTATGCCGCGACCAGATGGAGATGAGCGAGCCATAACGGAGATTACCGATGACACAGCGAATCAGCAGTCGCCTGAATGAGCTAACCGCCTCGCGCGATCGCTACGTCGCCCAGCTCCAGCAGCTAGAGCGGCTAACGGACGAGACGCGCCGGCAGATCGATCGCCATGAGGGTGCGATCACGGAGCTGCAGGCGTTACTCACAAACGACCCGTCAGACGGTCCATCAGGAGCGACATCATGAGCGTCACGGAGTCCATCGCCAATATCGCCGATTGCATCGCCGAATCCTTCAAAGAGCCGCAGGAGCCGGCGGCGCCAGCGGGCCCGACGGTGGAGGAGCTGCTGGCGGAGATCGCCCAGGGGCGTGCGCTCAAGGGCGATCCGGTCCGGGTGTTCAGCGCCCAGCAGTCCAACGCGCTGTCGGACAAGGCGGTCGATTTCCGGAACTTCAACATGGCGCATGTGGAGATGATCGTCTCGGGCACCACCCCCTCCGCGACCATATCTCTGGAGGGGGGCGCGGAAGAGGGCGGCAATTACCTGGCGCTGCCTGGATCCAACATCTCGCAGACGGCGGTGGCGGCTAATCTAGCGTTTGATGTGCCGGTGGGCTCGGCATGGCTCAAGGTGCGCATCGCCAGCATCAGCGGCACCTTTGGCGCCGGGCAGGGCTATACCGTGATCGTGACCCCGTACGTGGGCGCCGGCCCCGAGCCGATGAACGTCGAGATCGGAGGCATCGCCCCGCAACTCGACGATACCGACAAGCCGGCGGTATCTCTGTACCTCAAGGGGACTGTTGCGGGGGACACACCGCCTGAGGGGCAAGGTTGGAATCTTGGCAACGGGCAGGGCAACCGGATGGGGGTCGTCAGCCTGGCCACGCAATGGCGGTACAACGGCAACTCCCACGACAAAGTCTATAACAACTACGACGTGGTGGCATTGACCAGTGCCGCCCGCACTGGTGACGCCTACAGCGCGGAGCTGACGAACTTCAACGCGCGGGGACTGATCCTGATGATAGAGTGCACAGCGGTCGGGGCGCCGGCCGGGAACATCGATCAGCTCAAGATCCAGTTCAAGACGGTATCGGGTGCGTGGCAGACCGTGCATGCGTGGGGCACCATCGGGCTCAATGCGGCGGGCGTGAAGTCGTTTGTCATCTATCCTGGGGCGGCCTCTACGTCCTCGTGGAGTGGTTCACCGGTCCAGAGCATTGTGCCGCGCTCGTTCCGAATCGCCGTTATTCATACCAACCAGGCGGACTCAATCACCTATAGCGTTAATGTCGGGTTCATCATTTGATGGGGGAAGCGATGGCGACTGGCAAGTTCGTTCGAGCATGGCAGGAGAATGGCCGGGCGTATCTGTCCGTGCGTGTAGTCGAGGCAGATGGCTCGCCGGTGGAGTACATCGGCAGCGTGGCGCTGGATGATCTCCAGGGACTGACGGCTGCACAGCAGCGAGCGGCGTTAGTCAATGCCGTCAAGATGGAGCGGGCGCGCAACATTGGGACGGCGGTGGATCTGCCCGGCTTCTCGAGCACGATCGCACTATGACCGCGGGAGTGAATTAGATGCCTAGTCAGACGGCGTACGATATTTTGCGGATCCTGAGCCTGGCGGAGTTCGGTGCTGTCGGCAAGGACATCTACGGCGCACTTGTGAGAGCCAACGCCCAGGCGGCTGGATCGGGAGTGATCTGGATCCCCCCGGGGAGCTACTCGCTGGTGACGAGCTTTTCGCCATCGGCCGGGGTCGCCGTGTGGATCAGCGCGGGCGTGACGTTGTCCGGCGCCGGCGTCCTCTCGCCGGGAGAGGGGATGATCCTCGACCTTCGCTCCGGGCTAAAGGTGAACGGTCTCTCCGTGGTCGACCTGGACGGCTTCGCCGCGGCGGAGGCGTTGACCGCGAAGCGATTTGTGGATGTGACTAGCAGCGTTGCCCAGGTGGATTCCGTGACGGTGATCGGAATTGCGCCCTCGGCGATCGCCAGCGCTGTGGGCGGGGCCATCGCCAGCGCGGGTCTACAAGCAGTCACGGCAGACGCGCCCCTAACCGCGGCAGACAACGTGAAGGTGGGCACGGGAGGCCGGGCCACCAAGCATACGACCTCACAGACGACGCTGCAGACCACGATCACGGGCGAGGCGACGGCCTTTGTCCAGCCCGTCGGAGCAACGGCGCTGGAGATCCTCCAGGCGGCCGATGTGGCGACGGACCGCGGCCGAGGCATCGTTATCGAGGGCTCGGACGGGGCCGGCGCGGCGATCACGGAAACGATCTCGCTGGATGCGACCGATACGACCACGCCGGTAGCGGGCGCCACCAGTTTCACCAAGATCTCGGCCGTGTACACGGCTAATGGCGCTAACCTTGGCGCTCAGAACGTGACCGTGCGGGCGTCCGGCGGTGGCGCGACGGTGTGCACGCTCGCGGGTGGGTCATCGGAGCTGGGGGCGGACATCCCGGCCCAGACGCGGGAGGCGTACTGCAACGAGCTGACCATTGCAGGTCCGGATGCGAACACGACGTTTGTCACCGTCGTGGGCATCGATTCGACCGACGCCACCGCGCGGGAGCGGGTGCAGCTGGATGGCTCGAATCCCAGCGTTGTCACCACGACAACGGTCTTTCGCTATGTGGAGCGCATCTGTCTGGGCGAGTTCACCAACGCCGCGACTGGCAGCGTCAAGACAAATGCAGCGACCGACGCGGCGGGCATGAAGTGTGGCGTTGTCGTAGCCGCCGCAGCGGCGCGCGGTGACGACGCGCTGATCCTGGTCAAGCCGAACGTGTGAGGGTATGCCATGGCGGTAGAGATAAGCCCGGAGGCCATGGCCGCGGCTCGCGCGGCGGACTCGGACGCGAAGATCCAACTGGTCTTGCTGGCGTTTGGACAGCAACTGGAGAGCTGGGACTACATCGCATCAGCGGAGCTGATCAAGACACGTCTTGCGAGCGGCGCAACGCTCTGGGAAGCCACCGAGTCATGGTCCAACGTCCGCTCCGAGGCGTGCGCGCTCCTGCGGAGGATGCAGGCGGAGGGGATCGTGGTCCAGCGAGCGGAGGGGCTAGATAGCGTGAACGGCGTGACGGGTACGAGTCCGGTGGATGCATGGCCGTGGATAGCGATCGGCTTGCTAGCGCTGCTGCTCCTTCGGGGCGGCTCCAGGCCATGGCGGAGGTAAGCGGGTAAATGCCTGATTGGGGAGCGCTGGCGTACCAGATAGCGGTTGAGGAAGGGCACTCGTGGCCGGATCTGTTCGTGAGGCAGATGCGCGTCGAGTCCGGTTTCGCGGAGGATGTGATCTACTGCCGGCGGTTCTCGTCTGCCGGCGCCAGGGGGATCGCTCAGTTCATGCCCGGGACCGCTGCCGGGCTGGGCATCGATCCATGCCTCCCGGAAGCCGCCCTGCGAGCCGCAGCACGCCTGATGCAGGCGTACTACCGTCGATATGGGCGCTGGGATGTGGCGCTTGCGGCCTACAATGCCGGCTCTGGCGCGGTACAGGAATATGACGGGGTTCCCCCCTACCGGGAAACGCAGCGCTACATCGCGCTACTGCTGGGCGGACAGTCGGAGCCACCGAGCAGCGCCGGGGCAGCGCCCGGAGTCAACGGGGCAGCCGTCATGATGCTGGCCGGGCTCATGGTGGCCTGGTGGCTGATTTCGTGAGATGAGGTGAGACGATGAACTACCCGGCACCACAGACCATCATCGCTTGGGCGGCGCAGAATAACGCGCAGCAGTTGCCGGTGTTCGCCTTTGCCGCGGACAACGGGCGAGTCCCGTATACGATCGACGAGCTGCAGGGGTTCATCCAGAACGTAGTCAACTTTGCCACCGTAGCGTGGGGGCAGCCCGACCAGGTCGATCTTGTCTACGCCTACTTACAGGCTAACGGTGAGCTGCCTGACCTGGGTGCCAACCGGGTCAGTTGGCGGAATTGGATTACTGGCAACGGCTATGCCTATATCGATTCATCGAACGTCTTTCGCTGGAGCGGCAAGCGTCCATACGGCGGACTGAACTATCCGCCCGGCGGCATCGTGACGCCCCCGACAGTGCCGACGACGCCGACCCCTATCGCGTCCAAGCTGGGCGGTGGGCTGAGCTTCAGCCAAGCGGGTATCGAGGACTGGGTAACACGGCATCCCACGCTCGCGCTTGGTCTCGGCGCCCTGTTGTGGCTCAGCGTCTTCGGGATGCCAAAGCTAGGCCGGCGGCGGTGAGGCTATGACGTATCCGACAACGCTCGATGTCACTACCTACGCGCAGCAATCGGGCGCACCGCAGCTGCTGGCGTTCGCGTTCGCCGCGGACTACGGGCGACTGCCGTACACGGTCGATGAGCTACAGGGGTTTCGCCGAAACGTCGAGGCGCTCGCTAACGTGTGGGGCTACCCGGACAAGGCGGAGCTGATCTATGGCTTTCTGCAGTCCAGGGGCCGGTTGCCCGGGGTGCCGGATGAAATCAACTGGTGGATACACGAGCAGGGCTACGCGACTGCCGACGGTTGGACCGGCAAGGCGCCATACGGTGGGCTCGATTATCCACCCCGCGGGACGCCGACGCCCGTGACAGTGCCGTCCACGCCCAGGCCGGTGGTTCCTGTCCCCAGCGGGGGCGTCGGCTTCAAGCTCGACGTTGGGGACTGGATAGCTGACCACTCACTGCTAGCGGGAGGTGTGGCGATCGTGGGCTATCTGTGGCTCTTCGGCGTTCCTCGATTCCTGCGAAAACGGAGACGCTGAAATGACAGAATATATTCAGCCGGGCTGGAAGACGAGCGGCGATGATGCATGCGCGGTGGCGTATAACGCCATGATCGCCCGCGGTCGCCTCGAACAGGGGCTCACATGCTATGAGGCCGCCACCCAGATGTGCGCACATCCCGAGTGGTTTTGGGCACCGGAGCAGGAGCTGCGGCAATACCTCTGCAACTATCTGGCGCAGGGGTACTGGGATTTTGCGAAATCATGGGGTCCGCCGCCCCCACAGCCGGCGCCGACGCCAGCACCTATACCAACACCTACACCGACGCCAGCACCGCCGCCTCCACCACCGGCGCCACCACCGGGGTACGAGCCGGTGCCGACACCAACTCCGACGCCTGCTCCGACGCCTTCGGGGTTGACAGTCTCTCCGGTGTCGCGGACGGATTTCGCGTCAAGCCTGGAGAGCTCCATTTCGGCGTGGATCGAGTCACACCCGCTGGAGGTCGCTGGGGTCGCGGCTGTAGCCGCGATCTACGTCTTCGGCTGGCCGAAGTTCTTGCGAAGGCGGAGATAGGAAGGAGGAACGATGACGCGCGATGAAGCATGTGCTGAGGCCCGTAGCATCCTGGCCGGGATGGATGGGTCCTGGGCGAGTGCGAGCTGCGAGGCGCTGGCGGCGCATGTCTGCAGCAATTCGACGCTCTTTGTGGGGAACGATCCTCGGCGGGTGGCGTTGTGCGGGGGTGCTACCACGCCAACGCCGGTAAGAGCGACGGGGCCGAGACCGACTACGGGGCTTAATCTTGGCGGCATCGATCAGAATACGCTGCTGATCTTCGGCGGGGCTTTGCTGATCGTGCTGTTGTTGAGGAAGTGAGAGCATGGCGAGCAAGAATCAAACCGAAATAATCGGGTACGGGATCCTGGCGGTAATCGCCTACGTGGCGTACGGGGCAGCTCTGGGCGGAGGCATCGGCGAGGGGGCGCAGAATGTCGCCCTTTCTATTCAAGGCGCTCTCCGTGGCACCGGTGTCGGCAATGGCGCCAAGAACAACTCGGGCCAAAGCGCCAAGTCGAGCTCCGGCACGAGCGCAGGGACCAGCGGTGGCAACCGGTACCCTATGAACAGCAACAACTACGTCGGTTATGGGCCGAACGGCACCTTCATTGTGGTGCTCGGTGGTGTGCAGCGGGACAGCAAGAACAGCCAGCCGGAGGCCGAAAGCGCGTACAACAGCCTCGCTCCACAGTACTACGGAGGGTAAGCCGCATGACACGTCGCAAGAGATGGAATCCCGGACCTGCAGACATTGTGAAGGTCGTCGTCGTCGGCGGCATTGGCCTAGTCCTGGTGAACGCCCTCTCCGGACCAAAGCTTGTTGAGGCGGCCGCCGAACGGGCAGGGGAGGCCGCTGGGGCAGGGCTAGTTGGCGTGGTAAAAGGATCCATACAGTCAACCGTACAGGCTATTACGGGTGAAGGCGACCAGCCGACAGATCGACCGCCGGAGCCAGGAACGCATAGCTTCGTCTTCGCCGACAACCGTTGGAGCAGTACAGTTCGCCAAGACGGTCTGATGGACGTGACCTGGGGAATCGTCCATTCCGGACCCCCGGGCCGCTTTTGGGCTGGCGCGCGATGGATGAATGATGACGGCGTGCAAGTTGACGCTCAAGAGCAGGTCTTTGAGGTCGGACAGGACGACGGATGGAAAAACTATACCGTATCTGCCAAGCTCAAATTCGGCAACTCCATGGTTGATTCCGGCGGCTTTCCATGGCTGCAGGTCTACGTGGCAGACGCAGACAACCAGCCGTTAGCCCACAAGAATGAGGGAAGATTCTGGGTCATGGGGTTCTGAGACATGCAAGGCCGCGAGCAATCGCTCTTCGCCTACGGACTCGTCCTCGCCGGCGTCGGTCTCGGTCTCTACGCCCTACACCGGCACAACGCCGTCCGCAAGCGCCGCGCGGAGGCATTGCCGCCGCGGCGAAACCCCGCGCGCCGGCGGACTGCGCTCACAGAGGAAGAGCGGGACCAACTGGAGCAGGCGCGCGCGCTTTCTCGCGAGTTTCACGGCATCGAGGACGTGATCGAGCTCGATCCGCGTGAGCGGCAACTGCCGCGCTTCCTGGTGGCCATGGGCGCGATGCCGGAGCTCGAGTACGAGCCGCTGGCATCATCCAAGCGCGGGCACGTGCGATGGGTGCATGAATCCGGGGATCGGGGTCCGCTCTCGAAGCGATCCCGCGCAAAGCCACTGCTCACGGTGGATCCACGGACACGCCGGCCGGTGATCGTGCCGATGCGATCGAGCATGGTCCTGGATCCGGAGAGAGGATTGGTCGGATGACGGCAGACGAATATCGAGCCTGGTTTGCCGAGAACTATGGTCTATCTGTGGAGCTGCAGCACGAGCTGAATCTCGAGCCGGTTCGCTGCGACTGCGGCGGGACTCGTCCGGGCTGCACCGGCTGGCAAATGGAGCGCGTTTCCCACTTACATATTCGGAGGTCGAACGATGGCAAAGCGAAAGTCCCTACCCCCGCGTAAGGCCAACGGCCAGTTCCGGAAACGGAAGAAGGCCGTACGGCGCAAGAGCGCTCGCCGCTAGGCGATCACTCGAGGTGTCTCGCCATGAGATGTGAGGCGGGACCGCGATCCGCGTGAGGACCCGCCGGGCGTGGCTGTCGGGTCCTCACTCAGCCTTGGAGGTTGCGATGTCACGAGCCCTAACCCCGTGGAACAGATTGGTGCAGGCCGAGCTGCGCGCGTTGCCCAAGGGCGCCACCCAGGCCGACCGCGCGAAAGCCATGCAGCGGGCCGCGGCGAAGTGGAACAGCGGCAAAGGACGGCGATCCGGCCGCACCGCTACGCGCTCTAATCCATCATCTACATCAGTGTTTACCAAGCAACTGCTGGTGGTAGGTGGACTGCTCGTGGCTGGATATCTCGTCTATCGGCGCTTCTCGGCATCGCAGGCGACAAGCCCATGCGGTCAGTGTCAGAAGACGCCTTATCCCGTTTCGGCGGACGCGGTAAGCGTCCCGCTGAGCTGGGACACAGCCAAGTGCTGCTGGGCGACCGAGAATGGGGTCTGCTACCCCGCGACGCCCCAGCGAACCGGGCACAGCTGAAACAAGAGCCTGCCGTCGGCCAGTTCGGCCGGCATGGGCTGGTAGTGGGATCCAGGGATGCATGATCTGCTAGGACTCTTGCAGGCGGTCCCCACGGGCATGAAGCTGTGGGGACACATACGGCGGGCGCAGGAAGGAGATCCGGCGGCCATCAGCTATCTGACCCAGGACGGATGGGTAGAGGCGCTGAATCTGGCTCGCCCCGGCGCCGGCGACATCGGACGTCGGGTGCTCCAGCAGGTCCAGGAGGCGATCGGGAGCGTACAGGGCACGTTGCAGGGCAACGTGGTCGAGGCCGAGTATCGCGTGCTCGACGCGCCGGTGACTCCGCCCTGGCATGCCTTCGTACAGCGGTTGATCGCTCTGCCCTTCGGGGGACACATCATCCTGGGACCGACCGGATCCGGCAAGACAACGCTGGCCAAGCGACTGGCGCAGAGGATAGGAGCGGCGCACGGCTACCAGGTCGAGTGCGTGAACATGTACGGCGACGACAGACCGGACTTCGCGGTCACCATCAAGACCGGCACGCTGGTTTCGCGCATGGAGAAGGTCCAGAGGTACCTGGAAAGCCAGGCCGTGGACGACGATGAGGACGAGCTCGAGCTCGAGGAGCGCGATGGTGAGCTGCTCCCTCCGAGCTTGCCGCCCACCGGACGGGTCATCATCATCGACGAAATGATGCTCGCCATGACGACGTCGGCCAGCGATCCGGCTCGGAGAGCTGCGCTCCAGTCCTTGGCGCAGTGTCGCCATATGGGCTGGGTGATCATCTACATCGGGCAATGGGCCGGGCAGATCCCGCTGCCGCTCCTGGGTCAGTCCACCGTCTGGGTGAAGCAGCCCGCGGGGAGGGAGGAGCAGGTAGACCGCGATCAACCCATCGTGCGTGACCTGTGGAGGAGGGCCGAAGAGGCTTTTGTAAACCTGCGCTCGTCGAAGTGGTACATGGACCCGTGGCTAGATCCGAAAGCGTGGGCCTACTGCGATTGCAAGAGCCTGAACGGAGGGCAGGGGTATCAGGGCATGGTGCCGTTCTCGCCACCAGCGGCCGAGGGTCCTGCAGAATGAAAGCGCGAACTATCACCCCCTGGCGCGGAGAGCGACCGTCTCGCCAACTGCTACAGCAGCGCATTACGCAGGCGCTGGGTATCGTTCGGCCGGAGGGCTACCGCCTCGTTCGCGATCCGTGGGGAAATCGGGTCAAGGTGGACCGCCAACACGTACTGGAACATATCGCAATGCGTTCTGACGATGCCGGCCGCTGGCGCTTTATCCCGGCGATCGTCGAAACGATCAAACGTGCCACGGAGCTGTATGAGAAGGACGTCGATCGCACGCGCACTTATTTCGCACCGCTTCCCGTCCGACATCGGGGTGGCGTTGTCAAAGAGACATCCTTCGTCTTGTGGGCACGTCCGCGAGATGGTGAATGGAGCTTCGCGAGCATGGTGCCGCGGGAGCCGCGCAAAGCTGAGAAAGCAAGAAAAAAGGCGGGACGCCTGATCGCGACCCGCCCGGATGAGCGCAACCCCGCCTATATGGGGTCCTGGGAACCCGGCGGGGAAGATCGGGCTGCACAACGCCTCCCAGGGGCAGCGCCCGCACTTCACCATAAGAATAGCACCCGTGCTCAGAGTACGTCAAGAGATGGCGCGGTAGTGCTGGCGCTGGGTGTGTTATTGGCTCTGGCGCTCATGATTCATCGTCAGGAGGCCTCACAAAATGTCCTGGCTTATCAACCGGCCGTGTGATTGTCCGACTCAGGCGCCGATCGAGGTGGTCCGTTCTGGTCAGTGCTCCTGGTGTGGATCGCCGACCTTCGCGCCGCTCTATCCGGGCGACGCCCCCGCGGTGCTCCACACGTGCGACTGCGCCGGCGGAACGCAGATCAAGAGGATGACGGGCAACGCATACCGGGCCACCGTCCTGGAGTGGACCGCATGAGACGTTGTTCGATCTGCCATCGCACCGGCCACGATCGCCGGCGGCATACGAATCCGAGCCGTGCCCAGCGGACGCGCAGCTCCCAGAAGCACACCCAGGCGCGGGAATCCTGGCTGGCACGCGACTGGCGCCGCGGACAGCGCCGAGGTGCATCCGGAGAGGAGGGGCGGCTGAGCATGTTCCGCGCTAAACAGCGCCGGCGCAAGATGGGGAAGAAACGATAGGCAATCAACAAGGAGGAGAACCACAGTGGTCGACATCTCGCAGTTTCTGAACGTGGGGGCCCTGGCAACGCTGATCCTGATCCTTCTGCAGCTCCTGAAGGGCAGGATCAAGACCGACTACACCCCCTACGTAAGCATCCTAATCGGCGTGGTCCTGATGGTGCTCTTCGGCTGGATCCAGGCGCTGGTGAAAACGCCCAGCGACCTGGTGACATACGCGCTGAGCGGTCTGCTTTCCGGTCTGCTGGCGGTGGGCGGATACGAAGCGAGCATCGACAAGATCAAGCTGCGCTGAGGCGGATCCGCATGCAGGGACCGACGCCGTCCACCGATCGCGAATACCTGATCGAGATCTTCGCCGCCACGCGGGAGCTGCAGACGCAAGTGGCGGAGATCTTGGCGCGTCAGGAGGCCGACAGTCGGCGGATCCATGTCCTCGAGGAGTGGAAGAGCCGCGTCAAGGGCGGGCTGGCTGTGGTCCTCGCCCTGGGCGGCTTCGGCTCGCTCATCACTGCCGCCCTGAAGGGCTGGATGAAGGTGCCGTAAACTCGACCGCCGCGGTTTTCGAAACCGCGGCGGTCTTCGCCGATTACCTGGTCGCGATCGCGCAAGCGCCTATCGCCAGCAAGCCGACGAGAGCAGCCGCGGCTAGGATCTGTGCAGCGTTGCCGCACAGCTGCATATCGATCGTGCCCAACGCTGGCGTTTCCAGGCGCATACCCACGCAAGTGTCAGTGCGTTTCACCGTCGTCCTCCTTCCCGTTGATGCGGTAGGAGGATTGCGCCCGTGGATCAGTGCAGCTACAATGAGATTGTGCTTACTTGAGGGGCGCCACCCTCAGCCCGCCGCCACGTGGATCAGACGTGGCGGCGTTCTTTTTCAACCGCTATGTTGCGATCGCCGGGAATCCCCGACGATCGATCGACCTCTATCCGGCAACCGCCTTGAGATCTACCACCAACTGACGCCCGCAACTAGGACACCCAGCCTCCACATAGCGCCCCACACCGTCCGGGATCACCAGGGTGAACGGATGCTGGCAGCCAGCCCACGTGCATACGACGCCGGCCGTCTGCCCCGAGCCTTGGGCGGCCTTCGCCAGCGCGTAGAGACCCAAGCCGACCAGTCCGAGCAACGTCGCCGTCCGCAAGAACTGCCCCCAGTCCGTATCGCCGATCTCCGGGCGATATAGCTCCCGGTGGCGCTCCAGCAGCGCTCGCTCACGTTCATTAATCGGTATGGGGCGCTGGCGGAGATTGCGCATGTAATAACCCTCCTATCATACCCGCGGTTAACCCTATGATATACCCACGCGCGGCAAGGGTCAATAGCCTCTTTGCCCCCCTCCATTCTGCCTCAACCCTCACCGGCTGGCGCCAGGATCCTTGCGACGGCTTGTACAGCCCGAGCCTTTCCCTCCGAAGCAGCCTCTGCACTGCTCCCGAAACACCCACGCCAGAAACTCGAAGAAGAGCCAGCCGATCGCGACAGGGGACACGGAGACCCACAGCCAGTCGCGCAGGTGCCTGATCATCTTCAATACGGCAACTCCTCGTCGTCGTCCCCTGCACAGTCATTACAGAGACCACTCTCTGTAGTGGCGCGATAGTCGTGACATCTGCGGCAGAGGACCGGAGCCGGGGCCGGCAGCTCCCAGCGGTGGACCGGCTCGGGTTGATTGCGTCGCGCGAACTCCCTTACGAGCTCCTCCGTCGTTGGGGTCAGGCAGTAGAGCGCGGACGGTGCATAGAACTGCGTGGTCATATCCTCGGACCCCGCGGCCGGGACGTCGATCCGAAACAGACCCACGCCGGCCAGCTCCACCGATCGCACATAGCCCCCGAGGCGTCGATGCCCCATCAGTTCGAGTATCGCCCAGCCCTCAAACACCCCTTCGGTAGCCATTTGTCTTCTCTCCTCCCTTTCTCGTACTCACCCCGTCAGAATCGCCCTACAAAGCGCCAGAGCCCGTTTTGCCATTCCAAGGTCTCAACGTACCGCCTGCCTCCCGCAACCCGCCATTTTTGTCAGCTCAGCGCGCCGCTTCGTCTCGTTCCGCGGCATCATTCGCCGCGGAGGCGGCGTCAGCCGCTCCGGCGGCACCGGTCGACGAAAAAGCGGTTGTTTCATCCTCGATTCCTCCTTCGCTTTCGTGATAACTGGTCAACTGGAGCGTTTTTTGCTGTTTTACCCCCCCCTCTTTTCTTGGAAAAGTCTTGACCATCTTGACCATCTTGACCAAGCCTCCCGATTAAGCGCACCGGGACGCCATCCGCGGTTTGGTCAAGACTTTGGTCAAGACTTCGCTCATCGGCAAAGTCTTGACCAAGATTTCGCCCCCCTCACGAGCTCGTCTCGAGACGACACGCCTTAACCGCCTCACGCAGCCGCTCCAGCGACGCAAATCGCGCGTACCGCTCCCAGTTGTCCCTCCCACGGGCGATCGGGCTGCCATGCCATGGCTCGACCCGAATCCAGCCCATTTTATCGCCCCAGGCGAGCAATTCGGCCTCCAAATCCGCCCTCTCCCGAACGATGCCAGCCTGCTTTTGAGACTTGGTCAAGACTTTGCCATCGACGAGTCTTGACCAAGTCTTGACCATATCCGAATCGACCGCTGGAGCGCTTGCACATGCGGTTTCTTTTTCAGCTTGGTCAAGATGGTCAAGATGGTCAAGACTTTGTTCGATTTTGACCCCCCCCTCGAAAACGGCGTTTTTTGCCCCAGTTGACAGGTTATCTTGCTCCAGTTGACCAGTTATTCCGGCACCGTTTGAGCCAAAAACCCCATGCGCGAGGGCTATCCCGCTTATTTGCTTAGGTGTGGTTTCCCAACCTCCCCCCTCTCGCGCACGCAGCTTGTTTCTCACCAGGTTCAGCCGCTTCAACTCCCACGACACCTTTCGGACATTGGTGTAGGGCGGTCCGTCGGCCTCGGCCAAGTCCTGGTCGATCATATATTCGTTGACCATGCCCACGATGTCATATGACGAAACGCAGATCGACTCCTCATCCTCTTTGCCTTCCACAAGCTGCAGCAGCATCTGGATGATGGTCTTCGTCAGATCGGACACGCCCATCTCCATGCGCTGAACCTGATAACGGCGGCTCAGCATGCAGAGACGATCATAGAGACCGGTCTCGCCCAACTCCTCCAGCCAATGGGCCACACTCAAGATCGGTCGCCACGGCTCCAGGGCCCTTCCCAGGAGTGGCGCGTGATTGTTCACCGCGTCCTCGTGCCGCGGCATGGACGGCAAATGCTCCACCGCCATGGCCCACAGGTCATCGACTAGGCGGCGGTGATCACAGGTCCAGAGCCGGTAGTCCTTGACTTGGGCGTTGACCTTCTGCGGATCCGCGCTCTTGAACAGGGGGATTACGATCGTGCGAGAGTCTAGCACCTTGTCGGGTAGGCGAATGGCTGTGAAGAGCTTCGAGCAGAAGACGGTCACGAAAGCGGTCTGCCACCTGTCATCCGGCTGACGCTCCTTGACGCAGATGTTGGCGCCTTTGAAGTTGCTGGCAAGGAGGAAGTTTCTCAGCTCGGGGTCGGTCTTCTTCGGATTGCTCAGGTCCTCGCAGTCGTCGAAGAGCATCGTGGCGCCGGATGCCGCCAGATCCCGCACGCAGGCAAAGGTCGTTCCCCCCAGCACACTGACGCCGAGGTAAGCAACCTCCAGGATGAGGTATCCCAGCTTCGACTTGCCCGTGCCAAAGCCGCCGTTGGGCCAGATGTACCCATTCGTAAGCCAGGCATCAATGAACCACGTCGACAGCGCGTAACAGCTAACCATCTGTACCATGGTCTCCTGTGATGCCAGGCTCTCGTCGAAGCTCATGAACCGATCCACCAACTGGCAGATGCGATGAAAGACATCGCGCGGATCGGCACGGTAGCCGTCCTGGAAGGACTGCACTCCCGCCGCGCTCCAGAGCTTGTCGTTCTGCACTGCCAGCGGCACATTCACATCCACATCGAGCAGGGACATCGGCACGAACTCCTTCCCGGTGGGGCTCTTGCCGAATACCTTCCCGTCGCCCCGCACAACAACCATCTCACGCGAGCGCTCCCGCTTCGGCTGATTCAGATCCAGGATCTCGCCGTCGCAGCCCTCGAGCTGGGTCGTCTCTGTCTCTCCCCACAGCCATGTGGCCGCGTAGGCATGCCCGTTCACCAGCGAGAGGGGCTTGCTCATGATTGGCGGAGGACCATCCAGATAGCGAAAGGTCGGCGGCGCCGGCCGACGTGGCGGTTGCACCGCGTCGACCAGCCCCTCCAGCTCCACCGCGGAGTGCGTCAGCAGGTAATCGTCCACACCAACCTTCACCCCGTCGGACTCGGGCAGATATACCGCCGTCACGTGCGCGCCCTTCCGCTTGAGGTGCTCGGTGAGCCTCGCCAGCGCCTGCTCTACGCTCTTCTTCCGCATGACGTCCGAGTCGAAGACGATCCGAATATGCCGCCCGTTCGGGGCGATCAGGTCCCAGTCCGCCAAGAGGGTTTTCCCCCCGACGTCGTTCTTCCCCTTAAAATTCCACACGCCCAGCAGCGCGATCGCGGTGAATCCCTCCGTGGCGAGCTTGTCCGCCTTCTTGATGCCCTCGGTGATCCAGAGCGGCCGCGATGGATCCTTCAGCGCCTCCAGGCACCGCGGCGGGCAATCCAGCCGCATGGCGCCACCCTTTGGCAGCTCGTACTTGAGCGCCTTCCCCTCCCGGTTGATGCGCGGCTCGTCCGGACGGAGCACAAAAAGAGGCTGGGATCCGTCTACGCCCCAGATCGGCATGAGTAGCCCATCTCGGCACTGTGACGGCGCGAATCCCAGCCCCTTCACGTCCTTCCCGCTGATCGACCGATACCCCCGCTCCTGTATGACCTCCTCGCTGATGCCTGAGCCTTTGTGCAGATGGACAAAGTGAGCCTCGATTAACCCGTCCATGCGGTCTCCATTCCTCCGATAGTGAGTACCACCACCTCCTCTTCCGCCACTACGGCCGTCGCCGAAGAAATTACTTGACCATCCGCAACCGTGGACCGGACTTGCTCTTCCGCCGGTGGTCCGGATCCTCATCCGGGACCACCACAGCGGTCACGCCCTGCTTCGCCAGCTCCTCGGTTGCGCCCGCCGCCGCCATGCTCTCGGTGATTACCTGCACGAGCCGCCGCGGCCGGAACGCGAAGAACACCCCCGGACCCCAATTGCGACGGCGATCTTCCTCTTGCTGCTGCCGCAGAAAGGGCATCCACTGCTGACCACCGTCGGGAATGATGTGCAGCTTGGCCAGGAAGACCCAATCCTCGCCGACCACCAGGTCTTTCGGGACCGCTGGGATCCGCTTGCTGACCCCCAATCGCCGAGCCTCAGCGATGAAGGACCGCTCCGTATACTCGCTGCCAACCCACATGAGATAGGCCTTCTCAGGCGGATGGCACATCGGGCAACCGGCTTCGTGGCAACCATGGTCTCCCCAAAGCGCCCTGGGATTGATGCGGGCGATTCCTCGAGTGAACTGCGGCACCGCTCCGCAAGTCGGACAGGGCTCTATCGCGACGGGGAGACGGTCACAGCCCGCCGCCATACCATCTCCCTCGAGGTACAACCCACCCACCTTCCGGAAGCCGCAGGCTCTCCGCGCTTCCACGGCGCTCATACTCGTGGCACCTCCGCGTAGCGCCGGCGCAGCAGCTCCAGCTCCACATAGTGTCGCTGCTGAATGAGATCTCCCAGCCGGTGCAGACACCGGAGCACGCTATCTCGTTCAGCGAACGGGTCGGCGTATTCGAGACGATCCTCCTCGGCCTGGATGGCTCGAGCCAGATGCTCGAGCCGCCTCCTGACCACCACCACATCCCAGGTGTGAATATTCGCGATCTCTTCGAACATCTCTCATACTCCTCTAGCCATGTCGCTCACCATTCTCCTGACCTCCCAGCCGCTCCGACAGCAGTTGCTCCCATACCGGGACCCACTCCACCCGCTGCGCCGGACTGCCTCTCCATCGCCGGTGGCTGACAAAGACTCGGAAATCCTCCTGGGCCGCCGCTCGTGTCGATCGCGTTGGCAGCGCCGGGGAGACCAACCGCTTCAATCTGCCGTTGGGCTTGCGCTGATAGGTCGCCCAGGACCTTTCCGTCCATGTATTGGTGATGACATAGACCAGCCCGCTCTTGGTGACGTATCTCTGCTCGGCCTGAGGCTTGTTCATAGCTGACCTCCATTTCAGCTTCCTCTTGCAGCCGCTGCCGCCGGCGGCAGTGGCGACACCAGATCCGATCGAGTAGATCGACGAAATAGCCGTGGAAGGGCTCGATATCGTTCTCGCAGATATCGCAGACCGGGACCCGCAACTGCAGCGGGGTGAAACGACGAGAGCCTTTCATCGTTGTCACCCGATCCATCCCGGCAACAGCGCCACCATCCACAGCACCCCCGCCACCGCGATGGCGCCCAGCATGAGGCGCTTTTCCTCCGCGGTGAGGGGGCCCTGCCAGCTCCGGTTGACGGCGGGCTCGTCTACCGAGTACAGTGAATACAGGCAAGCTGCAGCAAACCTTGCCCGAGCCGCGAGGATGGACAAGATCCCCGCGGCTCTCTTCGTTCTATGCCGCATCGAGATCTCCTATCCTCTCCAGCGCCGCGCAGATGTGCCGGGCGTGCGCCTTCACTCTGCGGAGCCGCCTCAGCTCCTTTTCCTCCGCCGGCGACGTCGGCCGCAGCTCCAAGGCACGGTGCGCGAGAGCCTCGATGTCGAGCACCGCCTCCACGGCCGTCTTCCGGCGCATGCCGATGTTCCTGATCGCTCGTTCCAACCTTTCCTCCTACCGTTGTGACGTTAGTCGATTTATTTCGGCAGTTGTGCCGCCGCCTCTTCGCAGGCGAGCTCGTTCAGATATGCTTGTCTATTGCAATGCGTGTCACCGAACCTTCGCACCTCGCGCAGCGCGGCGCCCAGGTTGCCCCAGCTTGCCACCACGTAGCTCATGCCCAGCGCCCCGCAATCCCAGCAGCGCGGAGTCACCGTCAGCAGCCCGGTCCCGAACATGATCGTCAGCCCGAAGTGCACCCCGTCCACTACCACCGTGGAGCCGACGCGCCGGCCCTTCAGTCCGAAGTAGATGTCGAGCTGCTTCTCGACGTCGTCCACGTGGGCCGACTGTTCCCAGGACGTGGACGTCAGAAAGAAATGCTTCTCCTCGTCCTGCCGCGTGCTCGCGCGCAGCTCCTCCCGCTGGATTGCCTCCTCCGCCCGCTCCCGCCAGTCCTGATAGGTCACTCCTTCGCCTCCATAGCAGATTCGCCATGCAGCCCGCCGTCGATCTCAGCGTGCCGCCCTTCTTTCGCATCCTCTTCGCCCGTCGTCTCCGCTCTGCCTCCCTTGCGCGGCCGAATGATCGTCAGTCCCCGGGCCGCGGCCCGCTCGTCGTTCTGTCCCTGCAGCACCCGCTGCCGCAGCCAATGCCTCCCGTTCCGCTTCATCTTCGCCACCGCCTCCGCCCACACCCAGCGCCCCAGCTCGCTCCGCGTCAACCCAGCTCGCTGGGCCCAGAGATCGACCTCGCGGCCGAGCTGGGGAGGGACGCGAATCGTCAAAGTGTCGTACGACTTGTCCGATGGCTTTCGCCCGCGCTTGGCCATCCTCAGTCCGTCTTCGCGCGCATGCTGATGGTGTTCTCGTGCACCCAGATCTCCGGCTCGCATTCCGAGCAGATCTCGAAGTAGCCGCTATACTCGAGTTGCTCCTCGAGGCGATCGCGCCTGAGGTACTTGACCACAAACCGCCCCAGCGTTCGCCAACGAGAGGCGGGCCGTCCGCACTGCGCGCAGAAGCCCGTGAACCAGGGCACGTCATCCTGATAGGGCAGATATCCCTTGCGCTGAGTCATCCGGCACGCTCCAGCTCCCGCCGGCTCAGCTCGGCCCTGACCGCCTCCCGGCGGTTCGTGAAGAAGTCGAGCGCCCCTCGATAGCGCCGCAGCGGGCTGCCCGACGCGCGCAGATCGTTGATAGCCTCGATGCTCGTCTCACACAGATCCAGCTCGTTGACGAGCTGACCTATGGTCCAGGTGGAGATGTCGGAGGAGGGCGCTTTCATCGGCGGTGCCTCCGGATGACAAGCGCCTTAACGGCGTGGTACCCGGAGTACCCGGCAGCCCCTCCGAGGATGAAGAGGAGGAGGAAGCGGAGAGGATCAGAAGCTTGACTCGTGTCGCCCCAAAGCATAAGAATGACATCCTTTCCAGGCGCAAGATGTAAAGTACGGTGTAAAGTGGCTACCTACGCCCGCACATCTTGGCAAGCTCTTCCGGATACTCGAGCACTCGCGGTACGCTATTTAGCTGTTCGGGGTCGGTACCCGGACAGTACTGAGTCCGCAGGGTGTGAGTGCGCTCGCACTTTGGGCATACGTAATCGACCTCGCTGATCATCCATCCGCTGAAACCGTTAGATACTCGAACCTGCTTACGCTCAACCGGTTCGGGTGTAGCGAGGAAACGAACCATGTCCATGTCCATGTCCGTCATACCCTCAAGCGGCTCGGTCTTCTCGGTCCTATTCACGATGTCCTCCTTTTTTCCTGTGTGGTTTTTCCCGGCAGGCACCTACGCCTGCGCCCCAAACGAATCACCGTCGTCCTGCCCGTCCTCGGCAGGATCATGCCGCAACGACTTCAGATATTCGGTCACCTCCTCTCCCAATTCCGGATCCAGCTCCAGGATTCGACTCAAGGTGTCAATGCTGATCCGACGTTCGCCACAATAGATCTGGCTGAGCGTCGGCTGCTTGAGACCGAGCTCGTGGGCAAAATCCTCTTGCGTCCGTTTTCCCTGCATCTGTTTCAGGCTATCGATAAGTGCCATACGGCCGCCTCCTGCCCCGGTTGTATTGCATACTGCGATTCTATCGCTCCTAGCGATGCCTTGTCAAGGCATTTTCACACAAATCCATATGCAATAGTCCGGGCGATGTTCATTGCATAGAGTAATATCTTTCCATGGCCGATCTACCGATCGATGGTGCGCGAATTAAAGCGTTACGGGGAAAACTGTCCCAGGGACAAATCCGCATCAAATCAGGGCTCAGCCAATCATTCATTTCGCAAATAGAGACTGGGGCTCGGAAGTCGATCAGCGATGAATCCGTTAGGCTGCTGGCCAAGGCGCTCGGGGTCAGGCCGATCGTCATACTCGACCCCGAGTTCGTAGCCACCTTTCTTACACCGGAGGAAGTAGGCGCCGGGCTGGGAGTTGCCGAGGGCCGAGCCGCACACGTGACAGAGGAATTGCCGAAGATCATGCCCCAGCCCGTGCCGATCTTGAGCATACCGGCATTCCTGGGCGGGCGATTGTCGCCAGCCGGGTACATATACTCGACCGTCGGCGAGGCGGAGCGGCGCAATCTATGGGCGGTACAGATCGGAAATACCGTGGCGATCGTTGAGCTGGGTTTGATTCCGTCAGAGAAAGATCGTGTGGTATTCGTTCGGGAAGCAAAGCCCGAGATAGCGGCATTCGTGGATGTCGAGAAGGTGAAAGAGATTAGCGTGCTGGGGGTGCTGGTGGAGGAGAGGCGGAAGACGGGGCGGTAATCACGATAGTGAATTGGAGCAAGAACATGCAGCGATCGCGCTATGAACGTTGTTCACATTCCCTGAGAGAACCAAGGGATTCAGAAAACGCCCTCATGGGCACGGTTGAGGGCGATGAGATGGTGCCGTTCGCCTTTCCCAAGGCCACGGTCATCGTTGAACCCGGACGCGTTTTTGAGCCGGGCTCCAAGGTTCTCGTGGATATTGGCGAAAGACGAGACCTGATTCGCATTTTTATGGGAGAAGAGAACGGGTTTGTTACCCTTCGCTGCGAAAACCCCACATATGAGGATGAGCTGCTCCCCAGAGCCCAGGTCAAAATCCGCGGGAAGCTAACCCGAGTCGTCGGCCCGGTATGGCACTACACGCCCGACTGGGCTAAACCCAAGCAAGTCGACGTCGTTCCCTGGTCGAAGATAGAAAGCCGCAAAGGGGAGGATATCATCGCATCCGTCTTCGCCCATAAAGACTACGTCCAAGACAGGCCGATTATCGCCGCGCCAAGTCCATGCGACTACGGCGACCCCATTCCGACCATATCCAGGGGAGACTGCGTCTTGTTGATCATCGAGGAACACGCCCGCGACGGCGAATTGGTAGTGATTGCCGGGAAGCCCGAACCCAAGTTCTGGACGTATGACAGCACAAAGCTGCAAGGCATTCGGGTGATCGGCAAGGTAGTTGAAATCCGTAGGCATTTCGGTCGCTATCGGCAGTCATGAGATCGCCGGCGGCGATGAGATCATCGTGGACCTGGAAGGCTCCCCCAAGCCCAACGACGTGGTCGTCGTCCTGATGGGTGGAGACGAGGTAGAGGTCAAGCGGCTAGTCCGGAAGACCAATGGAAGCTGGATTCTCTGCTGCGAGAATCCACGGTACCCGGAGAGCGAGGTGGAGGGGACGCGGGTGCTGGGCGTGGTGATCCGGGTGAGTCGGGATGTGTGAAGGAGGGAGAATCATGATGCGAAGCCCTGAGCAATATGAGGGACTATTCGAGAACGTCAAATCCTTGGAAGACGAAATCGAGCAGCTTCAGAAAGAGGTTTGGGACAAGGACAAGAAGCTGCTCGATCTTGAGCGCTATATTGCCAGCGTCTTTGTCGGAATGAACGCGGTGACCGCCGAGCTCCGCTTGCGACAACTCTATCCCGAAGACCAAGACATCGCCGAGCTACATACCAAGCGGATACGCGAGGCCGGCCAGCATGCGCAAGGGCAGATTGCCGAGGGCGACAACCCGCGCCAGGCAGCCGAAGAATGGTTTGAGAACTGCAGGGCGTATCTGGTCGCGAACGGAATCAAGCTCTTTGCGTAGTCAAAGCCCCATTGGTGGGATAGGGGGCAAGCCCTGTTCTGCGCGTTCTCTATTGAGCTCCGCGAGGCGCTCGCGTTCCGCTTGGATGAATCTATCGCTTGCTATCCTGTTTTCTTCGCGTATGACCTCGAGCTCGTCGCGGATGATGGCGCGTATCTCTTCGCGGTCCTGATCAGTAAACATGGCGCACCTCCTTGTGCATAGTGTAGCGCATCGGTCAAGGGGCAGAGTGCCGGGGGTGCTGGTGGAGGAGGGGAGGAGGACGGAGCGGTGAGGGAACGAATTCAACTATGAGGGTATTGCGCAGATGTTCAAAAACATCGACAAGCTCCGAGACATGGTGCGTAGGGGCATGGATGAACGCGGTTTAGGCGTGCAGCAGGTTGCGAAAGGGTCCGGTCTAAGCGAGGCGACGCTCAAGGGATTATTGGATGGCCCAGGACATGAGCCTAGCGAGGCAACCTGCCGCAAGCTCGCAAAGTACTTCTATTGGGATGAGGCGGAAACCCTCTCATATGGAGGTCATGCGCGGGGCAACAGAAATCTGGTTGACGCCCATCGGCAGGTAGCGCTGAACATGTTTGAGCCATGGGCACCCGAGCCCGTCCGCGTCGTCAAATGGGAAGAGCTTGGACGAGACGAGATGGATATAAGAACCTTCACGTATCTACGGCGTGAGGAAAAGGGCGATAGGCAAATCCGAGCTGCCCAGGTTCCATTCCGACATGGCGACTCAGGTCCTCTGATCGACAAAGGCGATTTGGTGCTTATGAGCCTTCAGGAGCCGGCAGAAGTCGGCGACCTGGTGGTCGTAGCAGGGTCCCAGGGGGTTGAGTTGGCCCGTTACACCGACGACCTGAAGGCTCATGTACGAGTGCTCGGCAAGGTGATAGAGATCCGGAAGAAGCTTAGTTCCTAGTCAGTCTGCGCTTTCTCGGGTTGACGAGATCGCTGATCCATCTGTCCCCACATGCTGGTCAGGGCGCCCAGGAGCATCTCATGGTATAGCCTCATGCCTTCCATGATTACGGCGCAGGCCCTATCCTCTGCGATCGCCTGGATCTCTTCGCGATCCTGATCGGTAAGCATGGCGCACCTCCTTGTGCATAGTATGGGACAAGACAGGCGATTTGACAATGGGAAGCGCGTGCTGGGGGGTGGTGATCCGGGTGAGTCGGGATGTGTAGGAGGAGAGGCTAGCGATGGCAGGCGGAGCAGTAGCCGGAGTCGAAGTGAAGGGTGGAGCGCTGACAGCGGGGGCACCAATGCAAATAGGAGGTTCGCTCGATGGACGTCTTTGAACGGTGGGTGGCAGGGAATCCCGAGATGCTCGAGTCCGCGGCCTGGGCCCTGGCGCGAGACGCTGGATGCGACTTGCTTCCTGATCCGGACGCGCCGGAAACTGACCATTTCCGTGAGTGCTCCCTTCTCTTCGACGATGAGTCATTCGGTCGGCTCCGCGTACAAGAGCTGCCGAACCAGCAATGTCTCTTGACCGTATGGAGAGCACCCAACATGGCGGCTGATAGCCAGGAGCTTTTCAATACATTTTGCAGCGCATTGGCAACCAAGCTTCTACGCCTCGGCTTCGCTAAAGATCCGTCCGCGCAACCAAAGGAGCCCATCGGATTTCACCCCCAACGGTTGAAATTGAACAAGGGATAGGGAATCTGGCACCTCCTTGTGCATAGTGTAGCGCATCGGTCAAGGGGCAGAGTGCCGAGGGTGCTGGTGGAGGAGCGGAGGAGGACGGAGCGGTGAGGCGATAAACCTAGATGCTTGAGGAGGGATAAATGGACGACCGCGACGAGTACGATGAGCTGATGAGTGGCACGCTGGCGCAGCGCGTTCGTGAGTTGGAAAAGCAGGTGCGGGATCTCCGAGAAGACCTGAAGGAATCACGCGGTCAGGCTCTCTATGTTGAGCGCTACGCCGCATCCATGAAGATCGACCTTTACCTTTTCTGGACCCACTGGCAACAAGCCCACCCGGATTTTCGGGGCACGCCTGAGCTCTTGGGTCGTCTTCAGCGCTGCGAACAGGAGCTTCGACTAAAGGCAAGCCGGGCCATGGGCAAAGTCGAAGAGAGCGACAGGCCCCTAGATATCGCCAACAAATGGCTGAACGATGCCCGCCGCGCTCTTCTTGCCGAAGGATTCCAATTTCTGGGAGAGCCGCCGATCTAGGAATCCGATGCAGCTAGCTCCCTCGCAGCCAATTCCGGGGAGGGTATACCGTACTCTTGTATGAGTTCAAGGACAAAGGCTTTCGTCCTGCCGTCGCGGTGGTCCTTCTCGTCCTGTTCCCGCTTATAGCGCCGTGCAAGCCAGACAAGCTGGTTGCTGTCTAGCCCCAGCAGCTCAGGATGGACGCGTGGATGGCGTCTTCTAGCCGATTTCGTGGACTGCAGCTCGTCTCGCACGATAGCCCGTATCTCTTGGCGGTCCTGATCGGTAAACATGGCGCACCTCCTTGTGCATAGTGTAGCGCATCGGTCAAGGGGAGAAGCGGTCATTAGGAAAAAGGACGTGATAAGATTAATGCCAGCAAGCATCCAAAACAAGGAGAACTATCTATGAGCACACTGCTGGCTTTCACCATCGATCAGACCTCCCGTCTGACGGGGCTTTCCGTCGGTAGGCTGCGGCGATGGGACAATATCGGTTTCTTCACGCCCCATTATGCCGATCCGAACCGGCGGTTGCCCTCCAGTCGGGTCTACTCGTTCCGCGATCTGGTGGGACTCCGCACTCTGGCGCTGTTGCGACAGGAGAAGGTCCCTTTCAAACAACTCAGGACCGCGCGCCAATGGTTCGCCGACCGCTATGAAGCTCCTTGGTCTGAGCTCACTTTCTATGTTGTGGGTGGCAATCTCTTCTTCGACGATGGAGACCACCGAATGGGAGCAACGGCCGTCGGTCAGAGCGCCTTCTCGGTCTCGCTGCGCACCATAGCCGAGGACATGGAGCGGCGAGTTGAGGAGCTGCGCCGGAGAAACCCGCGGGATATCGGGCAGATCAGCCGTCAGCGCAACGTGATGAGCAACGCGCCTGTCGTCACGGGTACGCGCGTGCCCACCTCTGCTATCTGGAGCTTTCACGAGGACGGCTACAGCGTTGACGCCATCATCGAGCAATATCCCATCTTAACGCGCGAAGACGTCGAGGCGGCCATTGCGTTTGAGGAGGAGCGCAGGACTAAGCATGCTGTCTGACACTCGGAAGGGCTATGCGGCTTCTCATCGATAACTGCGTTCCCGACCAGCTCATGGCCTATTTCACAGCGCGCGGGCATGACGTCACCCATGTCAGAGATTGCCTGCCCTTGGAAACCACGGATCCGACGATTGCGAAGCTTTCCATCGAGCTCGGCTCCGTGGTCGTCACATGGAATCGCAGGCACTTCAAACGGCTAGCAGACCGCGCCCACTATTCCGCCCTGAGACTGCTGCTCTTCGACTGCCCCGAAAGCAAGGGCCAACGCAAAGCCGAGGCATTCATCGATCTGATCGAATTCGAGTTCGAGCAATCCGAACGACGGTCAGACAAACGCTTTGTGATCGAGGTCCAGGATTCCAGCCTCCGGATTGAGAGAAGTCTCCGTCCGGAGAGTCCCAGGCGCAAAGCATACGGCAACAGCCACACCATCTGATTATCCGTAACGACACCATCTGATTCTTTGCCGAAGGGAGGTGAACGGGCATGAGAACGCCAAGAACGGGCAATGGTGAGGAACTGACTTTTAATCAGAGGGTCCACATATCAACCGCTCGAATCACACCATGTCAGCCCGGCAGCTTTGACACGTAGATGTCCCGAAGCTATAATATATAGCCGGAGCGCGAAGCGAAGGACCACTCCAAGCCAAGGAGTGGTCTTTGTGTGGTAGGAGTTCGAGCGTGTCCGCCACAGCCAGCGTTCGGGCCGGTAGCTCAGCTGGCAGAGCATCTGACTTTTAATCAGAGGGTCCTGGGTTCGAGTCCCAGCCGGCTCACCAAATGCCTCCAAGCCGCGTCACGACGCGGCTTTTCTGTCCTTTGAGTCCATCCGATGGTCGATATAGCGTGACCATGACGCTGAGAGAGCGTATAATTGCATCGACGGTAGGATGGACGGCATCGCGCTGCGCTCTAAGAGGTCGAACGATGGAAGCTGAAACCGACGTTATCCAGGAACTGGTGCGTCGTATCGTGGAAGTCGCCCATCCGGTGCGCATCATCCTGTTCGGCTCGGCCGCGCGCGGACAGATGGGGCCAGACAGCGATATCGACGTACTGGTGGTTGTCCCACACGCGGACGACAGAGATACCGCCGCACGCCGCATCTACCGCAACCTCATCGGCTTCGGCACACCCGTGGATGTCGTGGTGGCAACCGAGAGCGATCTGCGCGTGTACGGTGACAACTTCAGCCTCGTCTACTATCCGGCGCTGCACGAGGGAAGGGAGATCTATGCCGCCTGATCCCGCCCCTGGAAGCCCGGAGGATTAGCTGCGCCACGCGAGGAGCGACCTGGCCATCGCGGGCCAGCCCCGCACGCCCGATGTTCTGCTGGAGACCCTCTGCTTCCACGCCCAGCAGGCCGCCGAAAAGAGTCTGAAGGCGGTTCTGGTAGGGGAAGGGGTGCCTTTCCCATTTACACACGATCTCGCTATTCTGGTGACCTTAGTAAAGCAGGCCGGGATCTCGTGGCCCGAATCGAGCTATGGAAGGGATATCTACACCTCTGTCCTAGTTCTTGCCTATGTTGCCAAGATGTGGCACAATCGTGTTGATACTGGCACAAGGACATACTTATGGCACAATCCAGAGGATATAGTGTCACGGTCGGTCCGCAGGGACGCCTGGTGATTCCTGCCGGGATACGCAGACGTCTGGGCTTGAAGTCCGGGGACAAGTTGCTGGTACGGATACAAGGGCAGAGCATTGTGCTGGAGGAGCGCGAGACAGTACTGGCCAGGGTAAAGGGCTGTTTCGACGCGGTCCCTCGGGACGTAAGCCTGGTGGACGAGCTCATTGCGGAGCGCAGAGCCGCGGCTGAGCGGGAGGAAGACGAGTGAGCAACGGCTCCGTCGTGGTCCTCGACGCCTCGGCGCTGCTGGCCCTACTCCACGGCGAGGCGGGCACCGACGTCGTGGAGCAGGTACTACCTACGGCGATCATTTCCAGCGTGAACTGGTCAGAGGTAGCTCAAAAGATGCTCCAGCACAACCGACCCGTGGCGGCGTTTCGGGCTGACCTAGTGGAACTGGGCCTGGAGATCGTGCCCTTCGAGATAGAGGATGCGGAAACGGCCGCTGAGATGTACGAACGAACCAGTTCCTCCGGGCTATCACTGGGGGATCGAGCCTGCCTGTCCTTGGCGTGGCGCTTCGGGGTCCCCGCCCTGACAGGGGACCGCCGCTGGGTAGATATTTCGACCGGCGTCGAGGTCCGGCTGATCGGTTGAGCCTGGCGCTACGCCCGCGAAACCATCCCACTCTACCCGGAGGACCTGATCGACAGTGGCGAGACCATTCCGGAGGAGCGTGAGCAACCTCAGGTGGCCGTCGTCGAAGCGGCCGCGTAGGGGCCAACTCATCCTCGAAGTCCCTTAGCGCCAGGGAGATGCGAAATGCGCCAGTACAGCATCATACTGCATCCCGACGTGGAGCAAGGTGGGTACTGGGTCACGGTGCCCAGCTTGCCCGGCTGTGTGAGTCAGGGCGACTCCCTCGAAGAGGCAGTCTCTAACGCCCGAGAGGCCATCGCGCTGCACATCGCGGGACTAATCGCGGACGGGGAGCCTGTGCCGGAGGAAGCGGTCCATCCGCAAACGGTCGTCATCGACGTAGCCGCAGAGCGCTGGCAGAGACAACCTGCAGGTAGTGGAACTCGTTCAGGATCTTTATCAGCTCGGGCTTGAATCCGGCGCAGGCGGCTTTCTCCTGGGCGTCTTCGGGCGAGAGGCGCTCGTGTAGAGGCGGACCTGGTTCGGTTTCCTTTTTCTGCCACTCTATGATGGCCAGCCACCCACCGGGACGAAGGATGCGGTGTAGCAGCTTGCCGCGCTCCGCGTCCATCAGTCGGTGCTTGTTCGCAGGATCGAATTTGTGCCTCATTGTTCCCTCCCTACCGGGTCACCTTCCCTTCACGCACTTGGTAGGAGGTCCTTCTAGTTTCCGCGCTACCACCGCGACCAGGCTAGATAGGTCCAGATAGCCCTGCTGAGCCATCTCTCCGTCCACCAGCACGGTCGGGAGCGCCCAGCCCTGCTGGGAGAGATCGGTCAGAAAGGCGCTCGATCGAGCACGAACCGCCGGATCTTTCAAATCATGGTAGGTGACGTGAATTCCGTTACCATACCTTCGAAGAAGGTACTCGCCAGCCATGCGCGTGATCTCCTCCCGAGACCATTTGGGCCCTCAGCCAAAGGAGAAACACGAGTCGCTTTCCTCCAGATCGTACACTTCGACAATGGTCGTATTGGAGATATCGGCGTCCATGGTACCCTCCTGAAGGTTGGATGTAATAGGTGCTGTGCGGGTCTCGTAGCCAAATAGGATTGCCGCCAAGTCGATTATACCCTACCCCCGATACCATCGTCAATACGCAAGCCCGATGTTGCCGCAAGGGTGCGCCTCCCTATTGACTAGGGTACCCCCCTATGGTATTATTAGGCCATCAGTGTCTCCCGCGAGCACCGATATCAAGGCACCCATGGGAGCCACTTTGAGCTTTGCCGCACGGGAGGATCGGGAGGACCACCAACAACGCCATCATCATCGACACACGGGGAGTGCTCGTTGGAACTTTTGCCCATCGCCATCATCGGTATCGCAGTCGTGATAACTTTCATCGCGTCCAGAGGAGGCGGAGGGGGTACTTGAGGCGGTCCGAGCTGCTGATCCCGTCGGGATCGGTCAGTCACGGTTGCCAACAACATCCCTCTCCTGGTAGCGCAAAGTCTTATGGAGGAGAAAGACCATGCCCAGACTAGTAACAACACCCTATGGCTTTGGAAAGGAAATCAACTTACCGTATGACCAGGCCGTCGAGCGCACCAAGGCAGCGCTCAAGGAGCAAGGCTTTGGCGTGCTCACCGAGATCGACGTGCGCAAGACGATGAAGGAAAAGCTCGACGCCGATTTCCGCCGATACGTGATCCTCGGAGCCTGCAACCCGCCACTCGCTCATCAGGCCTTCCAGAGCGAGCTGAACATTGGATTGTTACTCCCCTGCAATGTGGTGGTGTACGAGGAGGGAGACGGTTCCGTGGTGGCGATGATGGATCCGGAGCCCGCGCTGGGTCTGGTGGGCAGAGAGGATCTGCGCCCCCTGGCCATAGAGGTAAAGAAACGCCTGCAAAATGCGCTGGACCAGATCAGTGCCGAGTGACGGGGCGGGCGTCTTCCCTTGGCAGAGCGCACAAGCTCTGCCTCCGCCAGCAACCGATATTTACTACCAGGAGCGAAAGTAGCGATGATAATCGTCAACCCAGCAAACTGTCCACAGAGTCATCCTTGCCCGATGGTGCGCCGATGCCCGAATGGGGCACTTCAGCAGCAAGGTTTTCAGGCGCCCACGGTGCAGCAGGAGCTTTGCCTGGACTGCGGAGATTGCTCCGACTTCTGCGGAACCTTCCATAGGGCGGACTAGCGCCGTATAACCGATGAACTGATGCGTATCCGCCGAATCCGACCGATCGGACCGATCGGACCGATCCGCACGTATCGAGCAAGAGATCATCGATTCGAGTCCGCGCTGGCCGGCCGCATTCGGTGCGGCCGGCCTTGATCGGATGCTTGGGGGATCGTCAGGATAGGCTGGCGGCAGCAGCGAGCGAGGTGAGTGTGCTAGAGCTAGGTTGCCGCCTGCGCGTACAGCATCTCTAGAAACGCCTGCACCCGCGTTGCGACCATCCCGGTGCGACCAGAGCCATACTCGGTCTCCAGCTCCAGGACGGGAATACCAGCATCCTCGAACTCTTCGCGCAGCGGCGGACGGTCCATGCCGTTAGGGGCGCAATTGCGTATGACGGCGTTGACCAAGCCCTGCACGCGATACTCCCTGGCCAGCCCCAGCATGCGGGCGTGACGGATATCCGCCAGGCCGACGGTGCGCGCGCAGGGAAGATTATTTAGATAGCGATGGGCCAGAGCACGCATGGGATCGAGGCCCGGATCTTCGTCGACCGGATCGCTCCAGTAGCGCGCACCGGTGCAAAGATCGTCGATCACCACAGCAGCACCCTGGTCTTCGATGCCAGCGATGAAAGCAGGGTTGGACAGGTTGCTGCCGCTGAGCATAAGCCGAATCTTGGGCGGTCCTTCAATCGTGCGAGCGCGTGCTTCCTGCAACAGTCGGATAAGTAGGTCATTGTACTCGTCGCGGGGCATTCGGACGCCCGCGTTAACCGCTTCGAAAGTCTCGGCCCCCGAGATCGGCGGGTTCGGCTCCTTGCGCAGCTCGTAGAGTTCCTTCAAGAGCTGACGAGTCTGGTTCTGTACGTGAATGGCCTCGCGCAAGGCCTCGTCGATGATAGCGACGCCGAAGTGCTCCTCCAGCTTCTTTCTGAAGGCCTGGAGCTCCTCATAGAACAACTGCTCGGCCGCCGCAGTCGCGTGACGCGGCAGCGTCAGGATATGCAGCAAAGGTGTCTGGACAACGTAGTGCCTCCACATGTCGACAAGACGCCGCATACCGTCGCAACTGGAGGTGGTCACAAAGCCGTCCAGGAAATCGTACTGTCCATCGATGCCCAACTGAAGCAGCGTGCGTGAGTAGGAGCACATCGCGGTGTACAGGTAGGCATCACCTTCGTCCGTCGGTATCTCCCGGGCGTCGCCGGTGACGCGGATGGGCAGCAGTCCCGCTGCGGAGAGAATCTCCGAGGGGACGTAGGAGCATCCCCAGCCCATTATGTGCTTGCCTTTCTCCTTCCAACGCCGCATCGGCGCTGTGAAGGGAAAGGAACCGTTGATGCTCCGTACCTCTTCCATGGTTCTCAGGGTCTCGCCCATTGCCTCTTCGCTCCTCCTCACCGATACCTCGATCTCCTGCATATCTTCCGGCGTGGGAACGTCACCCATCCCCACGCCGAAAATGGCCGTGATCGTTCGTCCAGCAGGCGTGTACAACCAGAGCCCAGACTTGAGGCCAGTTTACCATCCGCCTGGGGGCCGTGCAAAACGCGCCTAGTGTTCGACCACAGATAAGACCCTATCTGTCATTCTGAGCGCCGCAGCGCGAAGAATCCGTATCCCCAGGGCGCGGATTCTTCGGCGTGCGCGCCTCAGAATGACAAAACCAGTGTGGTCGAACACTAGTACCCCGGCGCCATCTCGAATACACCCTCTTTTTGGTTGGCAGCCTTCACCATCACCAGGTCGTCCAGGTCGAGGCCACTGTGGTTGTCCTTCGTGAACGTGAAAACACCATGCGCGCCGTCGTACTCCTTCATCGTCTCCAGGGCCGCCGCCACTTTCGATCCCTCGGTGCTCTGGGACTTCTCCACCGCCCACTTGAGAATGTAGCCCAGGTCGTAGTAGAGCGAGGGCTGGAGGACGCTCTCTTTCAGTGGACTCTGGTTGAGCTTCTTGGCCAGTTTCCCGGCGAACTCCTTCGTCTTGGCCGGCGTCGGACGCTTGTCGGAGAACGATATTCGCTCCTGGTTGTAGCCGTAGACCTGTTTCATGTTCTCAACACCGGCGCCCTCTACCACAACCGTCGTGGCCATATCGGAGCTACCCAGGTATGGCACCTCCCATCCCATGCTCGCCAGGTTCTTAATGACGCGCACGGAATCGGCCCCCAGCGTACCGGCCAGAATGGCCTCCGTGCCGGCCTTCCTCAGGTTGGTGAGCTGGGCTGTCATATCCTGGGCGCCCTGCGAGAACTGCTCGACGGCCACCGGTGAGACCCCTCGGGTTTTGAGGTGCTCCTGGTACCCCGCTACTGCCGAGTTCCCATACGCGCTATTGTCCGCGAGGATTCCGATCTTCTTAGCCTTCAGGATCTCAACGGCGTACTTTGCCACAATAGCCGACTGATAGGTAGCCCAGGGCGTGCCGGTGAAGGCGTATGGATATTTCTTCGGATCGTTGGCTGCGTCGGCTCCGTGTGACCCGATCATGAATACCTTCTGCTCTGTCAGGTACGGCATCATCGCCAGGGCCGGTGAGCTGAGAGTCGGTCCGACAATCAGCGTTATGCCCAGCTTCTCGGAGAACTCCTGCGCGGCTGTACGAGCCTTGGTTGGGTCCCCACCATCGTCCCGCTCGACAAGCTCGATCTTTCGCCCAATGATGCCACCGGCCGCGTTGATCTCTTCCACGGCCATGTTGAATCCCAGGGCCTGCTTACTTCCGATTCCTCCCATTGGGCCAGAAGTCGTCAAGATTACTCCGATCTTGAGGGGCTCTTTCGATGCAGCAGACGCCGATGGTTGAGGACTGGACGCCGATGGTTTTGGACTCTCGGCCGGTTTGCTAGGCTCGGACGCCTTCGTGTTAGTGGACGGCTGGGACGACGGCTGGGGCGAGGGTTGTGCGCTCGGGTTTCCTCCGGCACACGCTGCCAGGAGGCTGATTATGATGGTCGCGGAAAAAACCAGGCCCAGGATCCTTCGCTTGCGGCTCTTGTCAGACATCGCGCGCTTCTTCCTCCTTCTTGAATTGACCGCGGTCCACGAGCCGAGAACGGCACACGCTCGTGCGCCGCGATCTCCGACGCCGCTCTTGCCAGACATGTAGGATCTGCCACGGCCCACCGATAGGGGAATACGTGCATCTCAGCAAACCGCTTCCCGCGGTCTTAGCAAAACTGCGTAGGTATCGGAGGTCGCCATGTCGCCTATGTACCGCTGGACTTCTCTTTGCCCGGTGATTGCCGCCCGAGCGTGCGTAGGAAGTGGCGGATGCCTGGCCGGGAACCCAGCGAAGCACCGGCTAAGAAGTTGCACCGCCCGCCAAGTTCGACCGCCCAATCTCGGGGCAGCCGGATCAAGTGCGACGCATGGTAGCGGTGGTATATTCGCAGCGAGCGAAGTTGCACGCGTATAGCATATTATGCTCGTCGGTGTGGATGATGACATCCCCTCATGGGGGGATTGTGGGGGGATTCAGAAGGCAAACATTGGATGACCTCGTGCCGCCCATCATACTGGAAATCCGTCAGCGTGTCAGAGTATTCTCTGCCTCTGTTGTTGCCACCATGACAGATAGCGTCCCTCGAAGCTGTACGCAGCATGGCGCTGCGCAGAGCCATGCCAGCAGGCGATAGTCATGTCTCGAATCCCCTAACAATCCCCTCGTGAGGGGATGTCACCGCGACCAGTAAGGGGCACAATAGCAATTGATCGGCTACATAGATTCGGCTGCATCCCAGTTGGCTTGTCCTTGACCAGAAGGTAGTGGATGCTCACTTACCTATCTCCTTTCGCGCAAGCGATAGCGCTAACTCACGCGGCCACATAATGTGCGGTACAAGCAAGAACCTTTTTCCTTCTCATTTCCTTGCAATGAAGGGAGTATTCGATGTCGGCCCAGTTTGCTCATCTTTTCAGCCCGATTCAGCTTCGCACTGTTGAAATCAGGAATCGCATTGTCTTCTCTGCCCACCTGACCGCGCTCTCAGAGAACCAGCTTCCGGGAGAGCGCTTGGCCGCGTACTATCGAGCACGAGCCCAGGGCGGGGTCGGCCTTATCGTGGTCGAAGCGGCCTACGTCTACCCAACAGAACCCTTTACCACCGGGCCTTTCTCTTCCTTGCACAAGCCAGGATGGCTCGAAGGGTCAATGCGTATTGTGGATGGCGTGCATACGCATGGCGCCAAGATCCTGCAGCAACTGTCGGATGGTGGTCGGCAGCGCTCTGGTTGGAACGATCTCCTTCCCAACTGGGCGCCCTCAGCGATCCCATGGCATGCCGGTGGGGAGCTTCCACGTCCGATGAATCGCAAGGACATCCGGCTCATGGTGGAGGCATTTGCACAGGCTGCCAAGCTTGCTCGACAAGCAGGATACGACGGGGTTGAGGTCCACGGGGCCCACGGCTACTTGATCAATCAATTCATGTCGAGGGCATCAAACCAGAGAGAGGACGAATACGGAGGCTCCATCGAGAACCGCGCGCGCTTCCCGCTGGAGGTAATCGCGGCAGTCCGGAAAGCTATCGGAGAAGACCTAGTGCTGGGCTTCCGCCTCGAGGCAGAGGAGTACGTTCCGAACGGCATCACTATGGATGAGGCTCGACGATTCGCAATCATGCTGGATCAGACCCATCAGGTGGACTACTTCAACGTCACGTGCGGCTCCTACGCATCAGGACAGAGCCGGGTCGTAATGCCGATGTATTATCCTTCTGCCGTGTACGCGCCGTTCGCCTGTGAGATCAAGCAGCTAGTGCACGTGCCGGTTTCGGCGGTAGGACGCATCACCGACCCGGCGACGGCAGAATCGATCATCGCGGATGGCTCGGCCGACATGGTGGTGATGACCCGAGCTATGCTCGCAGACCCTGACATGCCAAACAAGGCCAGGGAGGGCAACCTGGAGGATATCCGCTATTGCATGGGCGCTAACGAGGGTTGCATCGGCCGTATTCACAAGGGCTTCTATCGTATCGGCTGTGTATTCAACCCCGATACTGGTGAGGAACTGTCAGCACAAGAGCGAACGCCAGCGGCATCCCCACGCAAAGTCCTAGTCGTTGGCGGTGGCCCGGCTGGATGCGAGACCGCGCGCATAGCTGCCCTGCGCGGGCACACGGTTACCTTGTGGGAGCGCGGCCGCGAGCTGGGCGGGCAGACCGTCATCGCTCGCAATGCACCTGGACGCAGCGAGTTGCATGAGGTTTCACGTTTCCACGAGCATTGGCTTAAGAAGCTCGGGGTTGCCGTTCGTCTTGGATTCGAGGCAACGGCCGAAGATATATGCAGCTTCGGCGCCAACCAGATAGTTCTTGCCGTGGGCTCGGTGCCAGCGATGCTCCCCTTGGCTAAGGAGTGTCCCGAGCTAGCCATCAATGCGCGCAACGCCTTGTCGTGGCAGGTAGACCTTGGGAAGAACATAGTGGTCTACCTCGAAGACAGATACCTTCAGGGTCTCACAGCCGCCCATCACTGGGCGTCACGGGGAGCACGCGTAGCTGTCTTCACTCCGTATCTCTCAGCGGGGACGGACGTGGATACCTTGACTCGCGAAGTTCTGATGCAGAGACTCGCCGATGCCAACGTGCGCGTGATCGGGCGCCATCGCCTCCGTGAAATTCGAGCGAATCAAGTGGTTTTCACAGACCTCAACCTGAAGACCGACGTCACGATATCGGAGGTCAGCGCCTTGATCTACGATTGCGGATCGCATCCCGATCGCAGTCTGGAAGATCAACTGACCGAACTGGGCGTAGATTTCTTCCTGGCTGGAGATTGTGCCACGCCACGCCACCTGATCGGTGCGATTCGCGACGGCGCACGCATAGGTGGTCGGTTGTAGTCGAGGCTGTGCGGTCGCGATAGGCAACTCAGCGGCGCTCGTCGATCATCTCGAGGAACCCTTCGATCTTGTCTCGCATCTCATCCAACGAGGCGAAGGCCGGGTCGGCCATGTCATGCTCGATGGCGAAGAAGGGCAACTCGAGCTCGTCGCGGATGGTATCCTTCAGCAATCGATTGCATGGGGAGGTAGCGCGACAACCCACGTGGCAGAAAGTCATCACGCCTTCGACGTTGTACTCTTGCGCTCCTCGCACCATGTCTTCCACCAGCGGCTCGATCGGTCCAGCCAGATGGCGATACACGGGCCTGATGGCCCTGTTTACGGCCAGGCTCTCCAGCAGCTTGGCGGGGTCAGAATCCCACTCCCATTCGCCCGCCCCCCATTGACTGTACAGGGGCTCAAACACGATCTTCGCGCCATGTTCCCGCTCCAGCCAATCAAGCAATTTCCAGCCGTACACGGGAGGCTCGAAGAACAAAAGCAAGCGGTACTTCTCCTCCTGGATGGTGCCCACTCCCCGCGCAACGCGCGCCTGGGCTTCGTCGCGTAGCACGCGGAAGAACTGCACCGCTTCTGGCGCCCCCGAACAGTAGGAGCTGATCAGATGCGCAAACATGCCCGTGCGGTTGTTGAGTGGCGACGGCATCGCCTTACGCAGCTCTCCGACTTCGCTCTCCAGAAGCATCGCTTCCCGGCTATTCTCCATGGCCTGCGCGAGCCGAGCCCAGTCCATCTTACGCCCGGTGATTTCCTCGAGGAATGCAACCATGCCTTCTAACTGGCTCGTTACGTAGGCTATCTCCCGCTCATTGACCTGGTAGTTGTGTTCAAAGAAGTAGTTGGGACAACTCCAGAGGCGTCCAAGCGTGTAGGCCCCCTTGGACACAATGTCACAGGACAGATTGGTCCCGATGACGCCGTCCGGCTGAGGCAACCAGCCGTTGACAGTGCAACCCACTTCCAGGCGCGTTAGGGAGCAAAGCTCGGATGCAAGCCCGTAGGCCTTGGCGGTCGCGAGGGCCTCATCCTTTAGCCCGCACTGAGTGGTCAGAGAGCCGCAGAGCGCCTCGAGCCCGCAGGGCACCACGTCCATGGCGTAGAGGATCTCTGTAGGCATGCCAGCCGTGTGATAGATGAGCTTCTTGCCCATCGAGTGGGCGTCTCGTATGTTTCGGTAGTGCCTGGCAAGTAGCTCGTGGTAGAGTGCATCGCTTCGCCGGTCCGGAGCCGCCGCGCAATGCTGATGCATGCTTTCCAGCACCTCGATCAACTGATCGAGGTATGTCGAGTCGAACGTGCGAGCTTTCACGTTTCTTGTCCCTTCACCTTCAGAATTGTTCGGCGTTTGCTGGCTTTCCGCGCTTGAACGCACGAGCTACCAGGTGTGCGAGATCGCGGTCTTTGAGCAGACCGTCTGACAAATGATATCCTGATTGGCGCCACAGCCTTTCGGACCGGGACAGACGTAGCTGATGCGGTCCACCAGATCCTCTTTGACGATGGCTACCCGCTTGCCATAGTCGTCGGGAGCGACCGCGAAAACGCCCTCGGGGCAAATCGGCACGCATTTCTCACAACCGTCACACAAATCGGTGTCGATGCTAATGAAATACTCGCCCGTGCCGTCGATATAACCGTAGCTGGCCTGCATGTTATCCTCCTTGTTTGGCCAGATACCGCTCCCGCGCGAAGATGGCGGCACCCAGCGCCCCGATGATCTGGGGATCCGGTGCAAGCACCGGCGTCATACCCATTTTCAGCTCGATCTTGCTCACCATACCGACATTCTTGGCGATGCCCCCCGTGATGGTGAACTCCTGCTCGATGTTCACGCGCCGGAGCAGGTTGTAGCAGCGCATGGCGATGGCCTCGTGCAGACCGGCCAGGATATCGGCCTTGGGCACACCCTTCTTGAGCATGCCCATAGCCTCGGACTTGGCGAAGATAGCGCACACCGTGCTGAAGGGCACATTCTGCTCCGACCTCAGGGACGTCGGACCGACCTCTTGCAAGGGGATCCCGAGCACACCCGCGATGATCTCCATGAAGCGACCAGTGCCCCCAGCGCACTTGTCGTTCATGATAAACTTGGTGACCACGCCCTTGTCGTTGACATTGATGGCTTTGCAATCCTGACCACCCATATCCAGAATGGTACGCACGTTGGGAAAGTACCAGTGGGCGCCCTTGGCGTGGCAGGAGATCTCCGAAACGTTGTCGTTGGCGAAAGGCACGTTGATGCGCCCGTAGCCGGTAGCTACAACATACGACATATCACCAAGGACGAGTCCGCTCTGCTTGGACATGTTTTCGAAGACCATGACCGCGGTGCCCGGACTGTCCGGGCCGGTCTCGCCCACAAAGGAAGTCGTGATACCGTCGTCGCCCAGGATCACCCCCTTGGCTCCCCGCGACCCGATGTCGATGCCAGCGGTATACATATATTACTTGCCCTCCTGAGCGATGCGGGCAGCACCCAGCGCTGCGACTAGTTGGGGATCTGGCAAGACCACGATCTTGCCCTTGATCTCTGTTTCCAGCTCGTGAACGAGGCCAGCGTTATGGGCTACTCCGCCCACGATCACGACTTCCTGCTTGATACCCAGGCGCTTGGCCAGGCCGGCGATCCGCACAGCCATCGAGCCGTAAATGCCCTTGATCAGCTCGTCGCGCGGAGTAGGCGGCACACGGTGGACGTGGGAGATCACTTCCTGCTCGGCGAAGACCGCGCACATGCTCGAGACCTCGGCCCGTTGCGCCCCATTGAGCGACGCCTGTGCCATCTCGACCAGCGGCATCTGAAGGAGCTTGGCCATGGTCTCTAAGAACATGCCGGTTCCGGAAGCGCAGTGGTCGTGGCCGATCGTGTCTTCCAAAATACCGCGCTGATTCACGCGCACGACCGTGGAGCTCTCTGCACCAACGTCGAAGATCGTGCGTGCGTCCGGGTAGACAATATTTACGCCTTTTGCCAGGCAGAGAGCCGTGGACTTCTGGTTGTGCGCGAAGCTCACGAACTTGCGGCCTACGCCGGTGGCGATGATGGCTTGGATGTCGTCCAATGCAATGCCGCTATCTTCAGTGGCTGCCTGCAGCGCGTTGCGCGCGGCCGCATCAGCCTCATCGTGAGAAACGATAACGCCCTTACCCACAATCGCACCATCCCGCATCACGACCGCCTTTGCGGTGAGGTGCCCTACATCAAGTCCTGCACAGATCATCTGAAGCCTCCCGTCTAGAACTAGCCAAACCCACAAACCATCCGATGGTGCGTACTTCAGGAGATATGTTATCCCACGGTATGACAGGAGGCCGTGACCGATCAGTTGGCACGTACTCGTCCTGCCTGACCGATACATAGTATGCGCGTCGATTGCTGCGGTGACATCCCCTCACGGGGGGATTGTTGGGGGATTCAAGAGGCGACTCTACAGTAGCTTCAAGTCCCTGGCTTTTGCCACAGCTTCCACTCCACTGTGCGCATCCAGCTTGCCGTAGATGCTCTTGATGTGCGTCTTGATGGTGCTTATGGCTACAGTAAGCTCACGGGCTATCTCGGGCGGTCGCCTGCCGAGAGCGACGAGCCGCAATACTTCCAACTCGCGGCTGCTCAGCAGGACGAGAGCAGGTTGGCTTGCATGATGTGGACCCAGGTGCGCGGGCAGCGTACTACCTGAGTTGAACGCCGCCAGCAAAGTTCGTACGTATTCCGGCGAGACGGTGGAAAAGCAATTCTGCTGCCAGTTTTGAAGGAGCGTGGAGAGCAATGCGGCCATCGCATTGCCTACGTCCACGAAGGTGCGCACGTACCCTTCCGGCTCCGCCAGGGAGAGACCGCGGACCAACGCCCTTAGCGCGCCATCCGAATCTCCCGCGGCCTGCAGAGCCAGAGCACGCAGCGCCAGGATCTTGAGCACACCTCCGGCTCGTCCTGCTGCGTCCGCCGCGTCCAGCAGCCGATCCAGCAACCGCACTGCTTCGAGGGATCGGCCCTGTGCAGTGAGCACGCGCGCTAGAGTCATGTGGCTGCCCTCACGCGGATAGCTTATTTCGTCCTCTATACCGAGCCCTGACGTCTCCGCCCAGCGCACCGCTGCGTCGAGGTTGCCCTGCCTCAGCCACAATCGCACCCGGTACACTGCAATCCGGGGTAGCTCCTGTATCAGATTGTTCGCTCGTGCCAAATGCTCCGCTTGCCACACGGAGTCGAGCGCGCCATCTATATCTCCGAGCGCTTGCTTCAAGCGGGCCGTCACGCTATGCCCTAGCAGCAGATCGACCATTCCTCCCTGCTGGCTTCGCTCGATCCCTTGCCCCGCGTAGCGTGTCGCAGTCTCCAGATCGTTCCACTCGTAATGCAACAAAGCCTTGACCAAGAATGGTCTGCCTGCCGCAGGGAAGACCTGTCCCTCGTGTCGTAGCACAAGCGGCAGCATCTGCTCGCAGGTCTTATTCACCTCCCGGAGTCGGCCTCGTGCGGACTGCAGACCTGACAGTTGAGTCAAGGCCATCACAGCAACGAGCACATTCGCGGATGCCTGGCCGATAACGTTGGCCTCGGCCAGCAACTCGCTTCCTCTGGTCAAATCACCGGTCCAGCGGTAAGCAAGCCCCAAGTCATGAAGGATCTCGGCCCGCAGATACTCCTCTTCTCCGAACGAGCGCTCGAGAGCCTGACGTGAAAGTGCCAGCGCGAGCTCGACGTCGCGCCAGTGGTGTGCGATCGCGGTGCGAATGGCAAGCATGTGGTTCAGTATGCGCTGAATATCAGCCTGTTTCTCGGTCGATCCCCCGACATCAGGCGTGATGCCGGGCTCCATGCCAAGGTGAAGCTCGGCATCTGCCAGCCGCGCCTCCGCGGCCTCCAATTGTCCCGTGTCGACCAGCACATGGGCATGCCAGATGCATAGAAGTGGGCGCGCTTGTACCACATCATTCGGGAGTGCTGCAAGCCAACCGAGGAGCGTAGCTACCTCGCCGCGCTTGAGCATGAGGGCGCCGTGCCGCTCGACCAGAGATGCCGCCAACTCGAGATCACCCGCCGCGAAGGCGTGCCCCACCGCGTCACTCGCCATTCCATTGTCGGCATGCCAGACGGCTGCTCTCCGGTGCAACTCGGACACTCGGCTCGGCTTCACCTGCTGCAGGCGGGTCTGGAGACATTCGGCAAAGAGACGATGATAACGGTACCAACGCCGCTCGTTGTCCAATGCCAGGGTAAACAGGTTCCCTCGCTCCAGGATCTCCAGCATGGTCTGTCCCTCACCCTTACCCAGGCCCGTGACAGCTTCGCACAGCGGACCGCTCAGACCATCGAGGATGGACGTCTGCAGCAAGAAACTCTGGATGTGTTCGGGCTGACATCGCAGGACCTCTTCCACCAGGTAATCCGCGACGTAGCGGTAGCTGCCGGCAAAGGTCTCGACGAAACCATGGGTGTCCGTGCATCCCTTCATCGAGAGGGCCGCCATCTGCAAACCCACGATCCATCCCTCGGTACGTTTTCCCAGGGCAGCCACGTCCTCCGCCGCGAGATCCAGCTTCATGACCTGGTTCAGGAAAGCAGCGGTTTCTTCGGATGTAAAGCTCAGATCGGCGGATTCCAACTCGGTGAGCTGATCGCGACCACGCAGCCTGGCTAGGGGCAGGGGCGGAGCCGTTCGGGAAGCGATGACAACGTGCAGTTGCAGCGGAAGGTGGTCGAGTAGGAAGGACGTCCCATCGTGAATGGCCTGGTCTTCGATCACCTGGTAGTCATCGAGGATCAGGACAAGATCGTCCGGCAAGGCCGCGACCTCATTGGCCAGCACGGTCAGGAAGTGTTGCATGCGTGACCGCTGCGGTGAACGTAGCAAGGTCAAGGTCGTGCCACCAAGAGAGGGATAGAGCGTTTGGAGGGCGGAGATGACGTATGTCCAGAACCGGGTTGGATCGTTGTCGGCGGCATCCAGCGATACCCAGGCAACAGGACACCCGACATGCAGGCTCCATTGACCGAGCAGAGTTGTCTTGCCAAACCCGGCCGGGGCCGAGATCAACGTCAGCTTGCCCTGCAGACCCTTGAGTAGCCGCGCAAGCAAGCGAGGGCGACTCACAAGTTCGGGGCGGGCCAACGGCGGCGATATCTTGGTCGCGAGAAGTGGGTCTCCCTGTCGACTCTGGGATGAGCCATGCACAGTCTCCTGAGCTGAGACGGTGCTCGTACCCACCATCCGATCGGACAGAAGCGGGTGCGGATCATCGCGAGTGCCAGACATCGCCAGCGCTGCAGCGACCTCATTCAGCCGCTCCAAGGTCAGTTGCTCCGTCTTGCCCAGGTAGGCCCGACGTAGCTTCCCACCACGCCTACCATTGGTCCTCCCGTACCACCGGCCTCCCTCGCGGCGCTCCCTGTACGCAGTGAACCGTCCGTGATCGCTGGCAAACGAGAACCTAGTGCTCGTCTCCAGCCATCTGTACCAGGCCGGAGTGCCCACCTTTATGAGAAGACGCTCGCCCCCTTCATACCAAACCAGGGACCCACTCTGAACTTCCGGGTCACGAGACGTCACCGACAAAGACAAGGCACACCCCCTTGTGCCAGCTAGGAACTACATCAGTATAGGGGCCGTTGGCGAAATGATCAAGTCCTCGATGCCTCTGTCTGCCGCTTGAAGAACTCACCCCGGTTCGAAGCTACGGCCGACCTCTGAATCCCCCTCACGATCCCCCCGTGAGGGGATGCCATCGACGCACGAAACGAGCATACTATATGCTATACGCGCCTTGCCTCACGCGGTATACATGAGGCGTGGTCCCAATTGTGAGAGACGATGCCGCCTGGGAGCGCCCGCCTATGGCGGACGCTCCCAGGACCCGCCTTCGCGCTCTGCATCAACTGTGATTTATGACCAAGCCTCGTATAGATCCATCAGCGCCGCGCTGCATGCCGTCGGGTCTCACAGCCTCAACGCAAGGATGCCGAGCCGACGGGATAGCGAGCCTTTCACGACATCAAAAAGGAGCGTCACAATGGGCAATTTGCCGGACACTACACGCGAGCTGGAAGGGCTCCTGCGCTTGCGTACAATGCCTATCGGAATCAAGTTCATAGAGGACGCGCGGGAACTCGGGGAAATCAGGAGACTGCGCAAGATGGACCATCCGTCCACCTTTTGTCAGGTGGTAGGTCTGGCCCGCACAGCAGGATGGACGGTTGGGGTGGAGGCGCCCGACCTGATGGAAGGCTGCGGCTCGATTTTCGGGTTGGTCGAGAAGCCTGAGGATCTCATGAACGGTAGCCGCACGGCTGGCGTCTGGTTCCGCAATCAGGAGGACGCGCGCCTGCACCAGGAGGCGACACCGCGCATACCGTACGGCCGCTTCCAGGCCATCGCGGTGGCGCCGCTGAGCGCAGATAAATTCGAGCCGGACGTGGCCGTGATCTTCGGTCTGCCAGCCCAGATCATCCTCTTCGTGAACGGAATGCAGTGGGAGGGGTACAAACGCTACCAGCTCTTCTGCACCGGCGAGGGCGCCTGCTCGGACTCGATGGTGCAGTGCTTCAACAGCGGCGAGCCGGCGGTGGCGATTCCCTGCTATGGCGAGCGGCGGTACGGCGGGGTGCAGGACGATGAGATGGTGATCGCTGTACCGCCCAAGATCCTGGAAAAGGTGGTAGTCGGACTCAGAGGGCTGAGCGCGGCCAGCCTTCGCTACCCGATTCCTCCCTACGGCTCGCAGTGCGACCCCACGCTAGGTCTAGCGAAGAGCTACAGCAACGTCACAAAGAAGGAATAGGACATACTATCCTTCGCCCGGTTTGCCAGTTGCCAGAATCTGCTCGATATCCCGCATGTCTTCCGGCGTGAGCTTCCAGGCAGTCGCCGCGACATTGGCCGTTACCTGCTCCGGTTTCGTCGCGCCAGCTATTACAGTGGGCACCTCAGGATGGCCCAGCAGCCATGCAATGGCAAGCTCGCCAATACTGTGACCGCGCGCGCCCGCAAAGCCCTCCAGCGCAGCAAGAAGTGCGAAGTTGCGCTCTGTCAGCCATTGCTGAAGGAGGCGACTGGTGGCGCCGCGTGAGCCTGGCGGCGCAGGCTCATTCGCGCGGTACTTACCGGTGAGAAATCCACTGGCCAACGGGAAGAAAGGCACGACGCCGACACCATGGGCCCGGCAGAATGGGAGCAACTCGCCCTCGATTGCTCGATCGACCAGGTTGTAGCCGTTCTGGGTGACCACCGGTGGTCGGTAACCATGACGATCCGAGATCCACAGCACATCGCACGCCTGCCATGCTGGGTAGCTCGAAATGCCAACATAGCGCACCTTGCCTTGACGCACCAGGTCGTCCAGGGCACGCAGCGTCTCGCTAAGCGGCGTGAGCGGATCGGGCCGGTGCAGGTAGTACACGTCGATGTAGTCGGTCCCCAGCCGCCGCAGGCTTGCTTCGCAGCACGCGATGATCCGAGCATAGGATAACCCCTGATCGTTGGGTCCTTTGCCGAGCGGCAGTCCGACCTTAGTGGCCAGCACCACCTCGTGGCGTCGTCCCGCGATCGCCTTACCCACGTGCTGTTCTGAGACCCCGCCGGAGTAGATGTCAGCGGTGTCGATGTGGTTAACCCCGAGTTCGAGTGCCCGCTGGATCACAACAGCCGTTTGCGCTTCGTCGCAGGAGCGGCCAAAGTTGTTGCCGCCCAGACCGACCTCCGAGACGCGCAATCCTGATGCACCAAGCTGCCGATACTCCATAGAAGAATCCTCCCGCTTCAAAACTACGGCGATCATCGCCGCTCCCAGGCACAACTGCCGCGTATTATGACGCACATCGAGGGATCATGGCAACATCCGCCACCCTGCAGACGGGACACCCCCAAGAACCGATGGCATGACCATGGCACCCAAGATGCACAAATTGCCGGTGGCAAGCCACATTGCCCTCGGAGGTAAAGGAAACGTGGCATCGAGAAAACTGAGGACCCTCACGGCCCTCGCGGCGCTGCTCAGCGCTGTCGGAGCGATGAGCTGGGGACTGACAGCGCTAAACCACTTCAACATCGTGCATAGCCTCTTTGGAAAGAGGCGCTTGCTCGAGCGAATAATCAACGGCCTCATCGGTCTCGCTGGCGCCTGGACGGTCTTCCAACTGGCCATGCCAGCCCTCATAACCGGCCTGTCGGCCAGAAGACGGGGACCGGCCGTTCCAACCGAGCGGCGCTCGATACTGGGTCAGAGACTACCCACACTGGAAGGCCAAGCCTTGTCCGGCCGGCATGTGCGCTTGCCAGACGACGCCGCGGGCAAGGTAGCACTTGTGGCCATGGGTTTCGCCTATTCGGCGCGTTGGGCCGTGGAGGATTGGGTCGACGCCTTCAACAACCGCTTCGCACACCGCAAAGATGTGACTTTCTACGAAATACCCATGATCGGCGGGGTGGCGCGCCTGGCTGCGCCAATGATCGAGACGGCCATGCGCAGCGCAACTCCGGACAGCCTGCAGGATCATGTGGTGACGATCTACGGATCGATGGGATCGATAAGGGAGGCACTTGGCGTGACAAACGAGAGCGACGCGTGGATCTTCCTGATCGATCCGGACGGAACCGTCCTCTTTGAGTCCAGGGGCAGTTTCGATGCGGCCAGGCTCGATCGGCTCGCCTCAGTGGCGGAGCTGGCTCTCAGCTCTGGCCAAGCCCGCGGTGGGCCAATAGTCGCGTAGTTATCGGCAGAGTAGGAAGTGGTTGGTCCCACGTGCTCTGACGCCCGATGGGGCAACGACGTGCGAGCTGTCCTACTGGCTCGGCAGGCTGAAGCAGAAACTACTTCCCTTTCCTTCTTCGCTCTCACACCAGATCCTTCCCCCGTGCGCTTCGACCAGGAGGCGAGCGATATACAGTCCCAAACCCAGTCCCTCCGACTTGTGCTCTCCCGCGGCACGATAGCCGCGTTCGAACAGGTGCGGCAGGTCTTCAGGACCGATCCCCGGTCCCTGATCGGATACGGAGACCATCGCCTTGTGACCCCGCTCTTGGATCCGTACCACAATCTCGCCGCCAGGCTCACAATACTTGATGGCGTTCGAGATGAGATTCCCAAGGACACGTTCGAGTCTATTCGGATCGGCATAGGCCGACACTGGACTGACGACCTCGATGCGCACCCGACTTACGTCCAGCGCAACAGAGAGACGCATCAGAGAATCCCGTACGAACGCCTCCATATCCAGCGGTTGACGCTCCAATTGGAGCTGCCCAACTTCCAACCGGGCGCTGTCCACCATGTCGCGAATCATCACCTCCAGCCTGCGGGCGCTGACCTCGATCGTCTCCGCGCTGACACGAGCGCGCTCCAGATCACCCCGCATCAGGCTGCGCTGCATGAATTGCGCGTGGCCACGTGCGACGGTGAGCGGTTGTCGCACGTCATGGGCGATCAGATGGATCATCTCCTCCATGCGTTGGCGCTCAAGCTGAACCCGCGCCAGCAACTGCTCGCGCTCCGTCACATCCCTCCAAACCGCAACCGCCCCCCGGATCTGACCGTCGGCCATCAGGGGCGAGGCCGAGGCATCGACGGTCACATCATGCCCACTGGCATCCCTGAAGATGAAGCGTCTGTTCGTCACCATCTCACCCCGAAGCGCCCGCGCTACCGGCAGATCATCCAGTGGGGCGGGTTGCCCGTCAGGATAACGGATGACCAGCTTCTCACCGATCGCTTCCCGACTTATGTTGACCGAGTTGAGACCGTATGCCGCTAGCGCAGCCGGGTTAGCCCGTACGACCGTGCCACCAGCATCGTAGACGACCACCACATCACTCATGGCCGCAAACACGCTATCTAACTCGTCGGCCCGACGGCGCGCCTCCTCAGCTAACTCCTCGATACGCATGCGGGCTCGAACGTCCTCGGTCACATCGACAAGGGAGAGCACCAGTCCCTCTACTTGTCCGTCCACGCCCTTAATTGGCGTTAGGGTCCAGTCCCAGTACGTGACACCACGCCAGGGCTGATCCGAGAACTCAAATGGCTTGGCCAGGTACTGGATAGCTTCGCCGGTTTCTCTGACGCGCTCGAAGATAGCCTGGTTCTCCGCATTCGGAAATAGCTCGAAGTGGTTGCGCCCGATGAGCTCGGCAGCGCTGTGCCCGGAGCCAGCTGCATAGGTCGAGTTGACACGAACGAAGTTCAGTTGCCGATCCAGGTAGCACAGGTGCGCGCTGGTGTTCTCCATAATGGCTTGCAGGATATCTCTTTCCCTCTCGAGCTCCCCAGCCAACGCCTCGGCTCGTCTCTCTGACACGAGCAGCGCCGTATTGGCATGGGACAACTCCGCCGTCTGAGCCAACAGCTGCTCGTTCTGCGCACGCAACTCCTCTTGTTGCGCCTGGATCTCCTCAGCCTGCGCCTGCAGTTCCTCGTTCTGAGCCTGCAACCTCTGGTTCTGCTCCCGGGCAAGCTGTAACAGCCGCTCATGCTCTGCCTCGATTCGCCTGCGCTCCGCAATATCGCAAGCAATCGTGGAGGCGCCAATAACAGTCCCATCTCCACTCTTGATAGGAGACACAGTGAGAGATATGTCGATCAATCCGCCATCCTTCCGAACCCGCACCGTCTCGTAATGCTCGATAAGCTCGCCCCGTTGAAGGCGCCCCATAATGGATGGTAGCTCATCGGGTTGACCCGAGGGAATGAGAAAGTCGACAGACTTGCCCAGGACCTCCTCGGCCCGATAACCGTACAGGCGCTCAGCGCCGGAGTTCCAGGTGGCGATCAGACCATCCAGGCTCTTGGTAACGATGGCGATATCCGAGCATTCCACGATGGACGCCAGAAGTTGAGCGGGAGAGAACGGCAGCTTCTCCGCAGATGCCGTGGGTTGGCTCGCGGACGCGTCTTCTTCCATGCGCTTCTTCTCCACTACTTCCGTCACCTCCAGCGAGTGTATTCGTTGATCAAGTCAGATCTCAGCCTTAGCTCGACCATTATTATGCCTGTTTCCGGCACCTTACGCCACTGAGCCGCGACAAGGACTCCCGCGGTTGGAACTATCCAGCAGACCTACCCAGCCACCGGTTCATAGGCATATATCTTGCCACCTCTAATTCGGTTTGACCACGAGTACGTCAGCGGGTCAAACATATTAGGAGGAACATACATGCCTGTTCAGAATCCACAGGATCTATTCGTTTGGATGCTAAGCGACGTGCGGAGACGCGAAGATCGCGCGAAGACGATATGTCAGGAGTTGAGCGGGCTCGCTCAGGATCCGGATGTCAAGGAGATTCTCAACTCGTGGGTCTTTGTGGAGGATAAAATCCTCAGCACACTCGACCACTGTTTCAAGATCATCGGCAAGCAGCCGGTACAGACTACCGGGCGGCTACACGATGTGTTCCTGGAGGACTTCCGAAGGGAGTTCAACGAGATCCAACACCCAGTGGCGAAAGCCATCTATGTAGCCACCAAGGCCAACTCGCTCATGCATCTCCATCTCGGAGAGTACGCGGCTCTGGTCGCCATGGCCGACCTCGGCGGTCGCTATGGCGTGGGTGCGCTCATCGAAAGCTGCCTATCCGACAACCTCGCGTTCGTCGAGCGGATGCGCCGTCGGATCAAGAACATCGTCGAAACCAGAGGCGAGATGCGCAGGGCCGCGTAGCCAGTTGGTCTGGCCACAGCATAGGCCGGGCCCTCTGCAACGCAAAAAATACCGCTGACATTCTGCGTAGTCAGCCTGGCGGAGGGGAGCAATCCCCTCCGCTACTTGTTTGTATCTCGGCAACAGTTGCTAGTACCACAACGTGATTTCGGCGTCCCGTTGTCATTCTGAGCGCCGCAGCGCGAAGAATCCGCGCCCCTGGGGTACGGATTCTTCGGCGTGCGCGCCTCAGAATGACGAGAAAGTCACGTCGTACTACTAGATTGGCCGACAATAGGAAAGGTGCGCCCGCCTCAGGCGCGAGCGTGGACTGCCCCTCCAGAATACGGCCGGTTGGCATGCACCCTCGGATCGCATGACAGATCTGGCCCCGTCCCTTCCCAGATGTAGAAGTGCCTGGCCACGTCTTCTTCGGACCGGATAAGGGCGCCTTTGCCTTGCCGGCTACGCTGTTGGTGCTCTCACTGCTTCGATCAGCAGAATGATTCCGCGCACGATGGCGAAGGCTCCGATCACCATGACCAGCGCCAACGCTCCCGCGAGCGGATTCGACAGTAGAACGAATCCAAACAGCACTGACACCACTCCGACCACGGCCAGCAGGAATCGTCCTACGCTGAAAGCGCCTACGATCTCGACGAGCCCGATCACGATGGCCCAGACGGCTATGGCGTAGGCCAGCACCTCAGTCGTCATGCCCGGCCAGGCGAACACTACCACTCCAGCAAGGATACTGAAGATGCCGACCAGAAGATACGTCCACCATGTTGACTGCGCCCCGATCGCCCGAATCATGTGCACCAGCTCTACGATGCCATAGACGATCGCGTAGATTCCGAACAGCCAGATGAACACGACCAATGTGAGACCCGGCCAAAGTAGCGCCGCCAGACCAAACAGGATGTTGACGACTCCACCGATGGCCAGAACCCACCAGCTTTCGGACTCCATCGCTGGATATTGCATCACTGCGCCCCCTTTATTTCCCAAAGGTCACGCGCGAACACGTGCGCAACCTTGCTGCAATCGGCCCGAATCATCCGTTCATACGATTGATACGGCTGCAAGATTCGGTCCTGCGTCTCATGTAGGCACAGGCGGCTTCTTATCCAACCGCCCGGGTCCGCCCCTGGCGCTGCGAGAGATCCAGCGTCCGGGATTCGTCGCGCCCGAATTCCCAGAACTCGCCCGATCCTGTCAGATCACCCACCGGTTCTCCAGTCAGCCAGCACCACTGCGTAGAAGCGGTACCGCTATCTACGTGCTCCGAAGAGCGCTTGTGCTCGAACAGCCGCGGTCAACTGCACGATGCCGAGCACAATCGCAAAGATACCGATAAGCATCACCAACGCCAGCGCCCCTACGCCCGGATTCGAGATGAGCAGTAGTCCGAACAGGACAGCGATCAGGCCGGAGATCGCCGGAGCAAGTAGATTGGTGAGGAATGCCGCGATAATCTGCACAACGCCAATGCAGACCGCCCAGAAGCCGATGATGTACACCAGGGCGACGCCTGTCGTATCGGGGTAGGCGAAGGACAACACTCCTGCCCCGATACTCAGCAGCCCCACCAACAAGTGAGGCCACCACGTCGTGTGCGTGCTAGCGGCCCCGAGGGTCGCGCCCAACTCCACCAGGCCGTAGACGATGGCGTACACCCCGAACAACAGGACGAGGATGGAGAGCGTGAGACCCGGCCAGATGAGCGCCAACACGCCAAACACGATGGCTACTATCGCGCTAACGACCGCGATCCACCAGTACTGCCGAATAGTCATAGGTTCTGCCATGTTCGTGATCTCCTTATGCACCACTAAGCGCGCCGTTCCTCAGATGCAGTGCTCCTTTGGGTACTGTCATTCCCACGGAAGCAGGAATCCAGGAACCCAGCGAGTCGGAACAAGCTCTGGATCCCCGCTTCCGCGGGGATGACCAGTGCGCGGTTGCCGCCATGCCTAATTTGAGAAACGACACACTAAGACATCGCAGCAAGAACCGATCCTTCGGTCGATGAAGTGCAACGCTCGGACAAGCCTACGCTGGCCCACTCAAGTCCACAACGAAGGGCACGCGGAGTATCTTTGACGCCTGGGTCTGCTCACCTCGGGATTCCTCACCGACATACTGCCCTAGCTTATCACGCCAGAAACCCTGCAGTGCGTCCGCCACCCTCGCGTACGGCGCCAGAAACGGAAGCTGGATCTCGGTCATATACTCCCCGGGCTGGAAATAGCTGGCATGCGAACCCGCCCCAACGTAGACAATTGGATGCTCCCCGATCTTCTCTAACTCCGGATCGTCCCAGCGACGACGGAGATCATCCCCTGACTGGTCGTGCGCTGCAAAGGCAGCCCACTCGGGCACAATGCTCCCGCTCTGCGTCTCATAGAGAAAGAGGCTGATCATCTCCCAATCGGCCTCGTGATCGTTTGCTCCGAAAAAGCCGGAGCGCCAATCGTCGAATAGGTAGAAGAACCAGTACTGCAAGACAATCCAGCCGTTCTGACGCACGACTCGGCCGTAGTAGCTACACTGCTCACTCTGAGCCATCAAGCGATCGTAGGCTATATTGGCAGCAGCCGCCATGTCTCCCGGGACGCGCCCACGCGCCAGGAGTGAGATCGCGAAGGCTGCAGCCACCAATCGCGAGAGGTACCCGACGCGCGCCAGTCTACCCCTTCCCGCTCGAAAGGCGTTCTGAGAGTTCTTCTGCAAGAGCCTTCGCTTCAGAACGTAGCCAGCTAGCTCGCCCGGGCTCAGGGGATCTGTTAGCTTGAGGTAGTGCACGGTTCCGAAGGCATCAGGGCGTGACTGAGACAGTTCGGCCAGCGTCAGCTCTCCTTGAGGAACCAGACAGACCTGTTCCCCTCTTGGTCGCCAAGCCCATAGACTGCAGCGCTGCACGTAGGGCTCGACGCGTATGGGAAAGAAACGCTCCCCCCGCGTGCAGCGCATGACGGGCTCAAAGCGCCGGAGCAGAGCCAGATCGGCATCGATGTCCATCGGCTACCTCCGATTGTTGCCCTCGCTCGGGGCACGAAAGGCCATCTGAACGTCAAAGGAGTTGAGGTACAGGACCATTAGAATTGAGTAGAGCATGATAGGGTATACAAAGTCAGGTTTGCGCCCGAGGAAATAGAGGTGCAGGCAGAAGTAAAGCGTCAACCCCTGCACGCTCATGGCCAATAGCCAGCCGATACGCCGCAGCAAGAGAAAGCTGATACCGGCAACAATGGCCAAAATGCCAAGCACAACCAGAGGGGTGGTTGTTAGCACAAGATAGACTTCGTCTGGCGATAGAGAAAGGTTAAACGTCAACGTCATCGGTGCGACGCCAAGCCTTGACACGTTGAACACGCTGATACTGATCAGGCCAGCCGCCTGCAAGAGAAGCAGCACACCGATGATCCGCACGACTCCCGTGTGCATTTTCTCAGCACCCGCATCTTCCTTCAACGGCCGGTCGCCCCGATTCGTCAGCACGGTTGGGGAGGCCCAGCGGCCCTAAGCCCCTGAGCCTCCTGATGCTAGCGCATCGCCGGTGCCGCGGGTGCCCGCACGGCTTCGACCAGCAGCACGATTCCGCGGACGATGGCGAAGACCCCGATCACCAATACGAGAGCCAACGCCCCGGCGAGTGGATTCGCCAACAGGACGAATCCAAACAGGATCGAGATCAGACCAGCCACGGCCAGCAGGAACCTGCCGGTGGTGAAGGACCCGGCGATCTCGACCACCCCTTGAACAATCGCCCAGACGGCGATGATATACAGCAGCGCGAAGGTCGTTATGCCTGGCCAGGCAAAGGCGATTACTCCGGCCGCCACGCCAACGATTCCGAGCACCAGGTGCGTCCACCAGGTGGTACCGGCACCCATGGCTCGGAACATGGCAACGAACTCCAGGATGCCCGCCACGATCGCGTAGATCGCGAACAGCATGACGAGAACGAACAGAGTGAGCCCCGGCCATAGCAGCGCCGCCAGTCCAAACAGAATGGCGACTATGCCACTACCAGCGAGGGACCACCAGTTCTGGCGTGCAGTCGTCTGGTATGCCATGTTTGCACTCTCCTTCTGCCCATTCGCTTTCCTGGGCATGAGTAGACCCCGGGCGGACGTCCCTAGCCTCGCGGCTTGGTGCGCCGCCCAGGTCCAACCAGGAGACATCGTCGCAAGTGTCGTTCCAGCGGCTCCATGAATCGTCGATCGGGCCCAGTGCTGGCGCATAGCCCAGCTCTCCGGGGCGCGAAGGATGGATGATAGGCGTCGCCCAAATGGGGTGGCATGTCTCGTGCGACCGGCTATCTATGGGTCCGCGGGCCCGCATTCGCGAGCGGCCCGAAAGCGGTCCCGATGCGAAAAGGGAGGTTACCCATACATGACCGTCACGACGTTCAAACCCCGCCGCCGCCCGGCGCTCTTGCTGCCGGTGCTGGCGGCCATGGCCTTGCTGGCGGCTCTCATAGGCGTCGCCGCCGCCCAGCCAAGCGCCGCAATATCTATCAGCGACCTTGTGCCTGCAAACGGCTCGACCGTTCCATCCGGGGAGGATGTCGCGCTCTCGGCATTCGTCACGAGCGATTCACCGATCACGAGCGTCAAGGCCTTCGTTGATGGCTCTCAGATCCAGGTGCAGGAGGTCGTCGGAAGCGGCGCGGTACGCGCGGGGTTCAATGCCACCCAGACGTTCACGCCTGGACCTCACACCATGCGGGTAGAGGCTACCAACGTGGACGGAGAGACCAGTACGGCGGAATCGACGTTCACCGCCGTGCCAGCCGCCGCCGCCACGACAGTGCCAGTTTCGCCACAGCAGTTGCCAACGACCGGAGGCAACCCAGCTCTGCTGGCCATACCGCTCATAATGGGACTCGGTCTCCTGGCAATCGGGTTCGGTCTGCGCGGCCGGTTTTTCAAGACATCCTAACGGATAGCCGCGATAAAACGCGGTCAGTTGTGGCCCCTCGGCGTAGCACAACGCCAGGGGCCCAAAGTCGACAGCTCTGATTTCCCTTTCCTCTGCCCTGGCAGCCGAAAGCATACGGATCGGTCCGATCCGACCGATCGGTCGAATCCGGTTAAAGAGCCGGAGTTTGTGCTATACTAAGCATGCGCTCGCAGGTGCCTTAGGTGCACCTCCCAGCCAGCCGCCCAAGGATGAAGACCAACCCAGGAAAAAGCCATACACGCACGGGGGACCTCCGGTCCTCATACATGAGCCAGCGCAGGATCAAGAAGCCGTGCGACATACCATCAAACAGGCCGCCATCATACTCGTGTCAATTGCCCTCCTGGAAGTGGTTGGCTGCGATGCCTCGCCCAAGCAGCACCAAGCCAGTCAGCAGGAAACTGAGACCTTTCGCACGTTCGTTCCGGCTGGTCCGACGGTCTTGCCGAACCGCGCTACCCAGCGGACTCAGACGCTAGAATCCATACCGACGGTTCACCTCAGCCAGATGCCTCAGGAATTCGAGACTTCACGACGGTCGCCGCCAGCCAACTCGTCCACACCGCCCAAGCCTTACACGGCCGATGCCACACTGCCGCGGGACGAGTCGACCGTCGCGACACCGATCGAATCGAGCCGCTCTACTTCGGTCGTCAGCCCCACCATGTCGCTCACCGCGGCCAAGACACCCCTGGCGACTACGGCAGTGCCTACCAACGCCGCGCCGCGAACGGCTCCTCCAGTTGCGACGCGGTCCGGCGCGACACCCACTACCAACCCCAGCAACGCCCAACCAACAGCCCAGCCAATCCGGCAGTCTCCAACGGTCACGCCCACTGCTCCAGCCTCGCCGACGCTGGTCCCGACGCAGACACCCGGCAACCTGCGCTGTAGTCAGAGCGGCACCGTGACGATCTGCGCCTGGGTCTCTGACCCCACGCCTCAGCGCAACCGCAGCGTGGCCGTATACGCTCGTCTCCTGGATAACGGCGTTGGCACAGCGGCGCTGCCCTTACGGACAGTGTGGCAGTACAAAGCCACGACCAGCGCCTGCGAGGGGCAGACGGATATACACGGCGTGGCCAGTTGCGCCAGAAACATCGGTCGTGCCACCATCGCCTTTTCCGTAAGCGTTGATGCAACCATCAGCTACCGCGGCCGGGCGTACAGCGTCACGACGTTCTTCACGCCACGCTCGTGACCCGCCGAATTCTGCGATCGACAACAAGGTCCGGTTCTTGCCACATGGTCTGATAAGTCGTGATGCCTTCGCGAATCATAGGACTGTAGCATCACTGAAGAAAGGGTGTGGCAGGTATGGGAGGAGTTCTGCTTGTTCTGTTTCTCATCGCCCTCGTAGTATTCGCGCTTCTCATTGGGCTAATCGGTGGTCTGCTCCAACTCATAGTTATGCTGATCATCGCCGGAGTAGTTGGATGGCTTGCCGATCTTGTCGTTCCCGGACAACTTCCCTTCGGCTGGTTGGGCGCTATCGCGGCCGGTCTGATCGGCGGATGGATCGGACACCTGCTGATCGGCAGCTTCGGGCCGACCATCGCGGGCATAAACCTTATTCCAGCCTTTATCGGAGCGGTGATTCTTGCCGCTCTGGTCGAGATTATAGGGAAGGCCTTGGGAAGCCGCACGACAGCTTGATCCCAGCCAGTGGTAGTAGTTCCATGTGACAGGCTCTGGTTCCCTACGACAACCAGTGTTCGAGGTTGCCAACGTCAAGATCCATGGAAAGCAATACCGCGAGAGCTGCCACCATGCGACCCGTAGTCCGTGAGTCGTGGCGTGGGAAGCGTCGATTGGTCGTGAAGATCAGTCCAGCGTGGCAATTACCTCGCCGGAGTTCGTGGGCTGCTAGTGGCCGATAGTCGATCACGTTTTCTGTAACAATGGGGCGCAGTTCGGCCTGCGCTGCTGCGAAGACCACGGTATCTGGCTGCCCTCGCAGGTCCGGCCGTTCTGCCACAGCGATTACATCGTGGCCGCGCTGGCGCAACTGAACGGCTATCTCTGGTGGCCACATCTCATCAAGCAGGAGCCTCATTGGCCCAGAATGTCTTGCTGGCGCTGCCAGGAGGCTTCAGCTCGGCTAGCCTCTCCATCGATCAACTGGATCCAGTGATCAATCTCCTCGCGATAGTCCGCGTAGTAGCTCAAGGCAACGCGCACTTGTTCCTGGCGGAGGCCAGTTAGCTGGGACGTCTGGGCGATTGCTGCCTCGCCGCGTGCGTCTATCCCCGTGAAGACACGCACCACCTCCCAGACGTCTGGTCCGCCCGCCAGTCCTGGTCGCCGGCCCGCTGGGCCAGAGCGGAACACGATCCCCGGATGGGCTTCCATACGTAGGCCTTCCTCCAGCAGCGTCTTAGCGAGCTGCGAGCGGGACTGTCCCAGGCGCCGGCTTTGGTCGTCCAGTCGCTCGATAGTGCTGGGTTCGAGCCGCAGGGAAAGATGTCGACTGGGCATGTCGGTCTGGCCTTTCACTTTGATCTGTAACACAGTGTAACACAATCGGGCCGAGAGCGGCAATGACTCACCTGCCGGCTGCCGGCGTTGCATCTCGTCACGTCTCTTTTTATCCTGCCAAGCGTTATACTCACCAAGAGATGCGTGGAGTGACGCGGGGCAGAAGTAGTGCAGCTGCCTCGCCTACCGCAAGATGCCAGTCTCGTTGCCTCGCTCGTTAGGGCGTCGAGATGCATCCAGCACCCATTCTATCTAACATGCGGAAAGGAGGATGCGATGCCACTTCTGTTTGGGCTGATCCTGATCTTTGTGGCCGTCGTGGTACTGTTCTGGCTTACCACAACGCTCGTGCACCTGATACTGATGCTGGTGATGGCCGGAATCATCGGCTGGCTGGCCGATCAGATCGTTCCTGGTCGGATGCCCTTTGGAGTGCTCGGGGCCGTCGTAGCGGGATTACTGGGAAGCTGGCTGGGCTGGATCCTGATCGGCAACTTTGGTCCGCCGATCTTCGGAATCCGCGTGATCCCCGCCTTTCTCGGCGCCCTGATCCTGACGGCGGCCGTCAGCCTGCTGGGTCCCGTGATCGGAGGCAAGAAGCCACGTAACCTGCCCACCAGATGGACGGAACCCTAGTGCCGTGTAACTGACGAGCTTATGAGTATCCGCCAGATCGGACCGATCCGTCCGATCGGACCGACACGCACGTCTTCGCCTGTCAGGTCACGAGTGGCAGACCACTGGAGTCTAACCTCCGCGAACATAGGGCTTTCATTCCTCACACGGCCGCCCGAGTGTTGCTGAGCCGCAGCGAGGGATCTCCTCGTTGGATGTCGGCCAGACCGAGTCGTCCTTCCGCGGAAGGACGACTCGGTCTCGTGGTGTGCGATCACGAACACCCTGATGAAAAAGAGTATAATCACCCACGGCCCAATCGTGGCAAACCCCTCCGCCCTCGCGAACCCACCATCCGAGAGCACAGCAGTTGGCCGGACACTGTACTGCGGCAGTATGGTACCAAAGTACTATGGACGGTCGAGGCCAGCCATGATAGACTAAGGAGCAATTAGTTATGTCGAGTGCCTCCTCCCTACCTCGACACTCAAAGCTCTCCTACCAGGACGCTACTAACGTTGCCGGGCTTAGGACCCCGGCCGGACTCGCACGATGGCTCGTGTGGGCTAGACTCGTGTGGGCTAGAAAGGTAGAACCATGCCACAGGGATTGGTACAAGGCGGTAGGCTCCAACTCGTCATGGCCATTATGGGCTTGATACTGTTGCCCCTCGCCGCCGCTTGCTCCGCCTCCCCATCGCCAGCAGCTTCGACTGCAAATACGAAGTACCAGGAAGACGATGGAATTCCCGCGCCCAGTCAAACCGAGCTTGACCAGATGGCGAAACTCAACTACCTCCACACGGATGGGGCCAAGATCGTGGACTCCCAGGGCCAGGAGGTGAAGATCACTGGCGTCAGTTGGTTCGGACTGGAGACCGACGTAGCGGCTCCCCACGGGCTGTGGTCCAAGAACTACAAGGACATCCTCGACGTGGTGGTCCAGACGGGGTTCAATACCATTCGGCTACCCTACGCGAACGAGATCCTGGACCCTAACATGCAGCCCAAGGCTATCGACTACTACGCCAATCCTGACTTGAAGGGGCTGAATGGGCTCCAGGTCATGGACAAGATCATCGCCGCCGCGGGTGAGCGGGGTCTGAAAATCATTTTGGACCAGCACCGGCCGACCACCGATAGCCAGTCCAAGCTCTGGTACACCGAGGAGCTGAGCGAGAATCAATGGATCAGAGACTGGCGCATGCTGGCTCGCCGCTACATAGGCAACGACACTGTCATCGGCGCCGACCTGCACAACGAGCCGGCCGGCGATGCGACCTGGGGCACCGGCGATCCAAAGACCGACTGGCGCATGGCGGCTGAGAAGGCCGGAAACGCCATTCTGGACGTCAATCCCAACTGGCTCATCGTGGTCGAGGGCATCGAGAAGACCGTCGATGACTTCGGCAACGTCATGGACTGGTACTGGATGGGCGGCAGCCTTCAGGGCGCCCGCGTTGCGCCGGTGAATCTGAAGGTCCCCAATCGCCTGGTCTACAGCGCCCACGATTACGGACCGAGCGTCTATCTGCAGGGATGGTTTCAGGATCCCGACTTCCCAGAGAACCTGCCGGAAGTCTGGGACCATCACTGGGGCTACCTGGCGAAGGAAGGCATCGCGCCGGTCCTCCTCGGAGAGTTCGGGGGACGATCTGTGGGCAACGACGCCGAAGGCATCTGGCAGCGCTCTCTGGTTCAGTACTTGAAGGACAACAACATCGGGTACACCTACTGGAGCTTGAATGGGAACTCGGGCGACACGGGCGGTATTCTGGGAGACGACTGGAAATCCTATGACCAGTCCAAAGTCAGCATGCTCGCCAATTTCCAGGGGCGTCTGATGGCCGTCCTCAGCCCCAACAAGGTGGACACTAGTGTATCCGTGGGCGCACGGCCGGCACTCCGAACCGTGAAGGCCCTGCACATGGATGTCAACAAGGACAAGTGGAGCGAGGCGCTTACGCCGGAAGTATGGGTCGCCAACAAAGGAGCCGCACCTCTGGACCTGGGCGGCATGGAGGAGCGCTACTGGTTCACGGCCGACGGCGACGCCAGCCAGTACGTCGACGGCAGCCAATCGGTAGCCATCACAGGCGTGCGTACGAGCGAACAAACCTCCGTGAACGGACAAGGTATCAAGGCGGAGATTGTCAAGGATCCGAGCGACGATTCGTTCATCGATCCTCTCTACTACGTGAAGGTGACCTTCCCGAAGGGACTCATCGTTCCGCCGCGGCAGGCCGTGGGCGTTGCTCTCCGGATCTGGAATAAGGAGGGCTCCACTTACTATCAGGAAAATGACTATAGTCGTCGCGAGTACCACTGGTACACCGAGTGGGAACGCGTTATGCTGTACAAGGATGGTCAGCCCGTCTGGGGCGTTGACCCCCAGACCTACAAAGTCCAGCAGAAGCAGAAGCAAGATGACCTGCTGGCCAAGATCGCCAAGAAGATCCAGAAGAAGTAGTACTTTTCCCCAGAGACCGAGTCGTCCTTCCGCGGAAGGACGACTCGGTCTGGCCAACCACGAAGGAACTACTGTTTCTCGTCAGGCTTTGCTGAGCCCATGCCGGCCCAGCAAGACGCCCAGCCCCCAGTACTGTCCCTGGACATACGCGATAGGCTGGGCCCGGTTGTAGTCGATGTGTCCTTCTTCTCCGATGACCGATCGAGACACGTGCACGGCCACCACCTCGCCGACGAATAGATCGTGCGCACCCAGCTCCAGTTGGTGACGGACCACGCATTCCAGGTTGACCGGGCACTCCGCGATGAGCGGCGGCTTCACCTTGCTGGCAGCCAACGACGTGAGCCCCGCCAACTCGAACTTGTCGGTATCCCTTCCGCTCACCTGACCGCACAGGTCCGCGGCCTGTAGAATGGTCTGGGAGGGCACGTTGACGGTGAACTCTCCTCGCTCGCGGATGCCCGCGTGTGAGTACCTCCCCGGGCGAACGGACACTCCGATCTGCGGCGGATCAGAGCTGACGATCCCCACCCAAGCCAGCGTGACGATATTGGGCTTCCCATCTGCATCCACGCTGGTCACAAGAACTACCGGCGTGGGATAGAGCGCCGTTCTCGGACTATATTCAACCTTCTCGCTCGTGTTTTCCATAGACACGCAACCTCCCAATGTACTGGCCTATGATCCTACCACATACCCACTCGACAGTCACGTTTCCAGCCGCGTCATCCGCAAGCTGGCAACGCAATGCTAGAGCCATCGCTCCAACTCATCATTGTGCACAGCGCACAAATCAGATGCTGCCAACTTCATACTGCGGGCACCTAGGATCCTCACCCCGCCCCTGATACACTTGTTCACGTGCACAAGCAACAATCTCATGGGCATGTCCTAGCGTAGATGCTCCCGGGGGCACAGCAGGACCATCCAACTCGACAACGAGGGCCACAGGACGCATTGGCGCGTCAGTCTCTTCCGGAAAGGAGAAAAGAAGTGATTGCTCCACCGATGATCGAGTTACCTCGCCCCATGCTGGAGGCGGCGGAGGTTAGCTCCGGCGACACCGCGTGGGTGCTGGCCTCGGCGGCCCTGGTCATGATCATGACGCCGGCGCTGGCCTTCTTCTACGGCGGCATGGTGAGACATAAGAATGTGCTCGCCACAGTCATGCAGAGCTTCGTGATCGTAGCCCTTATCAGCGTTCAGTGGGTGCTATTCGGGTACAGCCTCGCTTTTGGACCCGACGTACGTGGTCTCATCGGAGACCTGAGCTGGCTGGGACTCAACGGCGTGGGGCTTGAGCCGAACGCGGACTACGCCGGCACCATACCACACCAGGCCTTTATGGTCTTCCAGGGCATGTTCGCCATCATTACGCCAGCCCTGATTACCGGCGCCTTTGCCGAGAGAATAAAGTTCAAGTCGTTCCTTATCTTCACCGTGCTATGGGCCACCCTGGTATACGATCCCCTGGCGCATTGGGTCTGGGGTGTAGGCGGCTGGCTACGAGGATTTGGTGCCCTCGACTTCGCGGGCGGCACAGTAGTCCACATCAGCTCGGGCTTCGCCGCCCTCGCGGCCGCCCTGGTGCTGGGCAAGCGACTGGGCGTGCATCACGAGTCTACCGAGCCCGGCAACGTCACCATGATCGTCCTAGGGGCGGGACTCCTCTGGTTCGGCTGGTTTGGCTTCAACGCTGGGTCGGCCGTCTCGTCGGGAGCCCTGGCCACCAACGCCTTCGTGGTTACCAATACCGCCGCAGCCATGGCGGCCCTGGTATGGATGACCCTCAGTTGGTGGCTTAGCGGGAAGCCCAGCGTCGTAGGCACCGCTTCGGGAGCCGTGGCCGGTCTCGTAGCGATCACGCCGGCCTCTGGATACGTCGGGCCCATGGCGGCCATCATCATCGGGCTTGGGGCTGGCGCCCTGTGCTACTTCGCCTGCCGCCTGCGCTCGCGCACCAAGATCGACGATGCCCTGGACTGCTGGGGCGTTCACGGTGTCGGTGGAATGTGGGGTGCTCTCGCGACTGGTCTGTTTGCTACCCTGGCCATCAACGGGGCCGGCGCCAATGGACTTTTCTTCGGCAATCCTGGGCAGTTTGGGGCACAACTCCTGGCCGCCGCAATCGCCGCGGTTTATGCCTTCGTCGTGACCTTCGGACTGCTCAAGGTCATCGATTGGGTATTCGGACTGCGCGTGGAGCCCGGTGATGAAATCCTCGGGCTGGATATATCACAGCACGGCGAGGTCGCCGCTCCCGTAGGCGTCCTGGAAGGAGCGCGGCCGTGAACAAGATTGAAGCCATCATCAGACCGGAGAAGCTCGATGTCGTCAAGCAAGCCCTGGCCGCGGAAGGCTTTGTGGGATTGAACGTGACTAACATCGTCGGGCGCGGCAGACAGAAAGGCGTCACGCACGTGGGGCGAGCCGGCGAACGGCATGAGATCGACATGCTGCCCAAGATCAAGCTCGAGCTCGTCGTTCGCGATGCCGACATCGAGCAGGTGATCCGCATCATCACCAGCAAGGCCAGCACGGGCAGCATTGGAGACGGGAAGATCTTCGTCATCCCGGTGGCCGACGCGATCAGAGTGCGAACCGGCGAGCGCGGCGAGAACGTGCTCTAACCAATCGATCCAACGCACAGTAACGCGAAAGGAGTCACACACCATGACAGACGCAATCTTCGCTACAATCGCCTTCGTCGCCTTTGCCACGCTGGTAGCATTCTGGGCCTTGCTACCCGGGCGGGTTAGCCAGACATCAGAGGAGTGATAGTTCCGCTCCGCACGGAGGAGCGACGTGATGCGGGGAGGTCCGAACTCTCGCCGCAGTAGTCAATACTGGACATACTCGCCCGCAGCAATGATGGTGCGGGCGAGTATGTCCGCGTTTCCAGGTCAGTATCTTTTCGTGAACAGCTCCCCAGCGGCTTCTATTGACCGCCCTGCTCGCGGAACTCGGCATACAACGGCGACATCTCTCGCAGCCGAACGATGATCGGAGGCAACTCGGCAATCACCTGCTCGACTTCATCGGCCGTATTCCAGGGATTGATCGAGAAGAGGAGCGAGCCCTGGGCCAGGGCCGCGTCTACCCCCATAGCAGAAAGGACGTGCGAGGCTTTCAGCGCCTTAGAGGTGCAGGCCGAGCCGCTGGACGCGCCGATGCCCTTACTGCTCAAGAACAGTAACATGGCCTCGCCCTCGATGAACTCCACACAGAAGCTAGCGTGATTCGGCAGCCTATCGTCCCGGTGTCCGGTCACGATCGTGTGATCGATGGTCGTGCTAATTCCTTCGATCAGCCGCTCCCTGAGCGGCCGTGCCCGCTCGGCGCGCTGCGCCAGTTGCTCTTTGGCCAATCGGGCGGCCTCTCCGAAGCCAACGATGCCCGGCACATTCTCTGTTCCCGCACGCCGGCCGCCTTCTTGAACACCGCCGTCGATCTGAGGGGAGAGACGCGTGCGCCGCCGCAGCCAGAGCGCGCCAACGCCGAGCGGGCCATAGATCGGGTTGCTGGCCAAGCTCAGCGCGTCCACACCCAGAGCTTGCACGTCGATCGGTACCACTCCGGCCGCCGCGACGGCGTCCGTGTGAAAGAGGATACCCTTCGCCTTAACCAGTGGCACGATCTCCCGGAGAGGCTCAATGGTTCCCACTTCGCCATTGGCCAGCATGACCGACACGACGCTCGTGTCGTCCCGCAGCCTGCGCGCCACGTCGGCCGGCTTGACTCGCCCGTGCTGGTCAACTGGCACGGTCGACACCTCGAAGCCAGCCTTTTCCAGCGTCCGCACTGCGTACAGCACGGAGAAATGCTCCACGGACGAGACGACGATATGCTTGCCCTTCCCCTGATATGCCGTGGCGAGCCCTTTGAGGACCAGGTTATTGGACTCCGAGCCGCTGGCCGTGAAAATGATCTCCTCTGCGTTTCCGCCGATCAGCGCCGCCACGTGCTCGCGTGCCTCATCCACGGCCTGCCGAACCGCGGCGCCCCAACGATGGACCAACTGGATATTGCCGAACGTCCCGGACAGATAGGGCAGCATGGCTTCGAGGACCTTTGGATGAACGGGTGCCGCCGAGGCGTTGTCGAAGTACGCGTTCTTCATGTTCACAGTGCCCATGTCGAGCTAGAACCACATCGTGGCGTCGGCGTCCAGTGCAAGATCGTTCAGCGTTGCGGCGCCCACGATCTTCGCCTCCGGGATGAAGTCGCCGCGAGACATGTTCATTAGTTGAGTGCTCTGCTCGCAAACCACCAACTCGACTCCCGCGGATACGGCCTGATCCATCACCTGACGTAAGCTGGGGAAAGCGCCAACCTGCACCTTCTCCGCCTCGCCCTGCTTCACCACCGTTATCCCCGCCCCCAGGAAGTAGATAATCGCCCGGACGCCCATCGCTCGCGCCGTGGCCGCCAGGACGAAGGGTGAGTACAGCCGCTGGGGCATATCAACACCGCTGGTTTGAACGTACAGGATCTGCTTTTCCTCGGCCATGGTCTGCCTCCTGTCTACTTCGTTTTTCTGATCAGGAATCGAACGCCGTCCGCGGTGCTCTCGACGGACAGCAACTCGTTACCGGTCCGCTTCGCCCACGCCTTCATGTCCTCGGGCGCCGCGGGGTCATCGGCAAGAACCTCCAGCACCTGCCCAGCCGCAAGCTTGTCAACAGCCTCCTTGGTCTTGATCACCGGTACAGGGCAGTACAGGCCAATGCAATCGAGCGTATCATCTGGCTTCAAGTCGGTCAACGACGGCCTCCCATCCATGTTTGCAGACGCGTATGCCAGGCAACTTAATGCGTCGTTCCTCAAGTCCGGCATCCTGTCTGAGAAGACCGCTGCGGTTTCGGAAACCGCGGCGGTCTACGACGGCGGTCCAACTGCGCGGTCTCCGCAACGTCATACTGACTTACGGAACGACGCACTTAAACCTGACTAACACGATCTGTAAACTCCAACTGGCGTCTGAACTGCATTATAGCACCATCAGAGCAAGAGTCCAGCGCTGTCGAACAGCCTATCCACGGGGAGTACGAGACACTCACGGCCATCGCCCAAGGCGGGATGAGCTAGACGTACAAGGCATGCGATCATTCAACAGTTCGGAACTTATCTGCTCACCACGAGCCGTTTGATTGCCGCGTCCAATCCCTCCAATGTCAGGCCGAACATCGGAAAGACTCGCCGCACCAGTTGGACGGTGGGATGATGCCAATCCCGCTCGTGCTGCGGATTGAGCCAGACGCAGTGGGTGAAATGATCGTGGATCCTCTGGAGCCAGACGATGCCGGGCGTGTCGTTATGCTGGTAGTAGTCGATGGCCCCGTTCTTCTCCAGCAACTCGCCGTGGTACATGGTGGCATCACCAACCAGGATGACCTTGTAATCGGGCGTAAGGGTCCGAAGAAGATAGTCGGTGCTGATGTCTTCCTTGTTAAGGCCTACGTCGGGCCACACGCTCTCGTAGACGCAATTGTGGAAGTAGTAGAACCGAAAATCCTTGAAATGGCGGGCCGAGTTGGCCGCTGAGAACAGCCTGCTGCAAAGCTGTGCGTGGGGGGTCATCGAGCCGCCCACGTCCATCAGCAGGAGCAGCTTGACGTTGTTCTTGCGCTCGGCCGTCCATACGAAGTCGAGCTCGCCCGCGTTCTTGCAGGTCTTGTCGATGGTCTTCTCCAGGTCCAGTTGGTCCTCGGGACCAGTGCGCGTGAGCTGGCGCAGCTTCCGCAGGGCCACCTGCATCTGCCGCACGTCCAGCACTAGATCCTGCCGGTAGGCCGCGAAATCACGCTTGGCCGCGATCTGCACGGCCGAGCGGGAGCCTCCTTGTCCTCCGATCCGAATGCCCGCCTTGCTTCGCCCAGAGTGTCCAAAAGGCGAGGTGCCACCCGTGCCGATCCACTTGCTCCCGCCATGGTGTTCCTCGCGCTGCTCGCGCAGTCGCTCTTCCAGAGTCTTCAGCAACTCCTCCAGGCTCAACTCCGGAAGCCGGGCGTACTCCTCCGGCGATAGCTCAGGCAGCTCGGCCAGCTTGTCCAGCCAGTCCAGTACTTCATCAGCCAGCTCCGCGGGCGTCTCGATGCCCTCGAAGCACTCCCTGAAGGCCACGTCGAAGCGGTCGAATTGCGTCTCGCTCTTGATCAGGATGGAGCGCGCCAGGTAGTAGAAGTCGGTCAAGCTCGAGAAAGCGTACCCTTTGGACAGCGCCTCCATCAGCGTCATCCACTCCACGAGCGAGACGGGCACCTTGTGCTTCTTCAACATGTAGAAGAAATCGACAAACACCCCTGCCTCCCTGGCTAGCGATAGTAGCCGCGCGAGGCCATTGTCGGGCTGCGCCGTCCCAGCACCGCCTCCAGATCCTGCTCCTTCTTGATCAGGGCGCTAACAAACGGCAACTCGCTGGTGATCCTGTCGGCAGGCACCCCTCCTGCCACCAGCGCCTGCAGCCAATCCAGAAGCTCGCTGGTGGAGGGCTTCTTGCGCAGATCCTGGATCTGGCGCAGCGCGTAGAAGCGCTCCAGAGCAGATTTCACCAGATCGTCCGCGATCGTGGGGAAATGGACCGCTACGATCTGCCGCATCATCTCCGGTGAAGGAAACTCGATATAGTGGAAGATGCAGCGTCGCAGGAAGGCGTCCGGCAGTTCTTTCTCGGAGTTACTCGTGATCACCACGATCGGGCGATGGCGAGCCGCGATGCGTTCGCCGGTCTCCACGATATAGAACGACATCTCGTCCAGCTCGTTCAGCAGGTCGTTGGGGAACTCGAAGTCGGCCTTGTCGACCTCGTCCAGCAGCAGAACCACCTGCTCGGGCGACGAAAAAGCCTTCCCCAACTGACCCAGCTTGATGTACTGCTTGATGTCGGATATATCCTTGCCGCCAAACCGGCTATCGTTCAGCCGCTGAACCGTGTCGTATACATAGAGCCCTTCCTGAGCCTTGGTGGTCGACTTGATGTTCCAGATCAAGAGCTGCTTGCCCAGCGCCACCGCGATGTTATGCGCCAGTAACGTCTTACCGGTCCCCGGCTCGCCTTTCACCAGAAGTGGCCTTCCCAGGGCCACCGAGACGTTGACGGCGTTTCGCAGCGACTCCGAGACGATGTACTTGTTCGTGCCGGTGAATCTATCGAACTCCTCTGCAGCGGACAATTTCTCCTCCTCGTAGCGTCACTGCGCCGTGCGATCGTTCTTTCCAAAACCAACCCATATAGTACGACTTTACAGCCAACTTATCAAACGTCAGCGTGGATCGAGACCGCGCCTGGTTCTGTCACCTCGATCAACAGCGCACGCTGGTGGGTCAACTCCTGAAAGCCATAGCCCAATGCAGAATGCACTGTATAGCCGCATCGCGAAAGAACACGCCGACCCGCCCAGCAATAAGAAAAGCCATGGCACACACAAATGCCATGGCTCAAAGCAAGGAAATCCTGGCGACCCCGAAGGGATTCGAACCCTCGATCTCCACCGTGACAGGGTGGCATGTTAGGCCGCTACACCACGGGGCCGGTTACGACGAGAATTATAACAAGACCGCCCCCGCGGTGTCAACTACTGTTGAGCTTGTAAGCTTGTTCCAGTTCAAGGTTGGGGCAAAGGAGTTTCGACACGCGAAGGGCATCACCAGAAACGGGGAAGCCCCCTCGGCAAACAACAGTACTTCTGTCCAGGAGATTCCTATCTTTTTGGGCGTGACGAGAAGTGACCTCGTGTGCTAATATGTGCCAGACTTCGGTGATTCGAAGCGTGACGACCGCACACTCGTTCTGTACTCGCCGGATCGGCTGTCTGAAGCAGCCGATGGTTGCGACAGACCCAAAGGAGATAGGATGAAACTACTGATAGGTCTTGCCTTCGGATTGATTATGGGAGCTGTCGTAGGAGCAGTGGCGGTGGTGGCCGTACAATCGATGGCAGCTCCGCCGGTGAGCAAGACAACCGCACGGGCTAACCCAGGACAGACGGATGTCGAGATCACCCTGCGCAAAGACTACCTCACAAGGGTGATCGGGCAGGAGATCCAGAAAGCCAACCTGCCGTTCACCTTCCAAAACCTCCAGATCGAGCCGCGTGGGAACGATCAAATCGCCCTGACCGGACAGATAGACATGAATTCTTTTCGAGTTCCCGCCACTATCACCGCACAGCCCACGGTTGTAAACGGCCAGTTGAAGATGAACATCCTGCGCACCGACGTCGGCTCGATTCCCATTCCCATCGATCTGGGCGCAATGTTCGGAGAGGCCCTGAACTCACAACTCGCCAGTCTCCAGAGCACTATCCCCTACCGCGTGAACAGCGTGCAGGTGAGCGACCAGGGATTGACTCTGCAGACGCAGGAGAAGAAATAGATCACCTGTCCTGGCATGAGTGATTGCCAGGACTTGGCGCTATTTCTTCGGCGGTGTCGGGTTGGAAGCGTTGAATACGGGAAGCGTCACGACCTGAACACTGGTGTAGTAGCGTCCCAGAATCTCCTGGTAGCCCATACCCTTTGTCGCTAAATCACGAGCTCCGGTCTGGCACATGCCAACGCCGTGCCCCTTATACCCGGAGCCGGAGCCGCCGGTGTATGGCGCGTGACCGCTGCAGGGTCGTGCGCGCAGATAGGCCACGTAGTTCCACCGCAACTCCTGACCCGTCCTCCAGTTGAGAGCGCGCTCGCTATCACGGGTGGTCACGCCGTTGCACTGCGCAAAGAAGTTGGGAAGAATGATTGCGCCTTTGTAGGTCATGACTTGGCCGCTGGTCGCATCCACTGCCGCGCTCGTGTCGTCGTGCCGCGAGGTCTTATAGGCCTGACCGGATTCGCTCACGAAGCCAGAGCTGGTGAAAGACTTGACTGCGTAGGTGCGCGCGGCAACCGCCTGCGCCTTAAGGGCCTCCATAGGCCAGCGGGTCGCCATCTCGGCCTCGACGACTCCCTTCACATACTCTTCCAAGCGCATCAAGTCCTGATGTCCATCTTTGAATCGCACCAGAATGTTGGCTGGCAGCGCCGTGGCCGAGGACTGCGACGTCGCATCCGCCTCACCACTACCGAACCGAAGGACGACCTGGGCACCGGCGGTCACCGCGACAATCGAAGACAGCTTGAGGAAACTCCGTCGATCAAACTTCATTCGCTCCCTGCTCCTACCGGTAGTGAGCTCGCACGGCCAATCACACCAGCAAATGCCGTTGCAGCCGCACAAGCAATAGCTTACCGGAGATTAAACAGGAAGTCAACCAGGACCTTAGTAGGGCCCAAGATACCCGTTTCAGTCCTCCAGAACGATCTCCTGCTCTTCGATCTGACTGTCGATGATGGTGAAGGCCCGGATCTGGGGCGAGTCGAGGTCCTTGAGCGTTAGAATGACGTAGAGCGAATCCGGATAGAAGGCCAGGCTCACATCCGTTGCGGAGGGATAGGCCTGCGTCTTGGGGTGAGAATGGTAGATGGCGAGCAGGTCAAGGCCCTTATCGTCCATGTCCTGCATGAAGCGCAACTGCTCGCGAGGATCCATGTAGTAGCGAGTTTCGCTCTTCTCGCTGTTCGTGGTGCGATATACGTGCGCGACGCGAGCATCAGTGCCAGCTAGCAGACCACATACTTCGTAAGGATAATCCTCGAGCGCGTGCGCGATCATCTCATCGGCGAATCGTCTTGGAAGATAGAGCACGGTTGGTCAGCTTTCCTCCTTCAGCAGTCCCTTGCTCCTGTAATCTTCGACCTCCTGATCGAGCCAGACCTGAACATCGGGGCCGTGCGCCAGGTCGGCGAGATCCTGTTCCAGGTTGTTCGGCTCGATGACGACGAACCAGGCCGCGCCATAGGGGTCCGTGTTCACCAGCCTCGGCGTGGCCAAGACCTCCGGGTTGACCTCAGCGATCCGCCCGCCCACCGGGGCCTTCAGAGGACCGATGTACTTCCCCGCCTCCAGCGAGCCAAAGGCTCGCCCCTTGGCCACAGCTTTGCCCGCCGGAAGCAATTTGATGTAGGCCACCGTGCCAGCCGCCTTCTGTCCAAACATATCCAGGCCCACCCGAACCCCACCCGACTCCACCCGTGCCCAGAGGTGATCCTTGCGATCATAGTACAGATCATCTGGTAGGTAGAAGTTATCTCGCTGGGCCATGCTTCTCCTATCGCCGGCGCACCGCGATTTGTCCCGGTTCCCCTGCCACGACCGCACCCACACGGGCTGCCGCGGGGGTTCCGCGCACTCGGAGCGCCCGCAGTATTGCATCAGTTTTGTCAGCTGGTACCGCTATCAGAAGACCGCCAGAGGTCTGGGCATCGGCCAGAACCAGCCGCTCGAACTCCTTAATATCGGTCTGCCAGGTGACCTTGCCATCCAAGAACCGCAGGTTGGATCGCGTGCCACCCGGAACGACATCCCGCGAGGCCAGCCCCCAGGTCTCGGGCAAGACGGGCACGTCGTCGAGATATACCTCGGCCCCCACGCCACTGGCCACGCACAACTCGAACAGGTGGCCGAGAAGCCCGAATCCGGTCACGTCGGTGCAGGCGTGAACACCGACCTCCAGCATCGCATCTGCCGCTGTCTTGTTCAACGTGGCCATCAACCCAACTACCTGCCGCGTCATCTCCGGAGTGGCCAAGGCCCGTTTGATGGCGGTGGTGATGATGCCCACGCCCAGAGGCTTGGTGAGGATGAGTTGATCGCCCGGACGAGCACCAGCATTAGTCACGATCCGCTCGGGATGAACGATCCCTGACACGGCCAGCCCGTACTTGGGTTCCGGATCGTCGATGCTGTGCCCCCCGATGATGACCACACCCGCCTCGCCCGCCTTCTCCGCGCCGCCGCGTAGGATCTCGGCCAGAATGCTGATGGGCAGCGTAGTGGTTGGGAAGGCCACGATGTTCATCGCCACGATCGGCTTACCGCCCATAGCGTACACGTCGCTCAAGGCGTTGGCCACGGCGATCTCGCCGAAAGCGTGGGGCTCATCCACCACGGGAGTGAAGAAATCCACGGTCTGCACGAGCGCTATCTCGTCCGTCAGACGATAAACGCCCGCGTCATCCACCGTCCCCACGCCCACGAGAACGTTGGGGTCGGTGATCTGCGGAAGCTGACTGAGCACCTGCACAAGGTCACCCGGACCTATCTTGCACGCTCAGCCGGCCCCATGGGAAAGGGACGTCAATCGCACCGGATTGTTACTGGGTTGACCGCCCGCGTGCGGGACATCGGCACCCACGTGTGCCCTCCGATCTGCCTGCTAATCCGTGCGCTGGATCCGGATTTGCCACAAGCTCGGGCCAGCTTCGACGGTCTCGAAGGGATACCCTTTCTTGTTGCAGAAGTTGGGTATCGTCTCCTTCGCCGCCGGCTCGTAGTCAGAGATCACCTCGAGCACCTGTCCGGTGGTCATCTGCTTGAGCTTGTCTCTGGTCTCTATTAAAGTATAAGGGCAAATCTGCCCGCGGATGTCGATTGACTCGTCCACCTGTTTCTCGATTGTCATGGCCAAACCTCCAATCGGCCCTACGCGAAGTTTATGACCTTGTTGGCCACGATCAGGTCAACCAACTGATCGTAGTCGATGATCTCAACCGACCCGGACAGCTTGCCGGAAAGACCACGCCTCTCCACGTCCGGCGCCACAGCGTATACCTTTGCCCCTTTGGCCGCTAGCGCACTGGCGTCGAGATAGACTCCATCCTGAATCAGGACGACCTTCGCGTCCGGATCGCTCTGAGCGATCTTGAGCCCGTTTTGTCCATATATCTTATCGACGAGATACAGATTGCTCACTACGGCGCTCCTCCCCTTCGTTTCGCATTAGGCGTTGGGTATTGCCAGTTCTAGAAGTCGATGGTCGCGTCCGCCTTGTTGATCAAGGAGAGCACTTCGCTGCGTGGGATGATGACCACATCCTCAGCCAGATCAGCGGTCGTCAGACCTCGCTCCTCCAGAGATTCTTGCTCGGCCTTCAGCTTCACGCCATTCTTGGCCAGCGTCCCAAGATAGCGGTTGGAGTCGGCCCGATCCAGGTTCTTGTTGCAGAAGTAGACGCCATCTCCCAGATAGACGACATCCACGGTATGCTCGTCGATGCCGCTGGTGACGCCCACCACTGCGCGCAGCCCTTCGTTGTAGAAGATGCTCCCATACGGGGCGCGGTTGAAAGTAAAGACGATATGCTTCTGGGCCATGGTCTATCCCTCCCCTGACCAATGCGGATTTCGGATTTGTGTTACATCATTCAGAGCCGAAGCCGTGGACTCTTTTACGTCATTCTGAGCCGGAGCCGCAGTGGTCTCCGAAGGCGACTCGCCTCTGGCGAGAGGCGAAGAATCTCCCCGTTGGTCGTCCCAGCAACGCCGTTCCCTTGGTTCAGAGGCCCGTCGCCCGTTCCAACGAGGAGATCCTTCGCTGCGGCTCAGGATGACAGTCGGGCGGACTAGGGCAGAATGACAGCGTTAGAGTCCACACGCGAATCGCTACAGAGTGATCAGGCTATCGACCTCGCCCACGATCTCAGCGAAGTCCGGCAGGCCGCCCACGCGGACACCCTCGATGTAGTCCTTGCCTTTCTCCAGGCCACGGGCGTTGACGCAGATGCCGCAGGCGATGATGCTAGCACCTTTGCCCACGATGTCGGCCCAGCGATCCTTGGGCAGCACGGGCAGATCGGGGAAGGTCTGATACTTGATAGGGTTGTAGACGCCATCAAGATACCAGAACATCTTGACCTCGTGCCCCTTGGCCTGAGCCGCCTGCGCGATGTTGGCGGCCGTTTCCCAGTTCTCGTACTGGAATGGTCCCGCTGTCAGAAGGATGCCTATGTTAGCCATATCCAATTCTCCTTGCTGTAAGAGGGTGTGGCACTCACCACCAGATCTTCTTGTACGTCTCGTCGTCGATCTCGGCGCCATCGGTAGTCCACAGATTGGAGCTCAGGTACTTCCAGCCACCATCGGCCAGCAAAGCCACCACGTTCCCCTTCTCCATCCGACGAGCGATGCGCACGGCGCATCCCACGACCGCTCCCGATGAGATTCCGGCAAAGATGCCTTCCTTGGTCGTCAGCTCCCTGGTCATGGCGAAGGCCTCTCGGCTATCGACCACGATCTTGCCATCCAGGATGCTCATATCCAGCACCTCGGGAATGAACCCTTCTTCCAGACTGCGCAGACCCTGGACAAGATCGCCGGGATGTGGCTCGCCGGCCACCACCTTGATGTTGGGGTTGTGCTCCTTCAGGCGCCGTCCGGTGCCGGTCAACGTCCCACCGGTTCCCAGCCCGGCGACAAACACGTCCACGTCCGGGAGCGCCTCGATGATCTCCGGTCCGGTCGTCTCGTAGTGCGCCAGAGGATTGGCCGGGTTACCGTACTGGTACGGCATGTAGTAGCGGGGATCCTTGGCCAGCTCGTGAGCCACCTCAATGGAGCCGTTCGTGCCCTTGGACCCGTCCGAGAGAACCACGTCTGCGCCATACAGGCGTAGGAGCTGCCGTCGCTCGATACTCACGTTGTCCGGCATCACTACGCGCACCTTGTATCCCTTGCGACGGCCGATCATGGCCAAGGCGATGCCAGTGTTGCCACTGGTCGGCTCCAGAATGATCCGATCGTGGGTCAACTCTCCACTTGCCTCGGCCCGCTCGACCATGTACTTGGCGATGCGATCCTTCACGCTGCCCGTCGGATTATGCCCTTCGAGCTTGACGAAGATCCGAACGCCCTCGCGCGGACTGAAGGTCGGCAACTCCACCAGCGGTGTGTGGCCGATCGCATCCACGATATTTGAGAACAACATCCCACGGCCTCTTTCGGTTTCGATCATGCACTTCCACCTGCGACAGCAGGGAGGATCGAAACCACGTCCCCTTCGGACAGCCGAGCTTCTAGCCGCCCAAGAAAACGGATATCTTCGTTGTTGATATAGATATTCACGAACTTATGAAGCTGTCCATCATCCATGATCAGCTTCTCCTTGAGTCCCGGGTACCGCCTGTCCAGGTCGTCCAGCAGATCCAGGATCGTCGCACCGTCCCCTTGCACCACTTTGGCCCCGCCGACTACCTTTTGCAGCAGCGTCGGCACCCGCACCTCAACGCTCATGGTATGGTCCCCCTACGCCTTCTTCTTCACGGTCACGGTCCACAACCTCGGACCGACCTGCGTTACATCGAGAACCTCGTGGCCCTCGTTGGTCAGACTGCGTGGCACATTCACCACCGCCGGCTGATGATCCAGGGTAACCCGGAGGACCTGATCTCCCTCCATCTCCTCGAGAGCCAGCTTGGACTTCACGAACGTGTAGGGGCAGACTTCACCCCGCAGGTCCAGTTCTTCGTCTATCCGCACAGAGGTCTCAGCCACCTTCTCCTCCCTTTGCAGCTTTGGCGCGGCTGCCAGTCAGTATTGGGCCTACCATGATACCACTTTTTCATACTCGCCGATGAGCTGAACGATGCGTCGATAATCCACCAGCTCGAGCCCAAGGCCCGCGCCGCGCGCCTCCACATCCTCTCGGCAAGCATAGGTGGTTCCGGGGAATTCCAGCGGAGTCAACACCGCGTCCTGCAGCAAAACGACGGCCACGTCGTGATTCCGGGACTGGGCTGTGACCGTGCTGAGGGCCCGCTCGTCGGCGATCTGCCGAACTAGATGTAGGATCTTCATGTCTTCAGTCCTAAATGGTGCATCCGCCAAGTCCTTAGCGCAGTCGTAGTGGCGGACCGCCGTGTCCGCCAGGGGCGGGGCGTGGGGGCGCGCCCTACCCCGCCCCTGGCGGACACGGCGG
>SCTZ01000139.1 GCA_004297765.1 Chloroflexota bacterium | reverse complement strand
GAAGCCGGCTGAGCACGGCACCCAGCCCCCTTCGAGGGGGCTTCGTTGGATTAGCCCGGCGGCTTCAGCCCCGGGCGGTCGCAGTATGGCGTGACGCGCCGGAGAACGCATAAACCCTATTCTGTCAGGCATGACGGCCCCCTGCATTCTCGTGCAGCTTCAGGGATGAGCAAAGACTGATCAGTGCCCCGAGTTGCGCTTGTTGGGGTCGTCGCGCCAGACGAGGTAGGAGTAGACCATCAGGACAGCGGCGAGGCCGAGTGCTCCTCCGATCAGGACGCCGAACAGGAGGGGACCATTTCCTATGGGCGTCAGCAGGATCAGCAGGATGCCCAGCAAGGTGAAGAGCCAGCCACCCAGGCGGTGCGATTTTTCCCACGACAGGTCGCTGGAGAGCGTCCAGGGCGTGCGGATGCCCATGGTGTAGTTGCTGCGGACTTTGCCGATGCTGAAGCCGATGGCGATGAACAGGAGCCCGACGATCGCGGGGATGATCATTGCCATGTTCACGGCGTAGCCGAGGGCGGCTAGCACCGCGGCCAGGTGAATAGCCGCCATGACCAGAACCACCCCGATCCAGACCACCGTGTAGGCTTGCACGGAGCGCTCCAGATTCTTGCGTCGGGGCTCGACCCACGGGATCACCACGAACAGGCCGATGACTCCGATGGTAATGAGAGGGATGACGAGCAGCGCCTCAAGCTTGCTGCCGTAGCGGTCCGGTGTTCCGCTCACGCCCCAATGCACCGGGATGAGCGCATCGGCGGGGGTCTGCACCCAGGCCCAGGCGCTCAGCGCGAACATGAGGGCCAGGAGCGCCCCGCTGACGATCAATCCGGGCTTGCGGTCCATGCGTTACCTTCCTGCGAGCTAGTGTTTCTTTCAGTGCCTACTCGCATTTTATAACGCTGCCCTGCCAGGATTGGGACGAGACCCGGACAAACCGGATGAATATCCTGTCGCAAAAGACCGCCGCGGTTTCGGAAACCGCGGCGGTCTGGAGTGCTTTACTGACTTGAGAAATGACGCACCCGAACGAGACACGCTCATGGGAATGGCTACCGCGCGCTGGATGGACAGCGCTAGCGGGCATTGGAGGGTGTCTGAGAAGCCATAGTGCCGATGTCCCCCGTCGCCACCCCAGGGCACATGCAATGTGCCCCTACAGCGCGCCTCCCGTAGGGGCACATTGCATGTGCCCTGGGGGTGTGGATGCGAGGTCCGCCCTTTCAGACACCCTCTACAGCAGTTCTCAAAAACGTTGATCAGCCCGGCTATCTTGCGTAGTGGCGGACGGCTCTGTCCGCCAGGGGGGCGGGGTGCGCCCCCAACGCTTTCGTCAACACATGCGAAGTGGGTCGCGGAGTGGCGGAGAACGATCATATCTTCTCGCATACGTTTGCGCTCCTCCCCCACCTCCCACCCATCCCCACCCCTGGCGGACAGAGCCGTCCGCCACTACGCATGTTCGGGAGGATGTCCAAGCCTAGTGAGAACTGCCGTAGGATCTCGCTGGCAGCAGGACGATAAAGGTGCTTCCCTCCCCGAGCTTGCTCTGCACCCGGACGGAGCCACCGTGCGCGATCGCCACGGCCTTGACGATAGAGAGCCCCAACCCGGTCCCGCCCCTGGAGCGCGAGCGGGCCTTGTCGACGCGGTAAAACCGGTCGAAGACGCGATCCTGATTCTCTGGCGGGATGCCGATGCCAGTGTCCGAGACGCTGAGCCGGGCCCACTCCTGCTCGTGCCGGAGAGACAGCGTGATGCGTCCACCCGGGGGCGTGTATTTGAGGGCGTTGTCGACTAGATTCACCAGCAGCTCGCGCAGCCGCTCCGGTTGTCCGAAGATATTGACTGTATCCAGTCGGCCGATCTCCAGCGTGTGCTCGGTTGCACAGACGCGCGTCTCGTTGTAGACTTCCTCCACCAACGTGTTCAGGGATACGTTCTCTGGCTGCATGTCCTGGCCCTCGTCCAGGTTGGACAGCATCAGCAGATCGCCGATGATGCGATCCATCCGAACGGTCGCGGTCTGGATGGCGGTGAGGGACTCCTGCCGGTCCTCGTCGCTGAGGTTGCGCTTGAGCAGATCCACGTTCCCTCGGATGATAGTGAGAGGCGTCCCCAGCTCATGGGACGAATCGGCCACGAATTGGCGCTGCGCCTGGAACGACCGATCGATGCGTGCGATCATTCGGTTGAACGTGGACGCCAGATCGCCCACCTCGTCCTTGGGTCCGCGATAGCTGAGCCGCTGCGCGAAATCCTGCGTCTCCGCAATGTGATCTGCTGTCTGGCTGATCTCTCCGACGGTGCGCAGCGTGCGACCCGCCAAGGCCCAGCCGACAAACGAGGCGAAGAACCAGATCAGCGAGATGCCACCGACCAGCAGATAGGACAGCCGTTGGAGTGCAGCGTCGATCTGGTGCAGAGGCTGGCCGACCTGAACGAGACCCAGCACGCTTTGGCCGTGAATCAGTGGCAGAGTCATGACGCGGATGTGCTGGCGTCCATCCACGGTGAGGGTCGAGGCGCTGGACCGTCCGGCGAGACCATCGGCGATGGCGTTGGTATCGACGGGCAACTCCTCATCGCGCAGGTTCGTCGACCGCACCAGCACGCTGCCGCGCTCGTCCGTCACCTGAACGTACACGCTTGGTCCGGCCAGTTGGCTGCCCGGAGGGTCGATGACTGCCGGGGTCACGTGGCTGGGGCCGAGCTCGCCGCTGGAGAAGGTTAGCACACTGTGGACCTGGGAGCCCCGGGCTGCCAGATCCCGGTCGATCTCCTCCAGAAGATTGCGAGAAAGCACGATGTAGATCAGGACACCCGTGGCTGCCAGGACCACCAGCAGAAGGGCGCTGTACCACAGCGTAAGTCGCCAGCGGAGGGAGAGGACGGGCATATCTAGCTCTCGCGTAGGACGTAGCCTACGCCGCGGACTGTCTGGATCAACTGGTTTCCGCCGACTGCCTCTAGCTTGGTCCGCAGATAGCGCACGTAGACGTCGATAATGTTCGATTCGCCCTCGAAATCGTAGCCCCACACTCTCTCATGGATGACCTCACGCCGTAGCACCTGGTGGGGGTGACGCATGAACAGCTCCAGAAGGTCGAACTCCCGTGCTGTAAGCTCGATCTCCTGATCTCTCCGCCACACGCGCCGACCGGAGGGGTCGACCACGAGGTCGGCGAAACGCAGCAGGTTGGCCGGAGCAGTGTCGCCGGGAGGGCGTCGGCGCAGCAGCGCCTTGAGGCGGACGAGCAGCTCGTCAAAGGCGAAGGGCTTCACCAGGTAATCGTCGGCTCCGCTATCGAACCCCGCCACTTTGTCCGGTACCGTTCGTTTGGCTGTGAGCATCAAGACAGGAACGTCGCTGATGCGACGGAGACGCCGGCACACTTCGATCCCGTCTATCCCCGGCAGCATTAGATCCAACACCACCAGGTCCACGGGCTCGGCGCGCAGCTTCTCCAGTGCTTCCTCACCGTTCTCTGCCATCACCAAAGAGTACCCCTCGTAGCTCAGCCCTCTTCGGAGAAGGCTGACGATCTCAGGGTCGTCGTCAATGACAAGGACACGTGCCACCAATCCATTCCCTCCGCTCTGCTCGTCAGCACACCACTTCGTCAAGACAATTCTACTCGACGGCCACGATGGCATCAAACTGAACCGCGGCAGCGATTCGACGATTCGATGATTCGACTCAATGCTTGACAAAGGACTGCGGCAAGACGTAATATACGATGCGTAGTTGTGTGCCTCGGAAGGTCAGCACTACCGGCAGTCCCCTCGCATTCCGCCGCAGCGCAGCCCCAGGGGTAAGGCTCATCGCCATAAGGGCAAGCGTGGCACCTGTCCAGCCGTACTTTCCCAGGTCTCTGCCGAGCCCACGACAACCTGGGCACGATTTCTGCGACAGTATCTCCATAACTAGCCCAGTGAGATACCTGAACGAGAGGCTCAGCATGGACGATACTAACAGTAAGCAGGGCCGTGAGCGACTGGTACGCGTACCATCCGGGGTGGTTATCCTGGAAGGTGTGCTGGCCGTGCCGGCGGATGCACGCGGCGTTGTGCTTTTTGCCCACGGAAGTGGGAGCGGGCGTTTCAGCCCACGGAACAACTTCGTGGCGCGACAGTTGCAGCAGGCGGGTCTGGCCACTTTCCTGTTGGATCTTCTGACGGAAGATGAGGCGCAAGATCGCAGGTTTGTCTTTGACATCGAGCTTCTGGCGGAGCGGTTGCGATCGGCAACGGATTGGGTGCTCTCTGAGCCTCAGACGGCTGATCTATCGATAGGCTACTTTGGAGCGAGCACCGGAGCCGCGGCCGCGCTTATCGCCGCGGCGCAAGAAGAGGCGAAAATCGCGGCAGTGGTCTCTCGTGGGGGACGGCCTGACCTGGCTAAGGAGTTCCTGCCTGAGGTGAAGGCTCCCACTCTGCTCATCGTTGGTGGACGCGACACAGCGGTTCTGGCCCTCAATCGAGGTGCCTTTGCTGCTCTGCGGTGCACGAGGGATCTCACCGTTGTTCCAGGAGCGACCCACCTTTTCGAGGAGCCCGGCACGCTGGAGAAAGTGGCGGAACTGGCAGTTCACTGGTTCTCGCGTTACCTTCGTCGTCCCAAAGAACACGCGGCCTGATACATGATCAGTGTAGGATCAGGGGGCTATTCGGGAACAACTCCGAACCCCCAGCGCGGCGTCGGCGCGGACCGTCTCACGTGGTGAGTTGCGCCAGTCGCGCGGTGGCGTTGGTTTTCTTCTAAACCTTCACGCCCTGGCGCCGAAATGGCCGATCTCTCGTTTCTCATGCTATGCACAAATTGCACGTCCTAACGTCTTAGTGGTGAAAGGTATGAAACCCATGAACCCCAACACGCGCTGCATGTGGTGCGGCCGACCGGCCAATACCGCCGATCATCCTCGCACTGCTGCTAGCTCTGCCAACTCGTATGCCTCACGCTCGATCTGCAACGCCTGCGCCCAGAAGCGCTATGGTGTTCGAGGTCATGCTCCCGCACCTCGTCCGCCGCGGGTGGGTAAGCGCAGTTAAGGACATTCGTCTCGGATGCCTTCACAACACGCCGAAAAAGCGGATCGGCGCTTCGCCTTATTGCAGTGTCCGCTCGCCATCTTGACCCAATAATGTGGTTTCGAACGCCCGGCGCCTTTCCTCGCGCTCTAGCTCACCCTGGCGCACGATCAGGTAGACGGCGCAGCTACTACTGAACAGGAACGTTACGGGGAAAGCCAGGGCCCCTGCCAGCAATACGAAGGATTCCGCCGAGTAGATTACACGTGCCACGGTGATGGACAGCGATACATCCGCGGCGGTTGGAGCCAGGTAGGACTGAATCGGGACCAGTTGCGGGAAGATGGCTACCAAGGGAACTCCCTGCAGAATCTCCCAGCTCTTCTGTGCGCCCAACCCAACCCCACTCATTCCCGTGGTTAGACTGAGAGCGTACAGGATGACTGCGAGCACCCCAAGCGTGGCAAGCAGTCCGGCCGATACCATGATAGCGGTATAGCCCGCGACTTTGGCCGGGGCGTCGCGCACCAGGCGTACAAGTCTGACCAGCGTCGTTCTGACGCCAGTTTCCTCGGCCGCGATAATCGGGAAGATCAGCCAGATGCCGAAGACAGCGGCCACAGTCAGACCGACGTTGATGACCATGAAAGGCAGAAAGAGCACACCGGCGATTAATTCCCCCACGAAGCTAACGCGTCCGACTAGCAGCACGGCCGCTTGCGCCAGAAGCACCAGCCCGCCGGTGGCGATCAGTGTCAGCGGGGTCAACGCCAGGGGCACCAGGTGATGAATGGCCCATGCGAGACCCTCCCGCCAGGTCATGTGTTGGCCGGCGCTTGCGCATTGGTAGCTGATCTTGGAGAGCGCTCCCAGGAAGATGACCAATGTCAGCCACGGCAGCACGATCATGAGTGGCGCGATCGCCAGGGCGTATACGGGTCTATCCGGCCAGAGCAGACCCATCGCGAACCAGCAACTGGCCACGATGCCGGCGGAAACGAGCAGACTAAGTGAGGTGAACAAGAGCTTGTTCACCTCCAACGAAATATCAATGGCCTTGAAGACGACCTCCAGCGCAGACTGCCTCATCCCCGTGAGCCTCCTAGGCGTGATAGATTGGGTATTGCCCTTCGGCGGTCGTGGGACGAGAGCCGTTCCGAACGCAGGGTGCCGCGCCTCTTCGCCGCGCGACGAGCACGGTCAAACGGGCCTCCCTGTATCTCGCCCGGTTGGGCGGTCGCTGCCACGCCTCAACTCAGGGCGCGACGCGGCGGACCTACGTTTCAACAGCGTGCTCTCTCTCGGCTAGCTCGATGACGCGCTTCGCCTCGCCGCTCAGACCCTCGGTCTGGCAATCTAGATAGCACGAGTAAAGAGCGTAGATGAGTGCTCGCGCCCCCGCGTCTTTGGTGCCTTGTTCCTGCTTCGACAGCTCGAGCGCCCGACGATAGAGGTGCGCAAATCGCATCAGTGCCCATTTGCCGGGCTCTTTTTGGACGTCTATCTCCCAGAATCGGCTTACCTGTTCCATTTCCTGCTCCAAGTCACGTCGAAGTCCATCCCGTGGGCGCGGAGCGGGCTACGCCGCGTGGTCCGCGCCCATCGCCTCGTTGTCGACGGTTTTCCTCTTCTCGTTAGCCTCACGCCCTCGTCCGGTTCTACTTCCGCTATGGACACCGCATCGTGCAACGACACGGACAAATTCATCTTCGCTGAGGGTAAGGATGTTGTCGGCCTCGAACTCGTCCTCGCTTTCGTAGTCGGGCCGCATCATCGCTTCTGCGAGAACAAGCACTGGTGCCATGATGATTGGTCCTTTCCAACGCGTGCTATGGGTCTCGCGACCCGCGCCTGAGCCCGGCCGCCTACGGCCGGCGCTGTTCCGGCGATAGGAGGATCGCTGCTCAGCATCTCATATTGCATAGAGTGTGCCGTAGGGAGGGGAACATCATGGCGGAAGCAACGATGTTTGTGAAAACCGCTGTTTGGGGGACGTGACCCGTGGGTGCGGACGAGCAAGCCCGAGACGGTTTAGCCAGAGCAAGGGAGACCGCCGCGGTTTCGAAAACCGCGGCGGTCTTGTTCGACAGGATACCTCTTGAGGGATGACGCCCCGAGCCGTCCTGGGAAGATCCCGCTCGGGGTGAGCCTCAATCGATAGACAGGGTCACCCGGAGCGCGTGTGTGGAGCAGGAGATGCACGGATCGTAGTTGCGCACTGCCATCTCACAGTGGTGGACGGCTTGCTCGTGCGGCATAGCTCCGGCCACCCGCGGCGCGTAGAGGCGCAGATCTTCCTCGATCATGTACTGGTTACTCGCAGTCGGCGGTATTATGCGAGCGCTGCGAATCAGTCCGGCGTCGTCGAAGCTGTAACCATGGTAGAGCAGACCGCGGGGCGCCTCGGTGGCGCCATGTCCCGAGGCTTGGCGCGGCTGGACAATGGCCATCGACTGGGCGGGCTTGTGATACGAATCGATGATGCGCAGAGCCTCGCACACTGCGTAGTGAACCTCGATGGCCCGCGCGACGATACTGACGAAAGGGTTGTCGTTCGGGAACGGAATGCCGGTGGTCGCCGCCACCTGCTTAGTCTCCGCGCTGAGGCGGTCGAAGTTAAGGTTCATGCGTGCCAGGGGACCGACGAAGAATGGGCCGCGCCCCTTGACCAATACTGGCAGCGCGTTGGAGTAGGGCGACTGTCCTTCGACAAAGTAATCGCCGAACTGCTCCACCGCGATGTCTAGACCCTTGTTCGAGACGATGCGCCCCTCGTTCATTGGATACTCATCGGGGTGTGATAGAGAGACGAACTCGATATCGTGGCTGAGATCCGGCAGCTCCAGACCCGAGACAAACTGCATGGACCAGACCGCATCGTCTTTTGCCTGGAGTAGTAGATCACGCAAGGACCGTACAAGCTCTTCCTGGGTTGGAGTGCGGCTGAAGCCTCCCACCTGGGCTCCGACCGGGTGTATCTCCCGGCCGCCCAGCAGCGCGACGATGTCGTTGCCCACTCTCTTCAGACTCAACGCGCGCTGTACGACTTGCCGAAGCTCCGGGCGGTCCTGGGCCATAGCGATGGCCGAAGGATAGCCAAAGAAATCCGGCGCCGCCAGCAAGAACATGTGCAGGACATGGCTCTCGATCCACTCGCCGCAGTAGAACAATCTCCGCAATTCCCTAATGGCCGGGTCGATGGCCGTGCCGAAGGCATGCTCACAGGCGTGAATGGAGCTCATCTGATAGGCGACCGGGCAAATGCCGCAGATGCGAGCCGTCATGTCCGGCAGCTCGTGGAACTTGCGTCCTATCAGAAAGGCCTCGAAGAAGCGCGGCGGCTCGAAGATGTGAAACTCCACCCGTTGCACCTGGCCGTCCACCAGGCGGATATCGATCCCCCCTTCGCCCTCAACGCGGCCAAGGTCGTCAACTTTGATCAGCTTCTCGCTCATATAGTTCAGCTCCTTTGTTGAAGACATCCGGGTTGGGGGTGATCTTCCGGAAGCGGTGCACGATGTCGAGAGGGGAGAATTCGCGCATCCTCAGCTCCTCGGCAAATCGTGCCGATTTGGGGTCATCCATCGGCCCGAAGCAGGCGTAGCAATCACGGTCCAGGCTCGGACATAGGGCACCGCACCCATCATGTGTCACCGGACCCATGCACGGTAGGTTCCTGGCGACTAGCACGCACACGTTGCCACGCCGTTTGCACTCCACGCATACGCTGTTCGTACTGACCGAGGGCGTTCGACCTAGCAGCAGTTGGCTGATCACCGCCATCAACTGGAAGCGGTTGGGTGGACAACCCTGCAGCTCGAAGTCGACTTTCACGTAGTCGTGATGCGGCTTCGATGTGGGAAGGCTAGCTACTAGATCCGGCCTGGCATACACGACGCGCTTGTACTCTTCCACGTCCGCATAGTTCTTCTGGGCTTGAATGCCGCCATGCGTTGCGCAGACGCCAAACGGAACGAAGAAAAGCGTCTGCGCGCGAATAGCCTTGGTGCGCTCGATCTCTGCCTCGGTGCTGACTGATCCCTCGACCAGAGCGACGTCGTACGGACCGGGCTCGAACGTCGTCTGGGCCTCATGGAAGAAGACTATGTTCATGCGATCGGCCAGATCCAGCAGCTCTTCCTCGCAATCCAGAATGCTGAGTTGGCAGCCGTCGCAGGAACTGAACTTAAAGACTCCTAGCCGGGGCTTGTCTATGGTCATCGCCTACACCCCTTTCACAGACCAGAGACCACGGATGTTCTCGTAGCTGAAGACCGGCCCGTCGCGACAGACGAACTTGTGGCCAAAGAAACAGTGGCCGCACATGGCGATGCCGCAGCGCATCCGTCGTTCCAGAGAGAGGTAGATCTGCTCTGCGCCAAAGCCACGTTTCATGAGATCTACGATGACGAATCGCATCATGACCTCGGGTCCGCAGACGAGCGCGATGGTATGCTCCGGGCTGGGCGGCGCTTGCTCGAAAAGGACGGGCACAACCCCCACGGTCTGCGACCACGTCTCTCCGTCCGTACGATCGACGGTCAGCAGCAGCCGCGTGTCTGGCGCATCGCTCCAGCGCTGGAAATCACGTTCGAACAACAGGTCTCTGGGTGTACGCGCACCGTACAGTATCGTGAGCGCTCCATACTGATTGCGCCGGGCGAGGACATGCTCCAGCACCGGTCTCAGCGGAGCGAGCCCGGTTCCACCAGCCACGACGAGAACGTGCTTGCCCATGGCCTCGTCTAGCGGCCAGCAGGTGCCATACGGACCGCGCAGGTCCACCTTGTCGCCAACTTTCAGGCCGGACAAGGCCCGCGTCACGTCTCCTACAATGCGGATCGTGTGGTCGAAGGTCCCGTTCTTGAGATGCGGGTCAGAGGTCAGCGTGAAGGCTGCCTCGCCGTAGCCCCACAGGCCAAGCATATTGAACTGGCCAGGTAGGTAGCGGTAGCGGGCCTGCTCCTCCGGGTCCGTGAACGAGAACGTGTAAGTGACAGTATCGTAGGTCTCCGACCTGATCTCCTTGATCACGGCGGGTCTTGGCTCCAGTGGGTTGTTCATGGGTGCTCACCTCGCACTCGCGTCGCTACCGCGGAGATGTCGATTCCAACCGGGCACCACGTCAGGCAGCGGCCGCATCCAACGCATCCCATGACGCCGTACTGTGGAACCCAGTAGGCCAGCTTATGGCAGCACCAATGGCGATACCGCTCCTTCAGATTGGGACGGAAGTTGCCACCGTGCACCTCGGCGAACTGCCTCGCGAAGCAGGAATCCCACACGCGTTCTCTCACAACATGATCGCCCCTGACGTTGGGTATATCGCGGACGTCATTGCAGAAGCAGGTCGGACAGACCATGGTGCAGTTGGTGCATCCAATGCACCAGTCGGCCATGATATCCCAGTAGGGGTGATCCAGAGACTCCATCAAGATGCGGGGCAGATCCGTGATGTTGAGTCGGCGTCCCATGTTTTCCACGGCGGCAGTGATAAGTCGCTCAGCCTGGTCGACCTGGGACTTGGTAGCGTCTCGGATAGGAAGGCGATCGAGAACGTCCCTTCCACGCTGAGTTCCGGCCTCCAGGAGGAACTCGTCGGCCAACTCCGTCATCCGAATATCAAAGCCCGTCTCCGGTCGAGGACCAGTTTCCATAGAGGCGCAGAAGCAAGTATTGCCCGGCCGGATGCAGTTCGCCACGACTACCATAGCGTTCGCTCGGCGTTGGACATAATAGCGATCCGGCTGGTCGGTCAGGAAGGTCCGGTCCAGCACCAGGATGGCCTGCCTATCGCACGAGTGAATGGCAAAGAACGCCAGCGGTCGCTCTGGTGGCGGAGACTCACTGACCTCGAAGCTGTCTCCGCGTCGGAACGCTTCGAAGAGCGTCAGACGTCCCGGATGGAGGAAGCTCTTCGGTGAGGTCATGCCGTTGGCGTAGCCAAAGTACAGATCGCTTTTGTCGCGCTCGATCTGATATCGTCCAGGCGCCTGCATATCTCGCCATCCGGTGGCGATCTCTTGGAGGCAGGTTACCTTCTTGAGAACGATGGACGCGTCCTCTGCCACCGGAGCGATGACGTCGTACTCTGTGAATAGGAGATCTACCATCTGCCCCAGGTCTTGCTTGCGTAGAACCACCGGGCGAGGGATCTCAGCCGCATCCGGTCCTTTGTCACGTTTCGAGCTGCTATCCACTGCTTACCTCCCTGGCTCGTCGCGCCACCCTTACCTCGAGGTCATCCTTACGTCGGCAGTTCCCTTTCCCTCTGAGTTCAGGGGCGGTCAGTTTCCGCTCACCGAGCACCGATGTGTGCCTGTCCCTTCTCCCTTAAGTGCGTGGTTGCTCAAGTACAGTGAGCGGGCGGTGCTATTCCCTCGCCCTTGCGCACAAGGGAGAGGGGTAGGGTGAGGGTTCAGCCCCTCACGCCGATGGATCGCCGTCCCGGACCAACGAAGACCCGGGGGACCCTCACCCCAGCCCTCTCCCTTCGCGAAGGGAGAGGGAACAAGCACGCTTCGGTGCTCAGTGAGCGGAAACCGTCCATCCCTGGACTCCTTCTGGGGGAGGGGAGGCTGCGCCATTCCGTATCAGCCATTGGTCTCCCGCTCTGTCCTGGACAGCTCCGGCTTCGAGGGCTCCATGGCTGGTCTTGGCTGTGTAGGCAACCGAACGTCAAAGGTCGTGCCTTTTTCAGGCTCGCTCCGAACGTTAATGCTGCCGCCCTGGCGGTCTACGATAGCCTTGACGATGGCCAACCCGAGCCCCGTGCCCTGCGGTTCCAACTCCCGCGCCCGCTCGGTGCGGTAGTACTCGTCGAAGATCCTCTTGAGCTCGTCCTCAGATATTCCGATTCCGGTGTCCGATACCTGTACGCTTACCTCGCCGTTTGTGCTGAAGACCTGTAGCCTGACGTTGCCACCGGGCGGCGTGTACTTGATAGCGTTGGAGAGAAGGTTGGAAAACATCTCCTCAATAGCCACGCGATCGGCCAGCACTTCCGGAAGCTGATCCGATATCTGCGCCTCGAGGTCCAAACCCTTCTCCGCGGCCTGCGGCTTGAAAAGAGCGACTGACTCGGCGGCCACATCTGCAATGGATAATCGCTCACGCACCTGGTCCAGGTGTGCCTCCCGCATTCTGGACAGGACCAGCAGGTCGTTGACCGTGCTGACCAACTCCCTGGTGCGGATCGAGGCCCTCTCCAGAAGCTCGCGGGCCTCGTCTGGGAGGGGGCCGGTGAGTCCCTGCAGCACCGTCCCCAGCAGGCTTTGCACGGCTGCCAACGGGGCGCGAAGCTCGTGGCTGACCTTGCGCATGAACTTCGATTTGGTTTGCTCCGTCTGCTGGAGTTGCGCATACGCGGACTCGAGCCGTGCCTCCTCAACCTCCAATCGATCCTTGAGCCGGATGATCTCGCGCTCCCGCTCCCGCAAGCGACCGACAATCGAGGTGGCCAGGAAAGCGGATAGGTAGATCGTCAGCGCAAAGGCGATCAGGACCGCCGCCACGTCAATGGGTTGGCGGTAGGCGCTGGACAGACCAGGGATAGCGAAATGTGGGAGGGTCCCGACGTATTCCAAAACGGCCATCCCTGCGAACAATACAACGGCCAGTGTCGCCTGCAGATAAGTAGACGCGAGAGACAGAAGAATGCTGGCGATGATGACGTGGAAGAGATAGAAGAGATAAAACGGGTTGTCTATGCCCGCTGCGAAATGCAGGAGCAGGGTCAGGGCTACCAGATCCAGCGAGATCTGTAGGTTTGCGTACAGAACTGCACGCTCCGCAGGCCGTTGGTTCCGCTCGTCAAGGCGCGTTTGCAGCCAGAAGAAAATGTTGTAGACGGCGATAGCCGCCGTGACGGCCGCAAGAGGTACGACGGCCAGTGGGATACCCAGCAGACCGGGGACCACCACAATGGTCGTGAGGACTGCCGCGACCGCCGCCCAGCGCAACTGGATGAACCACCGCAGCCTTTCGACAAGCTCCGACAGTTCCGGGTATGGTAGGGCCGCTTCCACGGCCTCTAGCCCTTGCCCTTCTCATCGAGGACCTTGGACACCTCTTCAACGAGCCGTTCGGGTTCGATAGGTTTGTCCAGCCATCCCTGTACCGGCAGGAACTCGCCCGGCTGGTAGTATTGATCGGATGGCTCGGGAAAGAGCCGGATATCCAGCGTGCGGTGGATGGCCGATGTCACCACGATCGGCACGTTGCGAACGATGGGGTCCGAGCTCTTGCGTAAGCTCCAGACGAAGTGAAAGCCTTCGGTCCCGGTGGGCATCATTATGTCCAGCAGGATCAGATCGGGGCCCTCCGTCTCGGCTTTGCGGCGCCCCTCTTCTGGCGTATAGGCGATGATGACCCGATAGCCCCGTTTCTCCAGGATAAGCTTCTCGACGGCTACAATATCGCGGTCGTCGTCGATCACGAGAATCGTCCGCTGCTTCTGCATGAGCACTAGCTCCGTTCCTGAACCGTTCACACCCTTCGGCCGAAAGCTGCCCTGATGTTCATTATAGTGCATTGCGCGCGGGCGTGGGGCGATTTGGGGGAAGGGGTTGGGGGACGAGGGGGCGAAAAGGGGAAAAGGGCAAAAGGCGAACAGGGAGGGGACCGCAGACTGTATCGTCTCCTCCCTTGTCGCCTCTTACCCTTTTTACCCTTGCCCCCTTTCCCCGTTCCGCCTGGCCTGCCACATCAGAACAGCCCAAGCGAGTGTGGGGTCGGTGATCTCGTTCTGAACGACCATGGTCAGCAGACGATCCCACTCGACCAACTCCAGCTCGATGAATTCGTCGGGCTCGCGTGCCGCCGGGACGGACTGCAGTTGATCCGCCACGTAGACGTGCACGCGCGCGCTGGAGCGGGCGGGACTGGGGTAGAAACTGCCCAGGTAGGTCAAACGTCCGGCCCTGTAGCCCGTCTCTTCCTGGAGCTCCCGGCCGGCCGATTCCTGGATGCTCTCGCCGCGCACGCTGCCGCCTCCGGGCAGTTCCAGCGTCGTGACCTTGATGGGGTAGCGATATTGTTTGACGAGCACAACCTCGCCCGTGGACGTGAGAGGAAGCACAGCCACCGCCTCGCCCCCTTGCAGCATGACGTAGTCCGTCTGTCGTCCATCCGGCAGCTCCACCACGTCTTCCAGGACGCGCACGCGCCGCTTGTTGTACACCATCTTCGAGCTGATGGTTCGCCACTCTTTCATGTTAGATTTATCTCCACATCTTCCAGTTCTGGCATTGTACACCATGAAAACGATACGTCGCCGTTTCTCTCAAAGGCCATCAGGACTTCGTCGCCACTGGCGGGGGTCCAACCTTGACTGTTGCTGTCCGGTCGGTACACAATGCAGAGAGAACGCTCTGCCATCGTCAGACAGGGCGTTGGATAGAGCAAGTGAGGTGAAAACATGTCGCCTAGCAACGAATCGGCAGGACCAGCTAGCGCTCTACCGCAGCCTAGCCGTCTCACGGAGATGGTGAGCTACCAGTCCGGCTCGATCGTCAGCCGTACCATTATCGACAAGAAGACCGGTACCGTGACCCTTTTTGCCTTTGGCGAGGGGCAGGGCCTGAGTGAGCATACCGCTCCTTTCGACGCTCTGGTCTGCGTCTTGGAAGGCGAGGCGGAGGTCACGATCTCGGGTGTAGCTTCTCAACTCCTGGCCGGCGAAATGATCGTCATGCCGGCGGGTGCTCCGCATGCTTTGCGCGCGACGACGGCGTTCAAGATGATGCTTACGATGATCCGATCTTGAGGACTCCGGCGCAGTAGTGCCGTGTAACTACTGATGAACTGATGCTATCCGTCGAATCCGACCGATCCGCCCGATCGGACCGATTCGACTGATTGGTACGTTCCGGCTTGTGAGATCACGAGCAACATATTGAGGGTGGGAGCGTGTCAGAAGCGATCGAGTCGGCCGTCGTCCAGGAGTTGAAGCACAAGACAGAGGATTTGATCGCCCTGCGACGGGATCTTCACGCGCATCCCGAGCTGGGCTACCAGGAACATCGCACCGCGGCCCTGATCGCGGAGCGATTGAGGGCGGCCGGGTTGGAGGTCACCGAAGGCGTGGCCGGAACTGGCGTGGTCGCTCTGCTGCGAGGTAGCGCCCGGGGAAAGACCGTGCTCGTTCGGGCCGACATGGACGCTCTGCCGATCGTCGAGGAGAGCACTCAGTCCTACCGATCCCAAAACCAGGGTGTAATGCACGCCTGTGGCCACGATGGACACGTGGCCATCGCTATCCTGGTGGCCGAGACGCTGGCGGCCGCTCGTGCACACGTCCGCGGCAACGTGAAGTTTGTCTTCCAGCCAGCCGAGGAATCGATCGGGGGCGCCGAGCCCATGATCCAGTCTGGCGTCCTGGAGAACCCCCACGTAGACTTGGCCGTGGCACTTCACCTTTGGAACGAGCTACCGGTGGGAACGGTGGGTGTACGGGCTGGTCCGATCTTCGCAGGCGCGGACGCTTTCACAATCACGTTGACCGGGCGGGGAGGGCACGGCGCCATGCCTCATCAGGCGGTGGACGCCATCGCCATAGCCGGGCAGGTGCTCGTGTCCATTCAGACGCTGGTCAGCCGCGAGGTCTCGCCATTCCAGCCGGCAGTTGTGACGGTCGGCACCATACAGGGTGGCACTGCCTTCAACATCATCGCGCCCATCGTCCAAATGCAGGGGACGATCCGCACGTTCGACCAAAGCGTTCGGGATCAGCTTGTGGAGCGGCTAACCATCTTGACCTCCGGCATTGCGGCGGGCATGCGAGGTCAGTCCGAGCTTTCGGTCACCATGTCGTGCCCCGCTGTGGTGAACGACGCCGATGTCTGCGAGATCATCCGTCAGGCGGCCATAGCGACCATCGGGCCTGAGAACGTCGGAGACATGCATCCCAGCACCGGGGCAGATGATATGTCCTATTTCCTCCAGCACGTGCCCGGCTGCTACTTCGTGGTGGGCTCTGCCAATCCCGAGCGCGGCCTGGGGAAACCCCACCATCACCCGCAGTTCGACATCGACGAGTCCGCCCTGTGGGTGGGCGCGGCGGTTCTGGCCAGGTCTACGCTGCGTCTCCTGAGCGGTTGATCGGATAGCAGTCCAGTCTTATAGAAATCAAGTATCTTGCACTTATCTCCGGCTTCGACGCAGGCAGATCAACTATCGGTCGCACAGACCACCGGGGTTCTGAACGCCGAGGTGGAGAGGTGTCCCACCACACCAGTCGCGCTCAGGTTAGCCCCATTGAGCACGCTCGGCTTGGTCTCGCATCTGAGGTTGGAGCTTACCCTCCATTGGAAAGTGAGGGTGTGAACCCCCGCCGACAGGTTGCCGAGATCAAACCTGTAGTGGATTCGGTTCAATTGGTTGAACAGAAGGGTCGGGTCGGGCAATGGGACACCGTTGAGCCTGGCACTGCCCGGCACAAATGAGCTGTCGGGGAACCTACCTCCACCCACTAAGATGTCCTCCACAGTTACGCCATCCCTGGCTCTGCCCAAGGCAATGGTCGCCGTGTTAGTGATAAGGCCTCCGGGTGTAACCGTAGAGGGATTTCCCGTCTTCAGAACCCTTGCGGTGGACGGCCTGGTCTTGATAGCCTTGAACAGCGCCTGGCTCCGGTTGTCGGCCGCATCCCTTGCATCGAGGAGGATGACGTAGAAACCGTCAGGAAGCCTGGTCGTATCGAAGGCGAGCTCCCAGTTGGCTGTGGCTCGGTTGAATGTTGCAGGAAGCCTTTCGAAGCCAATGGGTGTACCCTCACCTCCGTCGTCCTTCCGGATAGAAAAGAAGGACTCGATAGTCCCGCTGGTGGTGTCGTTGATGGTGGCAGTGAGCGTGATGCCGTCCTGCAACAATTCGTTGGGCTGCGGAACGACGAGAACCAGAGGTGGTGGGGTACGGTCGAGTTGAATGGTGAGGGTCTTGGCCGGCTCCACGTTGCCGGCGCTGTCCGTGGCAAAAAAGGTGACTACTGTAATGCCTTCGGCCGTGATGTCGATCGAGGCAGAGGCTCCGCTTACAGTCGTGCTCGGGATCGTCTGCGCACCAGTGGCGCTGAACGTAAGAGATGTCAGCGGCGCGCCTACCGTCGACGTGTTGAGCGCTACCGTAACAGTAGAGTTGTTCCAGCCGGCTGAATTCGGGCTGGGCGTGATGCTGGCGGTAGTGATGGGCGTGACGGCGTTCCCAATGACCTCAACTTCGCACGGAGCTGAAAAGAGCGTGTCTCTCACCTGTACTGTAACCGGTCGGAGTCCCAGGGGCGAAGTGCTGGGTACTGGCAGTTCGACGTCGACGATGCCGGAAGCGCTGACCTCCCCGGTGCCGACGGCTTCTCCGCCAATGGCTACGTCGACCTGTTGGCCTGCAGGCAAGTTTGTGGCCTGCACGCGTGTGATGCTGCCGGGGTTCACTACCGGGGCACGCACCGAACAGACGGGCAGAGCAGGCGCGGAAAGTATGATGAGCCCTCCCGTATCAGGCGCAACTGGCAGCCGGCTCATCTTACCACCGGTGCCTAGCTGCTCGGCGAACGCTTGGACACGAACTGTATCAGAGTGGGGACCGACCAGCAAACTGGGGATCTGAACTCTGATGCGACCCAGGAGGCGACCAACCGTATCGGTAAGCTCGGTATCGTTTGCCCGTGCACTGATGGCGGAGGCAGATAGAGGGACAAGAGTGCCTGACTGGCACCGCCACACTGTTGGGCTCAGACGAGGCGATTGACCAGGAAGAGCGTCCAACAGGACGCTGGTCACGAGTTCGGCGCCAGTGAAAGCGGTTGGCAGACCTAGGACGGCCGGGTTGCAGCCGGTGGCACCGTTGTTGTCCAGATCAACCAGGGTTGTGTAGCGGTTGTGGGCAGTTCTAGGCAACGCACCTACGATGGTCTGGGAGATCTCCGTGACCGCCAGTTCCACGGTCTTGGCGATCTCGACACTGGCTAGCAAGACGTCCGGGGGGATTCCAGTGATGCTGGCATCGTCCAGGTCCGCGACGAAGGCGCCAGCGGGATCCCTTGAGGCTTCGAATACAGCGCCGGGAACCAGCTTCGCGGCAGCGCGGGCCTGCTCGATCTGCAGTGGCCGCAGGTTCAAGCAAGGCCTGGCCACACTCATCACGCTTCCGGTTGTCTCGCAGCTAACAAAGGGCGTGAGCAGGTCTTCCAAAGGCGTTGTGTCGCTCGTGCGTCCCCGGGTGTCACAATTCTCGTCGAATCTTCGTGGCCCTGGCTGCGGAGGCAGCAAGCCGTTGCGGTCATCGTCCAGACCATTGCCGTGACCGAGGAGCAGGGTGTGGCCGAGCTCATGCGCCAGAGTTTCCACGGTTTGGGCGAAGGTGTTGGTAGGAATAGGCGCAGCGGGCTCCAGCAGCATAGTCCACCCTACCTGCGTGACATCTCCTTGCCGTAGCTCGCGAGGCTGCTGGCAAAGACGAGTGCTCATGCCGGCTGGCAGGTTTGCTCTATTCTGAATGAGCTCGAAGTCCGGTCCGGGGACGAAGCCCAGGATACCGCCCGAGTTCGGGAACCTACGAACGAATACGACGGGCAAACCCTTCTGGAACGGATCGATCCTCTGCCAGGCTTCCTCGCAGGCCGTCTTGATTATGCCCGGCTCAGTTTCGGGTCTGACACCGCCGAGGGCCGGGACCTCAACCTCGCCTGGCGGGGTGCGTCTGCCCGACGATTCGGTTCTAGGATCCTTGAGAATGGGCACTCCCGCCGAGATCGCTGCCCGAAAGACGATCCTGGCCTGCTTCAGCCAGACCTTGTCATTAACTTCATCGATCAGCCGAATGACATAATCAGGTGGCACAAGCTGTCCAGGTGGGATTAGTTTGAAGGTCCTGGTCTCGACATCGAAAATGAAGGTCGGCTCCGTGCCCTCGAGAAAGCAGGGTCGCAGCGGAATCCCGATCACGTCCCGCTGCTCCGCGCGGCGCGTCACCGTCAGGTTGAAGGTGCAACGTCCAAGAACCGTGGCTCCCGTGACGTTCGAGGTGACTTCGATGACCACGGTACCGGTTCCGAGCGGCGTCGTCTCAGTGATCCCCAGGAACTGGTGAGAGACGATCAAAGAAGTGCCTGGGCTCACGATAAACTGGGATACCACTCGCTCCGGTCCGAAGAAGCGGTTGGCCTTCATCGTCGTCGTGAAGGTCACCGGACTTGCTGTTCCATTGCCGAACCGCTCGGGTAGTGGCACGCCAATCCCCAGGTCGCCTGCAAAGAGCGTGAGATCTTGCGCCGGACTCCCTACATCGCAATAGCCAACACCAACGTCGAGCGTCTGAGCCATCACTCTCCGCGTCTCAATGGCTGCGGCGCCGCTTCCCACAAAGAGGGACGCTGCTGTCAGGACGAAGACCAGAACTCGGGACAACCAAGCCGGGCCAAGGCTGCTGTGGTGTTTTCTTGTCATGGGTGCACCTCGCTGGTATCTCGACTGCCCGCCGGCTGGAACACCATGCGGCAGTAGGTGTCGCCCTTGGCCTGGCATTCGGTCTCCGTGACGGTGATCGGTTTTCTTCCCAGAGACGCCAGCGCGCCCATGATGAAGCCGCGGAGCCAGTTGCACCTGGGTGTGCTGGCCTGCCCCTGCCAGGCCAGCGCCTCGAAGTCGTTGGACAGCAAAGCCTCGCCGGCCAGGTTGTCGTCCATCTGCAGCGATACGATCTCAGCCCAGCCGAACACCTCGAGATCGCGGACTCGTTCTTGCACGAACTCAGTGCTGAGAGGCACCCCCAGCCTGGTCAACAGCGGTGGCACGCGTTCCGCAATCTGCCGTCCAGCATCGACACCCGCGCCATACAGGGCTGTCTCTACCTGCTCCCCCAGCGCTTCTACCAGATAGTGGTACGTCTCGCCGATGAAGTTCCGGGATATGACCACCACCGGCGCTCCAGCCACCTGTAGCTCATGGTCGCGCCAGGCGGCAAGACCACGGCCCGGCGTGGCGATATCGAACATCTCTATTCCTTCCAGCCTACCGAGCTTTTCCACGGCCTGCGCCACGTCGATCCAGGCCCGCGTGAAATCGAGCACCAGGGTCCCGAAGAATCGGTTTCCAATCGGCTCCGCGTAAGTATAGAGCAAGCTCACCGCAATCCCTTGCTCCTCGGCGGCCAGGCGCAGCCGGTCGAACTTGTCCAGACCATCGGCATAGGCATAGGCGTACGCCAGAGTCCTGTTCGGGGCGGCGTACATCAACGGCAATTGCAGGTTGACGGGCGATTTCAGCGGTCGTGTCCACATACGAATGTGCCCTCCCAGGTGTTTCTCTTGGTCTGCTCAACTCATCCCGGCGCAGCCGCAGCAAGAGTTATGCCGAGCTACAATACGGTTGGCCGATAGGGTATCGTTCTCATTCTTCACACGCGACCAGCTCACGCGAGACAAGTCTGTGGTACACGCTCTCGTACGTCCTGGCCATAACCTCGGCTGAGAAGTTGGCTTGCACATGCTGTCGGCAGGTATGGCGGTCGATCGCCCCCACGTAGTCTACAGCGCGGACCATCTCCTCGAAGGATGAGCAGATGAAGCCGGTCTTCTCGTGTACGATGATCTCTTTGACGGATCCGCAGGACATGGCTATGACTGGCGTGCCACACGCCATGGACTCGATCATAGTGAGACCGAACGGCTCCGGCCAGCGAATGGGAAACAGCAGCGCATAGGCGTTGCCCAGGAAGTCGCTCTTGTCTGTCTGAGCCACTTCGCCGATGTACTCCACATGCTCGCTCTTTAGCATGGGAACGATCTCGGTCTCGTAGTATTCCCGGTCCATGGGGTCCACTTTGGCCGCGATGCGTAGCGGCAGTCCGATCTCTTCAGCCACGCGAATGGCCGTGTCCACCCCTTTCTCCGGCGAGATGCGTCCCAGAAAAGCGAGGTAGCCGCCACGGCCCGTGCCGAAGGTGTGGTCCGTGAGGTCTATGCCGTTGTAGGCTGTCGCCACCCAATTCGCGAACGGAAATGGCCTACGCTGAGCGTTGCTGATCGAGACGAGGTGTACGTCTGCGTACTCCCGAAAGGTGGGTACGATGTCGGGCAAGTCGAGTCGTCCATGCAACGTCATCAGTGTTGGCGTTCGCACCTGCCGCACGAAGGGAAGGGTGAAGTAGTCCACATGGGAGTGCATTATGTCAAACTCGTCCGCGCTGCTGAAGGCCCGGGCGACGTGTAGCAGCGTGTGGGGAATAGAGTCGCGTACGGTCTCGTCGAGTCGGAGAGCCTTGGGGACGCTGGGCACCAGCCGAGCGGACGTACGGGAATCGCCACTCGCAAAGAGCGTGACGTCGTGCCCCATCCTTACCAGTTGCTCTGTGAGATAGTATACGACTCGTTCGGTTCCGCCATAGAGACTGGGCGGCACAGCTTCAATCAACGGAGCTATCTGCGCAATTCGCACGATGATCACCTCTAACCTGCAGAGTTGTTCCAAGAATGGTACGGTAGGGGTTGCAGAATGCCTGCTTACTCTGGGACAAGACATGCTGCAAGAACCTTGCCGCCGTATGCCATGCCGGAAGCTCGGCGGGTAGAAGTCGCGGGCTGGCTGTATCTAATAGGCACTTAGTCCAGCCTTGCCATCCGTCCCCTTCAGGCGTATAATGCGACTGTAGGTTTGGAACATACCAAACCCCATCATATGAGTTGTGCGCCGGAGACATGGGACAGCAACTTGATCAACTGACCGAGGCGCAACGGGTTGTTATCGAGGCCTTGGGTCGAGCGATGGCGCTCTACGGATTGCCCGTCGCGCTGGGGCGTGCCTATGCTCTGCTTTACCTGGCAGAGACCCCTCTAAGCTTCAAAGAGATTACCGATCGGTTGGGCATTACCAAGGGGACCGCAAGTGTGAACCTCCGCATGCTCGAGCGGCTTCGGCTTGTCCGGCAGGTCTGGACGCCCGGGCGCCGGGGCAAGTTCTATGTGGCCGAAGGGGACTACCGCCAGGTCTTGGCGGAGCTCATGCGCACGACTGTGGCATCCGAGATGGGGATCATGACGAGTGCGCTGGAAGAGAGCGATCGTCTCCTCCAATCGGCCGAGACCGGACCCGAGGCGACGGCACGAGAGCAGGCGGGGGCGTTCCGAGCCAGGGTCGCGGCGCTTCGCGAGCACTATGAGACGTCCTGTCGTCTGCTTCAATCCCTTGTGGATGCTATCAGCACGAACAGGACCGGGACGTCGAGCGCGTAGCTTGCCCGAGATCTAAGCTGGAGAGACATCATGCATTGGGTATTTCTTGTGCTCGCGATCGTTTTGGAGGTATCCGGCACCACATCCATGAAGCTGTCGGATGGATTCACCAAGCTGTTCCCCACCGTCCTGATGGTCGTCTGCTATGTCCTGAGCTTTGGTCTGCTAACGCTTGTCCTGAAAAGGGTCGACGTCAGCTTCGCCTACGCGGTTTGGTCGGGGATGGGAACCGCGTTGATTGCCTCGATTGGCGTCTTCTATTTTGGTGAGCCATGGAGTGCTCTCAAGATAGCCAGTATCGGTCTGATCATCCTGGGCGTCGTTGGCTTGAACCTCAGCGGCGGGGTGCACTGACGATGTCGGCGGGGACATTGTGACTCGCGGCGCTGATCTTAGTACTTCGTTCCACGAGTGATGTGTCCTTTGTGGGACGTTTTTCAGCGAAAGGATCAAGAGTGTATACGCTTTGGTCTCAATGACATCGAGAGAGCTGACGCACCATTCCCTCTCTCTTTTGCGAAAGGGCGAGGGAACAGCCTCGCCAGTTCGCCGTACTTGAGGAACGACGCAATTGGTGGATATCATCACCCTCGTCGTCGCAGGGCGGTTCGCCCACGCCAACCTGCGACGATTGCTGAGGAACGGCTGACAGACTTGCCTGACGATCATAGCGGAGGGACCCTGGCGGCTATGGTGCTGCGCTCCGGATCGCTTTGGCCAGCCTTTCTATGGCGTCCACGAGCTTGTCTACATCTGTGCTGGAAAAGTTCAGGCGCATAGTGTTCTTTCCGCTGCCGTCGACGTGGAAGAACTTGCCGGGTACGAAAGCCACTTTGCGCTCGATGGCTTTCCAGTAGATCTCCTCAGTGTCCATATAGCCGGGCAACGTCACCCAGACGAACATGCCTCCATGCGGCCTGGTCCGTGAGGCCACCCCACCTGGTCGAGACCTGGTCATAAACCGAGGCTGGTCCTGGGAGCGCGGGCGTCTCGCCCGCGCGAGTCTCGCGCGGGCGAGACGCCCGCGCTC
>SCTZ01000010.1 GCA_004297765.1 Chloroflexota bacterium | reverse complement strand
ACCTTGCCGCGCAAACTGATCTGGGCATCGTCAAGAGACGGCACAAATACCGAGAACGCGCCAAACTTGACAAGATGCCAACAGAGCTTAACTTGTAACCAATGACCGCCGTGTCCGCCAGGGGGTGAGGGCGAATACAACGACCCGCCACCACGGGATCGGCTCCGACGCGACCCGCGCCAGAGACAGAAAAGCCCGTCTCCAAGACGGGCCTGTACAGAAAACTCTGGCGGAGGGAATGGGATTCGAACCCATGACAGAAGTTTCCCCCTGTAACCGCTTAGCAGGCGGCCGCACTAGACCAACTATGCGATCCCTCCGTTACAGTGTGCAATTGTACCATAAAACGTCCTGCTGATCAACGCACGTGGATCGCCTGATTGCATGCCGCCGTGCAAGCTTCTACCAAAATTCTGTCGGAAATGCGAAACTATAAGAGCCCGGTCGATCTTCCGGCGCGGTGGTGTGCCGACTACGCTAAATGCGTCATTCCTCAAGCGAGGTACCAGGTCGGACAAGACCGCCGCGGTCTGCGGCGGTCTGACTGCGCCGTCCTGACGCGGAAAGATCGCAATGCGGCGCTGACTTGCAGCACGATGTACCTAAGGGGGTGGCGGGGATGCCACAAGATGTAGAGCTGGTTGTTCAAGTAGTCCTGGCCGCGGTGCTGGCCGAGGCGCTTGGCCTGGAGAGGCAATATCGGGGGCAGCCGGCAGGATTGCGCACCTACATGTTGGTAGCGATCGCCTCGACCAACTTCACGCAGGTTGGCGCGCTCGGCTTCTGGAGTATGGGGCAGCCACTGTCAAGGGGTGTGGACGACACAGCAGGTTGCTGATCCCAGGCGGGGGAGCTATAATGACCCGGCTTTAGTGCGTCGTTCCGCGAGTCAGTAACACCCTGCGGAGACGGCGCAATCTGACCGCCCGCGCAGACCGCCGCGGTCGCCTCAGGCGACCGCGGCGGTCTTTTCGGATAGGATTCCGGACTTGAGGAACGACGCAGTTAGGCTGTGAGTGAAGAGCCTACGGGGAGATCCATTGGTGATGCAACTGATCAGGAGTCCACTCCGCTATCCTGGGGGCAAGTCCAAAGCATTACAACAGATCCAGCGGCATATGCCATCTGGGTTTGAGGAGTTCCGAGAGCCGTTTGTTGGCGGCGGGTCGCTGTTCATTTCTGTAAGGCAAAGATACCCAGGCGTTCGCGTTTGGATCAACGACCTGAACCACGAGCTATTCTCGTTCTGGGTCTGCGCTCGTGATCACCTCGACGAGCTAGTCAGTCGGGTTCTGGCGATCAAGGAGACCCGCGCTGATGGCAGGGAGCTCTTTCAAGAGCTCACGACTGTGGACGTGAATGGCCTTACGCAGTTGGAGCGGGCGGTTCGCTTCTTCGTGCTCAACCGCATCAGCTTCTCAGGAACGGTTGAGGCAGGCGGCTACTCGGAGAGAGCCTTCCACGCGCGGTTCACCTACTCCTCCATCGAGCGCCTCAGAGCCCTCGAATATGTCATGGACGGCGTTCGTATCACCGATTTGGACTACCGCGAGGTCATCCATCAGCCCGGGGAGGGTGTGTTCGTCTTTCTTGATCCGCCCTACTACAGTGCGACCGATTCGCGCCTCTACGGACGCAACGGTGTGCTTCACACCGTATTCGACCACGGCGTGTTCGCGGACGAGATGCGCAAGTGCCCACACCAGTGGCTGATCACGTATGACGATTCGGAAACGATACGGACGAACTTTCCTTTCGCTCATCAGTACGCGTGGACGCTGCAGTATGGCATGAACAACTATAAGAGGTCGTACGCCGAGAAGGGCAACGAGCTAATCATTACTAGCTACCCGGTCGACAACAGCAGTGGGTCTTCTTCCATGAGCTGCGGGAGAGCCTATAATTAATTGGCTGCAGTGAAGACTCGAGACAGGACTGGACAATCGTACCGAGTCCCTGCCAGAGTACCAAGCTATGTTTGGCTCGCAAAAGAGGTACCGACGTTCCGACCAAGGATTGCTGCGATCGATCATTGGCATTGCTATCGCTCTGGCCCTGTTTCAAGGGGTCTTCGCCCTCTTCTGGAGACCCGGGCCTGTCATCGTTGTGCTGCCCTGGTACTTGCCGGCTGTGGAGAGCTTCGGAATCCTGGCATGTCTCAGTATCGCCTTCCTCGCTTTTGGCCGCTATCGGGTGGTTCGGGAACCGACACCGTTCTGGATCGGCCTGACGTTCAGTCTGTACGCCGTTCTATCCTTGTTATATATTCTCTCTTTTCCTGGTCTTCTCCCTGGCGAGCGAGGGATAATCGCCCTGCTCCCCAACACCTCTGCATGGGTCGGGTCAATCAGGTCTAGCACAGTAGCCATACTCCTGTGGGCGGTAGTGGTAGCACCTTGGCCGCAGCCTGGAATGCGGGGAGAACGCCGATGGCTCTGGCTAGCTCTGGCCACTTTGATGGCCGCAATCGTGCTAGCTGGTCTATTAGTGGCCTTCGAGCAGCACCTTCCTCTCCTCATAATCGATGGACAGTATACTCCTCTTCTTATTGGCTGGCTCTGTGCTAATGCGATCGCGCTAGGGACTAGCGCCGTGCTCTCGGCCTACCGTTACCAGGAAACCGGCAATCTGCTTCTCGGCTACGCATCGCTAACGGCGGTGCTGTACGCCTTCGCCCTGGCAGCGGCGGCCGTCGGCGGAGGGCGCTACACGCTCCTATGGTATTGGCTATACGTTCCACTAGTCGGTAGCTTAACGGCGATGCTGTTCGGCCTGCTCTCCGAATACGTGGGCCTGTTTCAGCGCGAGCGACGGGCGCTAAACGATCTCCGAGCGGTGCTCGACGCAACTGAAAGTGGCATCATGATGTACGATCGCGATCTTCTTATTCGCGTTCTCAACCGCCGGATGACCGATTGGTTTGACCTCGATCCCGCGCAGGTCATTGGGCAGCCAGTCAACGTGGTTTGGCGTGATTACGTTGCGCCGAAGTTGGATCAGCCGGCGAAACTACTTGCTCTCTTCAAACGGCTTGTCGAACATCCAGAGGAAACAATCCTGGAAGAAGTCGAGATCGTCAGTCCGGAATACCGCGTCTTGCGGCTCTACATTGGACCCGTCCGGGCCAATGGTGAACGCATCGGTTACATCGACGTCTACACCGATATCACCGAGATTCGCCGACGAGAGGAAGAACGGCAGGCGCTCGGCCGGATTGCTGAGGCGCTGGTGGGGGAAGTGGAGTTGGAGCGCGTTGCCGACGTGGTCGTCGAACAGGCGAAACGCGTCCTAAGAACCAGTACGGTAGGCTTGTTCCTGGCAGACCTGCAGCGAGAAGAATTGCGACTGATAGCCCACCGTGGATTCAGTGCACAAACCGTCGCCGAGATCGGCATCGCCCCGTTTGACGCTACCTTGCTATCGGCGCTGGCAGCGCGTACAGGTAAGCTCCAGACGGTCTGCGATATCACGACCCTTGGCCCCGAGCTCACCCTTGCTCGCCGGGTAGCCGAGCGCGAAGCGCAGCGAAGCCTGTTCTCACAACCCCTTTTCGCCAAGGGCCGTCTGGTTGGCGTGGTGACCCTCGCGAAGCCGGTTCATCATCATCTCACTCAGTGGGAGTATGAGTTCCTCAGGGCATTTGCCGACCTCTGCGCCGTCGCGGTCGAGAATGCTCGGCTCTATGAAGAGGTACGCGAAACGCTCCATCTACGTGAGGAGTTCCTCTCAGCAGCCGCTCACGAGCTAAAGACCCCGCTCGCTCCGCTCCGCGGCTATGCGCAATTGTTGCTCCGTTCAAAAGAGGCACGTCCATCCGATGAACGGCAGGCCCTGGAAGTGATCGAGCGGCAGACCAGACGGATCACTCGTCTGGCCGAGGATCTGCTGGAAACGGTTAGCCCATCGGCAACTCCACTTGAGCTTCGGAGGGTCGATCTGGCATCACTGGCTGAGGAGGAGGTACAGGAGGCCACGCAGGCCAGCGACCGCCACCGATTGATGCTGTGTCGTCCAGGCCCCGTGTTTGTCGACGTCGACCCTGTCCTCATCCGACGCGTGCTGCTCACACTATTGGATAATGCCATCCGTTTCTCACCTCAAGGAGGGTGGATCGAAGTGACTGTCACGCCTGAGGATGGAATGACACTGGTTTCAGTTAGGGATCACGGGTTGGGCATCCCCAAGGAGCGCCAGCGCCATGTATTCGAGCCATTCTACGAGCCGTTTCCGGCCGGAGCTCCCGGCTACTATGGAGCGACTGGCCTAGGACTATTCGTCGTCAAGACAATCGTCGAACGGCACGGCGGCCGGACGTGGTTCGAGAGCGAGGAGGGCAAGGGGAGCACTTTCTGCTTCAGCCTTCCTGTGGAGAAGCGGGATAGTATAGCTGATTAGCCCCTCTCGAGCCTCTGAATTCGCTTTCTCTGGCGCGCATGGAGGGATTCGAACAGCAGATCTTATGTCTGCGACCGTTCCTATCTCTGTAGCCTTCTAGCACAGAGGCCGCTTCTTTGTTGGGCTGTGCAGTCTACAGATAACAGTGACAGGATAGTGCTGGAAGTCGCCAGCGCGGGCGACCGGCGACAAGCGAACGAATAGAAAGGGCTCCGACAAGGCCGATCTAAGCCAAGCGAGGCGAATTGGTAACAGGGACGATCAAGGCAGGTTCGTCTATGACACGCTGCGGGCCAAGGCCAAGGGCTCGCAGGCTCCGCTTATCGCTCTCCTTGACAAGCAGGGCGCTCCGCACCAATCCTACTTCATCGTGAACACGATCTTCACGACGGGCGATGAGGGTCTGGTCAAGATGCTGGCGGAGCGGCAAGACGTTGCAGCAATCAAGCCAAACCCAGCCTTGGCGGTGATCGAGCCGCAACCTGGCCTTCCGGCTGTAGAGAGCACCGGTGTTCAGTGGAACATCTCCCGTATCAAGGCCGACCAGATGTGGGCCTCGGGCGCGACGGGACAGGATATCGTCGTTGCGACAATCGATCAACATAGCGATCGCAACCATCACAGTTGGCCCGTAGCAACGCGCCAAAGTCCGCACGATTGAGTAGGAGGTGGGGCGCCCCCACCCTCCTACTCGATTGAACACACTCCAAACCAAGCGCCTAGGCCACAGCCCAATCGGCACATAGCACTTCCGCCTGCTCCAGAACGAGCTCCGTGGCCCGTGCTTGTTTGTCAGGGGGGTAGCCGTACTTGCGGAGGATGCGCTTGACTACCACTCTTAGCCTGGACCTCACGTTCTCTCGCACTGTCCAGTCGATGGTAACGTTGTTTCTCACGGACTGAACCAGCTCCTGAGCGATGATCTTCAGCTTCTCGTCGCCCAGGACCTTCACCGCGCTATCGTTAGCCTCCAAGGCGTCGTAGAAGGCGACCTCGAACTCAGTCAGCCCCAGTTCCTCCCCGCGCCGTTGCGCTTCGCGCATATCCTTCGCCAGGCCGATCAGCTCGTCGATTACACGGGCCGCCTCGATGGCTCGGTTCTGGTAGAGCTTGATGGCCCTGTCCAGCATCTCGGCGAAAGATCGGGCCTGGACCACGTTGCGCCGGGAGCGCGACTTGATCTCGCCCGCGAGAAGCTTGCGCAGTAGCTCCACGGCCAGGTTCCGTTGCGGCATGCCGCGGACCTCAGCCAGGAATTCGTCGGAGAGGATCGAAAGGTCCGGCTTCTTGAGTCCCGCAGCCGCGAAGATGTCCACCACCTCGTCGGAGACGACTGCCTTCGAGATGATCTGCCGGATGGCATGGTTGAGCTCTTCGTTACTCCTGCTCTCGCCAGGGCTGCCCTTGGCGAGCACGGCCCGCACCGCCTGGAAGAAACCGACGTCGTCGCGGATCCGGAGCGCCTGCTCGTGGGGCACGGCCAGCGCGAAGGCCTTCGAGAGATCCGTCACCGCGGACAGCAGGCGGCTCTTCCCGTCGGGCAGCCTTAGAATATGCTCCTGGGCCTTGGGCAGCACCGATAGGCGCGCTTGCGCCGTCTCGGTCAGCCAGTCAGACCAATCGAAGCTATGAAAGAGCCCACGGCAGATCTCGTACTTCTCTTGCATGGCCGCCACGGCCTCGTCCTGATCGATGGCGGTCTTGCCGGTGCCACCGCTCTCGGTGTAGGTCGCCAGCGCTTCTTTCAGCTCCTGGGCCAGCCCGAGGTAGTCCACGACCAGGCCGCCCGGCTTGTCCTTGAAGACGCGGTTCACCCGGGCGATGGTCTGCATCAGACCGTGCCCACGCATGGGCTTGTCTACGTACATGGTATGCAGGCTCGGCGCATCGAACCCGGTGAGCCACATATCCCGCACGACGACTATCTTGAACGGGTCCGCCGGATTGCGGAAGCGCAGGGCGAGCGCCTCCCGACGCGCCTTACTGCGGATATGCGACTGCCATTCCATGGGATCGGATGCTGAGCCGGTCATCACTATCTTGAGCGCGCCCTGTTCGTCCTCGTCGTGATGCCAACCCGGGCGCAATGCTACAAGCTCGTTGTAAAGCTCGACGCAGATGCGGCGGCTCATGCACACCACCATAGCCTTGCCGTCCATCACGTCAAGCCGGTTCTCGAAGTGCTCCACCAGGTCGCGTGCGATCAGATCGATGCGGCTCTCCGCCCCTACCACGGCTTCCAGTTGCGCCCAGCGGGTCTTGAGCCTCTCCTTGTGCTCGACCTCTTCGCCTTCGGTGGCTTCCTCGAAACCTGGGTCGATCTTCGGTCGCTCGGACTCCTTGAGCGCCAGCTTGGCGAGTCGGCTCTCGTAGTAGATGGGAACGGTGGCACCATCGACCACGGCGCGCTGGATGTCGTAGATGCTGATGTAGTCGCCGAAGACGGCTCGTGTGTTGGCGTCGGCCTTCTCGATAGGCGTGCCGGTGAAGCCGATGAACGAGGCGTGCGGCAACGCATCGCGCATGTGGCGCGCGAACCCGTCTATAAAATCGTACTGACTGCGATGGGCCTCGTCAGCGATCACGACGATGTTGCGTCGCTCCGAGAGCACGGGGTGCCGATCGCCCTTTTCCTCTGGGAAGAATTTTTGTATCGTGGTGAAGATGACGCCCCCGGAGGCCGCCTTCAGCTTCTCACGGAGGTCCGCGCGATCTACCGCCTGTGATGGCGGCTGGCGCAGCAAGTCCCGGCAGCGGGCGAAGGTGCCGAAGAGCTGGTCATCGAGGTCGTTGCGGTCGGTGAGCATCACGATCGTGGGGTTCTCCATGGCCGGGTGCAGGATCACGCGACCCGCGTAGAAGGCCATTGTCAGGCTCTTGCCAGAACCCTGGGTATGCCATACCACTCCCACTCGCCGATCACCAGGATCGCCACCCGGCATCCGCCCTGCTTCGTAGCGGCCAAGGTCATCCGCTATGCCGCGGCCCATCACCACTTTGGCCGCCCGTAGCGTTTCCTCCACTGCCACGTTTACCGCGTGGAACTGGTGGTAGCCCGCCATCTTCTTGGTGATCGTTCCGCCGCCCGCGTCCTCGAAGACGATGAAGTGCCGTACCAGATTCAAGAAGCGTCGCTTTTCGAACACGCCTTCCAGGAGAACTTGCAGCTCGACCAGACCCGGCGGCGTGTCTTCGCGCCCCGTGATCGTGCGCCACGGCTTGAACCATTCCTTGCCAGCACCGAGCGCGCCGATACGTGCCCTCACGCCGTCGGAGACCACGAGTGCTGCGTTGGTGGCGAAGAGCGAAGGGATCTGTGCCTGGTAAGTTTGTAATTGCTGGTGGGCGCTCCAGATGGTGGCGTTCTCATCGGCCGGGTTCTTGAGCTCGATGACCGCCAGCGGTAGCCCGTTGACGAACAGCACCACGTCGGGACGGCGGGTGTGCTGCCCCTCGACCACGGTGAACTGGTTGACGGCCAGCCAATCGTTGTTCTCTGGGCTGCCGAAGTCTAGAACGTGCGCTTGAGCCCCAGCGATTGATCCATCGGTCCGGCGGTACTCGACCGTGACTCCGTCCACCAGCATGCGGTGCACGACGCGGTTCCTCTCGATCAGCGATGGCGCGTCGGCCCGCGTGATCCTTCGGAAGGCATCCTCCAGCGCATCCGAGGGAAGCTCTGGATTCAGGCGAGCTAACGCCTTTCGAAGGCGTTCCTCCAGGATCACGTCGCGGAAACTGGGGTCGTTTCGCTCTGCCCCCGGCTCATCCACCGCGATGGCCGGGCCGTGGAGCACGGCATAGCCCAGGCCCTCCAGCCAGGCCAGGGCGGCCTCCTCTATAACGATTTCCGTGAATTTCACGTTCACGGCGCCTCCAGATCGATCCCACTCACCTTGGCCTCATTACGTAAAAAGTACGCCAGGCAATGAGCTTCGACTGAATCACAGAGATTCTTTAGGCTCACGCCGACAACTAGATTCCCAAGCCCCGCAAGCGCCAAGAACGCGGATCCGAACATCAGCGCCCACCCAACCACAGGTGTCTGCACCCGAACGCCAAACCCCGCGATGATACCAAGAACCAGAACCAGCAAAACGGCGCCGAAGAGTCCCCTGGCGCACCACCGTGCTCTTCGGCGGCAGGACCAGAACAGTCGTTCCTGCATTCGCGACTTCGCCAATCGCTCCCGAGCTAGAGCTTGCTGGGTCTCGCAGTGCGCTGTCCGCTCGGCGCTCAGTTTCTCGCTTTCCTCCTTCTTTATCTCGTTCGTGACGCGACGCAAGGTCTCCGTGACCGTCGCCTCCGTGAGCGCTGACTCCTCCCCCATTGTCAGGTGCATCAGCTCGTCTTGGGCAAGTGTGCTGCTCCGGAGGAGTTGATGATCACGTTCTCCAATCCTGCCCTGTTTCTGCAGCTTGTCTATCTCGACGAGATACTTGTCGAGCAATTCCTTGGAGGGCTGCAGGGCTGCGTACGAGAATGCGAGCACCTCACTGGTCGGCAGAGACGGAGCGCCCATAGGCGCCTTGAGCCATGCCATGTTGGCTAAGCTGAAGTCAGTGATGACGCTCGATACGTCACGCCACTCCTCATGGTTTTGACCGTAGTTGTATGCTGCCCTCGCGAACGCTGAGTTGCTGCTGACGAGCACAGCTCTGCATTGTTCAACCGTCGAGGGTGACGTTTTCGCCCTAAGAACGTAGATGCTGCGCACAGAATTGATATCGAATTCCCGAGCGCGAGGATTGAAGTATGCCACCTCGTCCTCGAGGAGCTTTTCGAAGATGTTCTCATCGATCTGGAATTCCGCGATGTATGGTGGCGTTTCCTGTACGCCGATACCGGCTTCGACCAGCCGCTCATCGATCCGTCCGGCCAAGACCAATAGGTCAGACTTCGTCGTGCCGCTGCGTCGCGCCTGCATGACGATTGAACCACGGCCATCTACGACGTTCACATGATCCGCTGCACCTCTGATCACTCCCTCCAGTTCTTCACGGGAATGCGAGAACGTCGCAACAGTTGCCCCGAGGTTGTGCAGTAGTCGGATCAATTCGTCCACTGCCGCCTTCTTCGAGTCACCCTCCAGCCCGAGCTGTTGCACCAACAGCGGAGTGTCCAGGAAGAATGTGACGCCCTTGTACGACTTTGGCGCCTGCTGAAGGTCCGGGCAGAGCAGTGCATTTGCCAACATGTGCCCCTGGACGACGACGAGCAGACTATCGAACCGATTGGGCTCAGCACGCTGAAGATGCAGGACATAGTCGCTGACGAGCACGATTTGGCTGTGCTCCTTGCCCTCGACCGTTGGGATCGCAGTTCCACACAGGTAGGCTCGAAGGCACGGAATGCTGAACTCCCCAAGGAAACCGCACAATGCAGCCACAGCTTCGTCGGCCGTCGAGAGGGGCTTGCCGCTGTCCTTGGAGAACTCCATTAACCCGGAGACCACGGCCTCGATGTGCCGTTCAGCCTGGGCCTTTTGCACGCCGACTCCTGGATTTGGAAGAGTCCCGGTAATGCGATAGACGCCAATCTCGCGCTTCAGCGGATACTGCCGCGAGATGCGCTTTAATACAATCTGGACGGTGCGAGCCGGAATCTCTAAACCGAACTGCGCCCGGATAAGGTCACGGACGGCAACGTCCGTGACTGGATCTGGCTTCTGATCGACCAGGACCTGAAGTATGAAGGGACGCAGGTAGTCAAGGTAATCGCCACCCTGATCGATGTTGACTTTCAGTATCGCCAGGCTTGTAAGCGTTTCGACAGAGGCCATCTCATTTCTCCCCGACTGCATGCCTTAGATCTATCACTCGCAGTTCCCCTGAGGTCAGCCTAGGTAGCAGCGTGTCGCGTAGGGCAGCCAGGGTCCGGGATTCAAGCAGAAGCGCCTCCATTCTGGCCCTCAGGGGTCTAACCATTTCCTCGAAGTGGACAGGTGGCTCGCGTTGGGAGCAGACGAATCGAAGATTGGGTACGTTGCGCACGTTCAGAGCATCGAGTATGGTCCCCGTGTCGGTCTTTAACGCAATCTCGTCCCGCATAGCCGAGGAAAGAAGGCACTCGATGAGAAAGGTCGGAAACGGAAAGGATCGTCTGCAGCGAATTCCCGTCATATTTCTGCCGAGCGCGGCTTTCAACCCTACAGGCATCTGTGCCACTGCCCCGACCCGACCGACGTTGGTGACCACACAATCTCCGGGCGATGCCTCCATGCGAGCGATACGATCTTGGTAGGACGCCTCGTCTATGAAGTATGTTTCTTGCATATCGATAAGTCCGTCATCCCGAATATTCGATAGCTGCAGCAAGGGCAGCCCTTCTTTCTGTCGGTCAGGTTTCTTTGAATGCAGGCAATCGATCACCTCAGCAATCTGGCCCAGGATAGCAACCCTCCATCCCCTCGGAATCTCCCCCAACTCTGATCCTTCGAACGAATCCGGAAACAGCTCCGCCAAGTGCGGCGGCAGGCCGGGATCACGCCCCTTCGCCTTCGCTCGAACCGGGTCGAAATCCACGAACCACGACTTGAAGAGCGCCCGCGCCATCGCCTCCAGCGTCTCGTTCATCCGCCGGTTCAACTCGATCTTGTCGTCCAGCGTGCCCAGGATGTGGGCGATGGCGCGCTGCTCGGGCTCGGGCGGCAGCAGGAACTTGAACGCCGCGATACGACCGGGAGACGTATGCTTAACGGTACTACCGGAAGCGCTGGCCATAACCTCCTGCCGGTATTCGCGAGAGCACAGGAGGTAGTAAAGGAACCTCTTCTGCAGAGGAGCGCCGTCACGAATGATTACCTTTCCGAGCCGCTGGTTGTGCAAGAAACGACCGGCAAAGGACTTCGGGACGAGCGCCGGATAGCCTAGGGTGTCGGAGTTCTTACTCAGATCCGTCATGGTTACCAGGAGATCACTGTCTTTGAGAACGAAATCATCAGGCACGGGGCCCGCGTAATACTTAAGCTTGTCCGCTTTGAATCCACCGCCGATCGCGAAGTTGCCAGGAGTGAGCAGGATATCTCCCGGTGGGTCATCCCGAAAGAATTCGCCGGCAAAAGCGAAACCGTGTCTCACTTCGATTAGGTCCCCGAGCACACGGCTGTGCCATCCCTCACCCGCCATACCCGAGCTCCCTTAGGGTGGCCGCGATCATGGTGTCCAGACTGGCGGCCTCCTGGTGCTGCAGGCGCAGAGTGTTGGCCAGGCGGAACATTTTTTCTCGAACGGCTCTCCGTCGTCGTCGACAGCCTCCGTTCCCACGTAGCGCCCCGGCGTGAGCACGTGACCATGATTCCTGATCTCGTCCAATTGGGCCGACTTGCAGAAGCCGGGCAAGTCCACATATTCCGCCGCGTCCGCGTCTCCCCGCCACGCATGATAGGTCCCGGCTATACTCCCGATCTCCTCGTCAGTTAGCTCTCGGTGCACACGATCCACCAATACGCCCATCTTCCGGGCGTCAATGAAGAGAGTCTCGCTGCGGCGGTCGCGGAACCGCCCGTTCTTGTCACGTGCGAGGAACCAAAGACAGACGGGAATTTGCGTCGAGAAGAAAAGCTGGCCGGGCAGGGCTACCATGCAGTCCACCAGATCGGCCTCGACAATGGCCTTTCGGATCTCGCCTTCGCCCGACTGGTTTGAGGACATGGAGCCGTTGGCCAGCACGAAGCCGGCGAGGCCGGTAGGCGCGAGATGATATATGAAATGCTGGACCCAGGCGAAGTTGGCGTTACCGGCGGGCGGGACGCCGTAGACCCAGCGCTTGTCGTCCCTCAGGAGCTCGCCGCGCCAGTCGCTGTCGTTGAAGGGCGGGTTGGCCAGGACGTAGTCTGCCTTGAGGTCCGGGTGGTGATCGTTGTGAAATGTGTCGCCGTGCGCGATCTGGGCGTCGATGCCGCGGATGGCCAGGTTCATCTTGGCCAGGCGCCAGGTGGTGTAGTTGGACTCCTGACCATATATAGAAATGTCGCCGAGCTTGCCGCTGTGGGCCTCGATGAATTTCTCGCTGCTCACGAACATGCCACCCGAGCCGCAGCAGGGGTCATAGACCCGGCCCCTGTAGGGCGCGAGCATCTCAACCAGCACGCGCACCACGTGGGTAGGCGTGTAGAATTGCCCACCCTTCTTGCCCTCGGCGCTGGCGAACTGGGAGAGGAAGTACTCGTAGACGCTGCCCAAAATGTCCTTGGCTCGATCGGCCGGACTGCCGAGACCGATGTCGCTCACCAGGTTGATAAGTTGGCCTAGCCGCTGCTTGTCGAGTCCGGGCCGCGCGTAGTCTTTGGGCAGCACGTTCTTGAGCGACGGGTTATCTCGCTCGATGGCAGTCATCGCGTTGTCCACTATCTCACCGATAGTGGGCTGTGGCGCGTTCGCCTTCAGGTGCGCCCAGCGGGCTTCCTTCGGCACCCAGAAGATGTTCTCGGCGCGGTACTCGTCGGGATCCTCGGGATCCGCGCCCTCAGCCCGCTGTAATTCGAGCCCGGCGTGCTTGGCCTCGAAGGCGTCTGAGATGTACTTGAGGAAGATCAGACCGAGGACGACGTGCTTGTACTCGGCCGCGTCCATGTTGTTGCGTAGCGCGTCGGCAGCCTGCCATAGTTTGGCCGCCAGATCGCGGTTGGTGGCGCTTGCCCCATTGACGTTCATCCGATGCATCACCTTCCCCGCCGGCGAGGCCAGCGCACGGCGATTCTGTGGCTAACAGTATAAGAAAGTGTATGAGAAGTGACGTCAGGTCGGTTGCAGGCGACGGAGCATGATGTGCGTCATCGCCACGTAGATGAACGCCTCGCTGGTTTCGGGCAAGGCTTCATAGTCCTTGCTCAG
>SCTZ01000138.1 GCA_004297765.1 Chloroflexota bacterium | reverse complement strand
GACCTGTGGGACGCCATCGACCAGGTACTGATACGAGCCATCCGGTCCCTTCTCCGTCGTGACCACGCTCGGCCCGGCTATGATTTCTTCGGCGCTGATGGAGGCCGCGCGTGGCGCCGGAGCCTCCGGCAGCGATCTTGCGTCTGCCCTGTCGTGTTGCTGCACTGCCAGCGTGATCGTCGCCAGGCTCACCAGAACAGCCAAACATCCTCTAACGACTGCCGACCGACCGCGATATGCGCGCATTTCTCCACCTTATACGGGATGCTGGAGCGCTGGCTCTCGGTGCCCGCGCGATAGGTAGAACCGCCGTGTATGGGGTATTCCGAGTTCCTGCCTCGGCGTGCTCACGATCAATCCCATGATTCTCAGACGGCTTATCCGTTACTCATTATACACGATGCAATCGGAGCGTGGGCTGATACGACTTTCCGGCAGATCGGGAATTATTCGTTTGCTCTCTGACAAATTGACAGGCGCACGGCTTATGGTTTACGATGATCACAGAACTATTCGCGCCTGCCGGATGATCCTGATCGGAATAAGCTATTGATATTCCTCTTACATGCTCGGTAGTCTTCGCAATAAGCTCCTGCTGTCGCTGGTTTTTGGCTTGGTGGTCGTTTTTGGCCTGATGGTCTATGGCGACCTTCCCAGCATGGTCGAGGCGCTCGGACGCTTCAAGTGGTCTCTGGTGCCGGCCATCCTTGCCTTGACGCTGTTCAACTACGTGCTGCGGTTCTTCAAGTGGCACTACTACATCGGGCTCGTCGGGGCGCGCGATGTGAAGATTACCGATAGCTTTCTCCTCTTCTTCAGTGGGCTCTCAATGGTTATGACACCGGGCAAGCTGGGCGAATGGCTGAAGAGCTACCTTTTGCGTGAGATCAGCGGTGTTCCGGTTAGCAGGTCGGCGCCGATTATTCTGGCGGAGCGCCTGACGGATGGGGTTGCGATGGGGCTTCTGGCCCTTGGGGGACTGCTGTTGTTCCGGATGGGCTGGGAGATCCTGGTGGCCGGCGCCGTGATGGTGGTGGTAGCGGTTGCGATCACACAGCATCGGCCGCTGGCCCTGCGTTTGCTAGCCGGGGCAGAGAGGCTGCCCGTGGTCTCGAAGCGGGTGCACCACCTGCACGAGTTCTACGAAAGCTCTTATGTTCTCTTCAGCTTCAAGAACTTGCTGCTGGCCATTGGCATCGGGCTGGTGTCCTGGGGGGGCGAGTGCGTGGCCTTCTATCTGGTGCTGGAGGGACTGGGATTGCAGACGAGCTGGACGCTGCTCGTCCAGTCTGCGTTTATCCTGGCGACGTCTACTCTAGCCGGCTCTATGCTGCTTCTGCCGGGTGGGTTAGGGGTAGCTGAGGGCGGCATCGCCGCCCTCAGTCAGGTGCTTGTGGGTATGCCCAAGGATTCCGCGGCCGTGGCCGCGCTGCTCATCCGCTTCTGCACCCTCTGGTTTGGGGTGGCGGTGGGCATCGTGGCGCTTACGATCATGACCGGCCGCATGGCGCGGAGGAGCGTCACCGCGGACGCGAAGGACTAGGCGTCCCTGTACTCTTACTCCTCTTCTTCTTCCTCTAGCTCTTCTTCTCCGAACACTTCGTCGCTATAGACGCCTGTCTCGCGTCCCTGGTAGACCGTGACGACGAAGTCGTCACGCGGCATGTCGGAGGTGGCCACCAGATCCTCGTCGATGAGATCCACGAGGTCCATGATCTCGTCCTCTGTCAGCCGCTCGGGCACGAGCAGGGTGGCGTACACCATACTGGACCCGAAATGTAGGTCGACCTGACCGATCTTCTCGTCGTCCTGACGAATCGTGTGTACCTCGGAGAACGGCGTGCGCGCTTGCCTCTCGAAGGTATAGTCGGGCATCTGTTTCCTCCCTCGGCGCGGCCCACGCCGCAACCATTAATGTTGTCCTACTCACTACACCGGCCTGGTCTGACCGGACCCCAGGATAATCCATTTGTACGTGGTCAGCTCGCGTAGCCCCATCGGGCCTCTGGCGTGCAGCTTCTGGGTGCTGATGCCGACCTCGGCCCCAAGGCCGAACTGGGCGCCATCGGTGAACTGCGTGCTGGCGTTGACGTAGACCGCGGCGGCGTCCGCCTCGTCCAGGAAGCGCAATGCAGCGGCGTAGTCCTCGGTGACGATGGCCTCGGAATGTCCCGATCCGTAGCGGGCGATGTGGTCCAGGGCCTCGTCCAGCGAGTCCACTACCTTGACGGCCGCGACGAGGGCCAGGAACTCCTTGCCCCAGTCGGCTTCCGTGGCTGCACGGGTCGCCGCCCCCGCGGTAGGCGCTCCGGCCGAGTCTCCTCGCAAAATCTGTTCCGCGGCCGGGTCACAGCGCATCTCCACGCCGGCCTGCCCCCAGGACTGGGCGATCATGGGCAGGAAGCGGGGTGCCACGCTGCGGTGGACCAGCAGGGTATCCAGCGCGTTGCAGATGGTCGGCCGCCGTGTCTTGGCGTTGTGGACGATGTCGCGGGCTTTTTCCAGATCGGCGGTGCTGTCCACGTAAGTGTGGCAGACGCCGATGCCCCCCGTCACCACGGCCATGGTGGCGTTGTCTCGCACGTAGCTGATCAGGTCTGCCCCGCCCCGCGGGATGACCAGATCGATGGTGTCCTTCATCTTCAGCAACTGTCCGACCAGGGCTCGATCGGGCGACTCGATGAGCTGAACCGAGCCCGCCGGTAGCCCGGCCGTGGTGCAGGCATCAGCGATGATGCGCGCCAGGGCCGCGTTGGAGTGGGCCGCCTCTTTTCCGCCGCGCAGGATGGCCGCGTTGCCGGACTTGAGGCACAGCACGGCGATGTCCACCGTGACGTTCGGCCGACTCTCATAGATGGCGGCGATCACCCCCAGAGGCACGCGCCGTCGCCCGATCTGAAGACCGTTGGGCAGGGTGCGCATGTCCAACATCTCGCCGACCGGATCGGCCAGCTTGGCGACGACACGCACGTCGCTGGCCATGCCCGCGATGCGCGCTGGTGACAGGAGCAGGCGGTCTAGCATCGCGGCCCCCAGGCCGCTCTGCTCGGACTGCTGACGATCGGCGGCGTTGGCTCGCAGGATCTCTTCCTGTCGCTCTATCAACTGATCGGCGATAAGGTTGATAGCCTGATCTTTGAGAGCCGTGGAGACGTGCGCCAATTGTTTTGCGGCCTGTTTGGCGGCGCGTCCTTTGAGCTCGAGCTCGTTCAACGTTTGAGTCATCCCCTTCCCCCCTACTCTGCCAAAACCAGATTGTTGCGGTGTATGACCTCCGGACCGTAGCCGGAGGATAGCAACTGCGCGATCTGCTCCGAGCGCCGGCCTTTGATCGTCGAAAGATCGGCCGCCGAGTAGTTGGCGATGCCGTAGGCCAATGGGTGTCCATCTCCATCCAGAACGGCCACGATATCGCCTCGCTCGAAGCTGCCGTTTACCTGCGTGACGCCGGCTGAGAGCAGGCTGCGGCCCTGCTCTCGCAGTGCCGCGGCTGCCCCGGAGTCCACGACGATCTCGCCCTTGCGTCCCAGCCCGCTGAGCATCCAGCGCTTGCGTCCTTCGAGTCGGCTAGTGGCCGGCGCGAAGAAGGTGCCCACGCGGGCGCCGTCGATGATCTCCAGCAGCACGCCGTTGTTCTTGCCGGGCGCGATGATGGCCGCCACGCCGGATGTGCTGGCTAGACGGGCTGCTTTGATCTTGGTTGCCATGCCGCCGGTGCCACGTCCGCTGCGCGAGCCGCCCGCCATAGCCTCGACGGTGCTGTCGATCCTCTCCACGAACGGGATCAGCACAGCCTCCGGGTCGCGGCCGGGATCGGCGGTGAACAGTCCGCCAGTGTCCGTCAGCATGACCAGCAGATCGGCATCCACGAGATTGGCTACCAGGGCGGAGAGATAGTCGTTGTCGCCGAAGCGGGCGCCGCGTATCTCATCGATGGCCACCACGTCGTTCTCGTTGACGATCGGAATGGCGCGAATCTCCAGCAGCGCCAGCAGCGTGTTGCGGGCGTTCAGGTAGTGCACGCGGTCGTCTACGTCGCCCCGGGACAGTAGCGTCTGGGCCACGGTGATGCCGTGCCAGGAGAACAACTGGTCCCAGGCCTGCATGAGACGGCTCTGCCCGACGGCGGCCAGCACCTGCTTGCGTGGGATGCCCTGCACCTTGCGTGTTCGGCTCAACTGGTGTCGCCCGGCGGCGATGGCTCCCGAGGAGACCAGAATGATCTCCAACCCACGCTCGTGCATGCGGGCGATCTGCCCAACCAGGCCGGCCATGACCTCCAGGTCCAGACGGTCGGTCCCCGCGGTGAGGACGTTCGTGCCGACCTTGATTACGATGCGTCGGTAGAGAAAGCAGGACGTAGATTCAGTCTCCGAAGCCTTGCCCATCGCATGCGCAACATGAATTTGGTCAATCTGCGCTATTATAGCAGGCAGCACGGCCGAGAGCAACAAGCCGTCTGGCTGCGTGCGGTCGGTTGCCTTGCAGGAATGGCGTGGCCGGGAGCGTTGGGATTGCGAAGCACGTTTGGATCACGAAGGACGTTTTGGATCGCGAAACTCGCGAAAGGTCACGCGAAACACGCGAAAAGGCCGTGCGTAGCAGGCTTGTCAAACATAGGAATAGATGGGATGCCAGACGGATGGCTTAAGCAGTTGTGGTGGCCGGCGGCGTGGGCTATTATTCAGTGGCGAGGCATAGAATGACTTCTTCCGATCTACTCAAGGCCAACCTGCAGGAGCGGCTGCGCGCGCTGCCCACGCGACCCGGCGTCTATTTAATGAAGGACGCCAAGGGAGAGGTGATCTACGTGGGCAAGGCCATCAGCCTGCGCGATCGGGTGCGCTCCTACTTCGCGTCGCCGTCCGGGCAAACCGAGAAGGTCAGGCGGCTGGTAGCGCATATCACCGACTTCGACGTCATGGTGACCGATTCTGAGCTGGAGGCACTCATTCTGGAGTGCAACCTGATCAAGCGGCACCGTCCGCACTACAACGTGCGGATGAAGGATGACAAGACCTATCCGTACCTGCGCATCGACGTGCAGAACACCTGGCCCAAGGTGACCATCACTCGCCGCATGGAGAAGGACGGCGCGCGCTACTTCGGACCCTACGCGGATACCGGCTCTGTCCGGCGGACGCTGGAGTTGCTCAAGAAGCTGTTTCCCTACTGCAACTGCAATCGGGTGCTTACCGGCAACGACAAGCGGGCCTGTCTGGACTACCACATCGGCCGCTGCCTGGGTCCCTGCATCGGCGCCTGCACGACGGAGGAGTATCGGCGCGTGATCGACCAGGTGATCCTCTTCCTCGAAGGCAAGCAAGAGACCGTGGTTAAGCAGTTGCGGGCCAGAATGGAGCAGGCTTCCGAAGAGCTACAGTTCGAGCGGGCGGCCCATCTGCGGGATCGCATTTTCGCGGTGGAGAGGGTGGTGGAGCGGCAGAAGATCACCTCGGCGGCCATGGCCGACCAGGATATCGTGGCCCTGGCCCGCAGCAATGGCGACGCGTGCGTGGAGGTCTTCTTCGTGCGCAGCGGCAAGCTGATCGGACAGGAGCATTTCATGCTCGAGGGAACGCAGGAGGAAGGGGCGAGCGAGATCCTGTCCAGTTTTCTCAAGCAGTTCTACGACTCGGCCTCGCACGTGCCGCGCGAGATCCTGCTCGAGAGCCAGGCCGACGAGATGTCGATCATCGAGAGCTGGCTGCGCAACAAGCGTGGCTCCAGTGTGGTGCTGAAGGTGCCACGGCGTGGCGAGAAGAAGAAGCTGGTGGAGATGGTGGCCCAGAACGCCGTGCAGGCTCTAGAGCAGATGCGCCTGAAATGGATGGCCGACTCTACCAAGATGCATTCCGCCCTGGAGGAGCTGCGCGAGCAACTGAACCTGCCGGCGCTGCCCGATCGGATCGAGTGCTACGATATATCCAACATTCAGGGGACCGCGGCCGTGGGCAGCATGGTGGTTTTCGAGAAAGGACACCCCAAGCGCGCGCACTATCGGCGCTTCAAGATCAAGACGGTCCAGGGCGCCAACGACTACGCTTCGCTGCAAGAGGTGCTGCGGCGCCGCTTCAAAAGAGGTAAGCTTACTTCCGATGAGACCGATGGAAAGGGCAGCGAGAGCGGCAAACGCCAATCCTCCGACGCCTGGGCCATCTACCCGGACCTGGTGCTGATCGATGGCGGCAAGGGCCAACTACGGGCCGGTCTGGAGGTGCTGCAGGATTTGGGGATCGATACAGTTCCCGTGGCCTCGCTAGCCAAAGAGAACGAGGAGCTATTCGTGCCGACCCAGCGGGAATCCATCCTTCTGCGCCGCAACTCGGGGGCGTTGTTCCTTGTCCAGCGCCTGCGGGACGAGGCTCACCGCTTTGCCATTACCTATCATCAGAAGGAGCGCTCGCGCCAGGCCTTCCAGTCGGCGCTAGACGATGTGCCGGGGATCGGTCCGCGCCGCAAGCGAGCGCTGATCAAAGAATTCGGCTCCATCCAGCGCATCAAGTCCGCCCACATCGACGATCTGGCGGCCGTCCCGGGCATGACCCGTGCGCTGGCGCAGCGGGTGAAGGAGAAGCTGTAGTTCTAGGCAAACAACTGGTCCCAATAGTAGAGGACCTGGCTCCGTGTATTCTCCACCGTCCCGCTGTTGTCGATGACGACCGCAGCCTTGCCGAGTTTCTCCTCCAGCGACGGCTGGGCGGCCAGACGTGCGCGGGCCTCCTCTGGCTTCATGTTACGGTTGACCACCATGCGCTGGTACTGCTGTTCCTCGGAGGCGGTGACGATCCAGACGGCGTCGCAGAGCGCGTCCCAGCCGGCCTCGACCAGTTTGACGGCGTCAACGACGGCCACCTGCCTATGGTGGGAATTACGGGCCTGGTCCGCCGCGCTCTCCTGGCGCAGCTCGGACAGCCAGCGCTGTACCTCCTGCATGGCGCGCACGTGCAGGATCTCCTCCAGCCGGGCCAGGGCCGTGGGGTTCGGGAAGACGATCGCGGCTAGAGCTTTGCGGTCGATGTGTTCATCTGGCCCCAAGACCTCTGGACCGAACTCCTCCACGATCTGCTCGTAGGCCGGCCAGCCGGGCTCCATGATCTGGTGGACGACCTTGTCCGCGTCGATAGTCTGCGCGCCCAGCGAGCGCAGCATCTCCAGGACGGTGCTCTTGCCGACGGCGATATTGCCGGTGAGGCCAATGATCTTAAACATAGCCTATTTCCCCCGTTTGGTGGCGTCATCTTAGCACAGCGCGTGACGGCAGCTCAAGGCAGGGGTTTCCGGGATGCCAGTCAGCTGTCTTGACACTGCCTGGGGCCGTCGCTATAATAACACTTGTCGTCAGTGGCACGCGCCCTCGGCGGGCGCAGGCGAGCTGCATGGGCGTTGCCGGGCGCGACAACGCCGAGGTAGCTCAGATGGTAGAGCAGTGGACTGAAAATCCACGTGTCCGCAGTTCGATTCTGCGCCTCGGCACCCGTAAGCGGAAGTGGCTCAGTGGTAGAGCATCTCCTTGCCAAGGAGAGGGTCGCGAGTTCGAATCTCGTCTTCCGCTCCATTAAACGCCGGAGTGGCGGAACAGGCAGACGCGCCTCTCTCAAAAAGAGGTGAGGGAAACCTCTTGTGGGTTCGACTCCCACCTTCGGCACCGGAGTGGTATTGAAGACTGTTCCGCAAGGAACAGTTTTTTCGGCCATCGAACTGATTGCGGAACCTTTTCCTTGGGCGGCCGAGGTCGCTGGAGGCGGCCAGCCGCCCGAAGTATTTAGGATGCCGAGTGGTGTAGCGGTAACACAGCAGACTTTGGATCTGTTGTCCCAGGTTCGAGTCCTGGCTCGGCAGCCCAGCATGACAAAAGGGACACACCACATTCCCCGATAGCTCAACGGTAGAGCGGGCGGCTGTTAACCGCTAGGTTGTAGGTTCGAATCCTGCTCGGGGAGCCACCTCTTTTCGGACCCCGCACGACGTCGGTCAGGTCATTCAGCGCCGTCCGCTCCGACACCCTCGTCAACGCCACGTACTCACGGCGAGCGATACTGCCATGCTCGCGTGCATACAGCAACCCCTTGGGCTGCCGTTCATTGATCTCACCGCGCTCCAAGAGTGCCCGGAAACGGATCAGACGAGCCCGGAGAGCGGCATTTGGTGGTGGGAGGGACTCACCGAGCGAGACGGCGCGGGCATGGTGTTCAAGCCGAAGTTGTTCATCGCCAAGGGCTGGCGAGACAACACCCAGCCCGCCGTGAAGTGTCGCGGCAGGGAGTACCTGAGGATCATCTACGGGCCCGAGTACACCGTGCCAGAGAACCTGGAACGGTTGCGATCCAGAGGGCTTGCCACCAAAAGGTCGCTGGCGCTACGAGAGTTCGCCCTCGGGGTCGAGCCCCTGGAGCCTTTCGTTCGCGGGGAACCGCTGAGCCGTGTCCACGAGTGTGTCTTCGCGCTGCTGGCTCTGGAGAGCGAGCCGGTAGACCCGCGCTTGTAGGGCTGGGCCAACCATCCCCACCTCGAGCCAAGGCAGACGTGGCGTTGTTGAGCTTGCGGTGATGTAAGTGTAGATGTATAATGGCTCTGGAGGCGTTATGATGGGCAAACGGATGCAGCGCACGCAGCTCTTGCTCGAACCGGAACAGCACCATGCGCTGGTGGAGATCGCTCGCAAGGAAGGGCGTAGCATCTCCGACATCGTGCGAGAGATGGTGCAGCGGCAGATCGAACAACGGCGAGAAACGGCACGCGCGGACCTCGAGCGGCGTCTGGAGGCCCTGCAGTGTATCCGGCGGCATCGAGACGAGGCCGTCGAGAGAAGGGGGGGTAGGCCGGTTGACTTGGACGTGGCCGCGCTGATTCGGCAGGCCAGGGAGGAGCGAGACGAGCGTGCCCTCAACGCGTTCGACGATCGTTGTTGATGCAAACCTCGCGGTATGGGCGATAGTGCCGGTGGTCGCCCCAGTCGACGCCATCGGCCTTTTCGCCGGTTGGCATCGGCAGGGGCTACGCCTCGTCGCCCCGGCTCTCTGGCTAGCCGAATGCGCCTCCGCCGTGCGACGCAGCGTGTACGCGGGGGCGCTTTCAAAGGAGGAAGGCCGAACGGCGCTGGAAGATCTCTTTGCTTTGGAGGTCGAGACCCTGCCCCTGACCCTCCAGCAGACGCGGTCGGCATTTGAATGGGCGGAGCGACTGAGACAGGCGCAGGCCTACGACGGCTTCTATCTGGCGCTGGCGCAGGAACTGGGGGCTGAGCTTTGGACCGGCGATAGACGGCTGGCGCACGGGGCACAGCAGGCGGGGGCCGGGTGGGTTCATGCAGTATGAGGCGAGTCTGGAAACGTCCGAGCCCGCCTTGGCAGAGTATAATATCATAACTGACTCAGCGTGAATTAGGGCGATGCGGAGACACTCGAATGTCCAAGAAGCAGCAGCACAAGGAGAAGCGAAGGCACAAAGAGAAGAAACGGGGTATAGCCAGGATTGGACTGGAAGCGCTCGAGCGGAAAGTCCGCTCAGAAGCCATTTTCGGCGGCAGCGAGGTCGTGTTTCAAACCGGCTCGTCGGAGAAGATGTCCGAAGTCCTTCTGGCGTTTGTCGAGCCCTATCAGGAATACGCCACGACGCGAGATGCCTTCGAACGACTGATCGCGATCGGTGTGGTGGCCTGGAATGCCGCCCTGGTCTCGCCAGAGGACCGGCACTCACTGCTTGACGAAACCAGCAAGTCAATACAGGAGTCAGCCGGCAAAGAGGATGCCGAAGTCTACAAGGCGTTGGTGAACGATCTCATCAAACGCAAAGAACGCTATTTCGCCAGCAACAAGCGTGTGATCGTCACTTACCAGGTGACCGAAGGGAAGGGCAAGTTTCATCTCGCGGTGGCCTCATCGCCGGCAGAGTGGACTTCCTGACGCTGGAAGCTGCTTTCGCCGACGTTCGCGCCTACCTGCCGGCGGTCCTGTCCAAGAGAGGATTGTTGCCGGAAGCCATCGGTGAACTACTGGAGCGAGAAGCCCTGGGACGACTGTCGGTGCTCCTCGCGCCGGTGGCTCGTGAGGTGTATGCCGACCTGGAGGTCGAGGCATGCCGCCGCCTTTCACGCCGTGACGAATCGGACCGGCCCTTCGTTGCCCTCGCCCTTAGGGCTGAATTGCCCTGTATGGACTGAGGATCAGGATTTCTTTCGCAGCGGCGTGGCTACCTGGACCACAGACCGGATCGAGGTCTACCTGGAGTTGGGTCCGTGAGGTCTCTGCCTGCAAGTGCCTCCAGCACGCGCCTTTGTTCGACAGCCGGCAGCTTGAGGAGGGGACGCAGGACCCGCTCGGTTACGATCGATCTTGGCAGGGGGTCGCCGAGCATGGCGAGCGTTTTGACAATGAGCCCGTCTCGCTCATCGCCTGACCCGCCACCACTCCCAGACGGAGGTGTATAACTCCATTGATCAACTGATCGAACAGGACTTCCTGGTGGAGACGGAGTCCGTGCTTCGGCTTGCCGACCCGGTCTTCGCGGTCTGGCTCAACGTCGAGCCGGATCGCCGCGATCCGCTCGCCGCCATCGGTAACGAGGAAGGCTATCATCTCGTCCTTGGTCCCCCCACCACCGTCGAGTCCGTGTCGGTCAATCGGGATGAGGCCGTCGCCGACGGCCAGGCGCAGGCCGCGCAGGTTATCGAGTCGGCGCCGGCCGCATTCCGCGACGGGCTGTACCGCGACAGAACCCTTCGGGTGCAGGCTGGCGAGACTGAGGTCGACGTGCTGCGCCCTGTCGTCCCAGCAGTCCTAGCCGGTGGCCTCATCGGGCTGACTGCTGCGGCCGTCGCCGCAGTGCGCCGGCATCGAAATCGGAGGATCACATGCGATTCCGACCAGAGCTCCCAAAAGGTACAACGCCGGGGCTAGTGCTGGCGCTACTGGCCGAGCGCGCGATGCATGGCTACGAGCTGGCGAAGGCCCTTGAGGACCGCAGCTCCGGTGTGCTCGCCCTCGGACAGGGGACGCTGTATCCCCTACTCCACCGTCTGGAACGAGAAGGGCTCATCGCTGGACGATGGGAAACCACCGCCTGCGGTCCTGACAGACGTGTCTATCGCTTGACATCCAAGGGGCATGCATTGTTGGCTGAGCGCCGATCCGAATGGGTAGCCTTCGCCGAGGTAATCGGCCGGTTTCTGGGTCCCGCACCTGTGGCTGAGGCCAACTCCACTGCGCTTCGAGCACGATGCCCCGTCGGCACAGCCGATGGGCTATCTCCCGCTATCCTCCTCACAGCATAAAAAGACGACCATCGAAGCAAGAAACGCTATCCCAAAACTCCAATATTCCTCTATCGAAATCGCCGCTGCAGTGTGTTATCATAATGTATAAGCAGTGTAATCATGATGTGCCAGGGGGCTAGCTAATGGTTCGAACGCAGATTCAACTGACAGAGGGGCAGGCGAAAGCACTGAAAGAGATCGCTGCACATCGAGGAGTCTCGATGGCTGAACTGATACGCGAGTCTGTAGAGCAGATTATTGGGGAGCGTGTGCGAAAGGAAAAGTGGCAGAAGGCGCTTGGCATTGTGGGGCGCTACCGGTCCGGCCTATCAGACGTGTCCGCGAACCACGACAAATATCTCGCCGAGGATTATCTCTGATGGCGGTATTTATCGATACATCCGCTCTCTATGCAGCCTTGGACGCGGATGACGATAACCATGAGATGTCCGTGCGAACTTGGCGCGACCTTGGCGAATCGGGAGAGATGCTATCGACGTCCAACTACGTCTTGATCGAAACGATTGCTGTGGTGGGCCGAAGGTTGGGACTACAAGCCGTGCGCGACTTTCAAACGCAGTTCGTGCCGCTTCTCGAAGTGCATTGGGTGGACGAGTCTCTCCACGAGCTCGCAGTGGCTGCGTTGCTGACAGCAAGTCGCAGAAACCTGAGCCTAGTGGATTGCGTCAGCTTCGAGATAGCGCGTCGACAGAGGTTGGGAAAGGTATTTGCCTTCGACGCCCACTTTGGTGAGCAAGGGTTCCTGTGTATACCATAGGTCTTGGTGGCTGACGATCGGCGCGGTGATCCCCGAACCATACCTGTCCAGCGCCATTAGCTGAGCGCAGATATGGCCAGCCGGCAAACAGGGACTAACCTGGAAACGGCGGCCTAGCTGCTGGCAGATGGACCGGAGTAGGGTGCACCTCCTGCCTTGCGCATGGCCTCCACAGCCTCATCCGGCGTTAACAGCACCGTCGTCTTGATCGTATTGAGGAAGCCGGCCGCACCAAAAGAGACGGCTGCGGCTGCCGCCACCGTGTTATCAGGTGCCTCGAAGATCGTTATCGTGTCGTATTCCCCGAAAGCGAAGTAGAACCCGATCAAGCGCCCACCAAGCTCTTGCAGTTGCGCAGCTACGATTTCCTCTCGCCGCTGCGGGTTCTTCGCGAGAGCGGCCCACGACTCACACGTAAAGGCCGCCTGGAGCATGTAAAGGGGCATGTTCCTCTCCTCATTGTTCTATTGTCCTCAACTCCAGAAGCCTGCAGTGGAATTCTTGCAGGTCAGCGCGGGCGCGAAAGGCTTGTGACTACTGCCCTCGGACGGTCAGATCGTCGACGTAGGCAGTGCCATCGAGGATCGGAGTGCGGATTGCCAGGCGCACTTTCGCCGTCCCGTACGGCATGACTGCCGACGCTCCGATCGGAACCCAGTCGTTGGTCGCGGCCGAGATAGTCGCGATCGGAATCCTTCCGAGATCGTAGTTGTTCTGGTGGCGTGGCACCAGCTCAACCATCAGTGACATGCTGCCTCTGCGCACGGGCACATATGCCCAACCCGAGACGTCGAGCCTGTCTCCATAGCGAGCCTCTATCTCCTGATAGATCTGGATGTAGTTGCCCCTGCCATCGAACCGGAGGGACTGGGTGCCGGAGTGGGACTCCTGACTACTCGCGCTCACAAAGCCACCGAGCCATGTGGGCAGATACCAATGGTCCAATCCCGCCTCGAATCCGATGTTCGAAAGGCGCTCTCCTGGATCTTGCGATACTGGGGTCGGTGTCATCGTGGCCGCATTCGGAGGTACGGTCGGTGTGGCGGGCGGTGTTGCGGTGGCCGCATTCGGTGATATGGTTAGCGTGGGGGTCGGCGTTGTGGTTGGTGTAGCGGAGGATCCCTGCACTCCATATTCGATCAAGGAGAGGTCGTCCACGTAAGCGTTGCCGCCTGAGAGAGGAAAGCGTATCCGCAGTTGCACATAGGCGGTTCGAGCGGGCAACACGGCCGAGCCGACGACCTGAACCCAACCGTTTGTCGAGTTGGTCAGGTTTGCGATTTGGATAGTCTGCAGGTTGCCGTTCCATTGAGTGCGCGGCACCACCTCGATTATCAGGGACACGCCTCTGCCCATCTGCGGTAGGTTGACCCATCCGGAGAAATCCACCCTATGCCCCTGGAAGGCCGGGACATCCTGCTGTGCATAGGCGCCCGTTCCTTTGCCATTGAAGTGCAGAGCGGCCGTACCCGAGTGGGGCTGCGATCCGTCCACACCCGCGATGTTGGCGAACCAGTAAGGGATAAACCAACCGCTTGGACCATTCTCGAACCCCCCGTTTTGCAGCCGCTCGACGCGGGTTTGTTGTGTGGGAGAGGGTGTAGGACTAGTTGTCGCGGTCGCTGTCACGGTCGACGTGGCTGTATCGGTTGCGGTCGGCG
>SCTZ01000137.1 GCA_004297765.1 Chloroflexota bacterium | reverse complement strand
CTGAGCAAGGACTATGAAGCCTTGCCCGAAACCAGCGAGGCGTTCATCTACGTGGCGATGACGCACATCATGCTCCGTCGCCTGCAACCGACCTGACGTCACTTCTCATACACTTTCTTAGACCGCGTCTGGGAGACCGTTACGGAAGACATCCCGCAGCTCGCAGTGGCGCTGGAGGAGATTCTTTCGCTGGACAACCCCGCAAGCTAGCCGAGCAGGACGGTGATCTTGCGGTACACTGGAGCCCCCCGTCTACCCGACCTCGCTGCCAATCGCTTGACACTGCCCGTCCCCCTGTCATACAATTGCCAGCGACCTGGCTGGGGGTTAGGGACCAGCCCCCAACTCCTAATCCAACGACAGTAGATGTCGCCTCGGCGTGCTATGCTCGGCACTGAGCCGAGGTACCTCACGGCTTACGGGTAGGAATTAGCTTCGAGTGAGTTGGGAGGGTAGGTTTGGGACTCCGAACGGTGGCAAAAGCCGAAAGGCTAAATAGAATAGCGGCGCTGCTGTTCTGCGCCCGGCAAGGTCTGACCACGGCGGAGCTGGCGCGGCACTTCGGCGTGGACCAGCGCACAATCGAGCGCGACCTGACCGACCTGGACCTGGGGATGGGCATGCCGGTGGTCCAGGAGGGCCATCGCTACAAGCTGATGGACACCTATCAACTGCCCAAGCTGCAGATCACTCTTCACGAGGCCGCCGCCCTGTTCCTGGCCGTGCGCCTCTACTCCCAGGGCTGCGACGAGCGCAACCCACACGCCGGCAGCGCTTTATCCAAGCTGGCGGTCGTCCTCCCCGAGCCGATGGGCAGGCACGTCACCCTCACCGCCCACCACCTGGCCGGCAAGATCGAGAATCCGCGCTTCGTGCACGTGCTGGAGACCCTGGTAGCCGGATGGGCCAAGCGGCGCAAGGTCAAAATCCTGTATCAATCGGCCCGCAGCGAGAACGTTCACGAGCAGGTGCTCTGGCCCTACTTCCTGGAGGCCCAGGGCGCCGGCCACGCCACCTACGTCATGGGCTACGCCGAGTGGTTCCAGGCCATTCGCACCTTCAAGCTGGAGCGCATCACGCGGGCGGAGCTGACCAACGACGAGTTCATCCCACCAGACAACCTGGACTTCGCCGCCAAGCTGGAATCCAGTTGGGGCGTCATCTGGAACGACCACGGCGGCGAGGAAGTGCGACTCCGCTTCACCCCTGCCGTCACGCGCAGGGTAAAAGAAACCATCTGGCACTCCTCCCAGGTAATTGACGATTGCGAAGGCGGCGGCTGCCTCCTGACAGTGCGCGTAGGCAGCACGCTGGAGATGGTGCCATGGATTCGAGGGTGGGGGCCAGAGGTAGAGGTGGTCGCGCCGAGCGGGTTGCGGGAGCAGATAGCGGAGGATATGAGACGGGCGGCGGAGGTGTACGTGAATGGCACGGCAGCCCAAAACTATTAGTCTGGTTGCAATCTATTGCGCCCAACGGATTCATGAGGTCCCGCTGATTGGTCTGAGGGGTGCTTGCGAGAGGGCAGCCACAAAACGAATGATTGAATCCCTGGCTCTGTCGCCATATGCTCTTTTGGTCGACCAGCAGCCAGATCGTCTTCACTTTCAGCGATCAAACCATTCAAGGGGGAGTATCATGACGCAGGACACCGCAATTGTCGACCTGTCGTTCCCGCTACGCGGCGCCACCATTCCCGCGGACCATGGGTACGTATTGTACGGGGCCCTTTCCCGGCGTTTCCCCTCCTTGCATGGTGACAAGAGCGTCGGCATACATCCGATTCGCGGCAGGCTTGTCGGCAACCGCCGATTGCAGTTGAACAAATCAAGCCGACTGGAGTTACGCCTTGCAACTGAACGCATCGGGCAACTGATCCCCCTCGTCGGACAGGAGCTGGACCTGGACGGCTGCGTGTGTCAGGTGGGCATTCCTTCCGTAAAACCACTCCAGGCGAAAGCGTCTTTGAGCAGTCGCCTGGTTACCATCCGTGGGTTCACTGAGCCTGAATCCTTTTTCGAAGCAATGCTTCGGCAGCTTGAGCTCATAGGCATTGGGGGCACCGCGCGACTTTTACCCCAAGTCACACATCGATCGTTTGAGGGCCTTTCGGAAGGGCACTCCCTAGGCTGGACCCGGCGAACCCTGCGAATAAGAGATAAAGAAATCTTGGGATTTGCTGTATCTGTATTGCACCTAACTCCAGAGGAGTCGCTCCTTCTGCAGAAATGTGGTCTGGGAGGCCGTCGGCGATTTGGGTGCGGTCTCTTCGTTCCGACAGGGGGTTGAGAAAAGAAGATGGACATGACCACCGTCTTAGCCAAGAGCGCATCCCGTGGCACAAGCATCACACTTGCAGAACACACGAGGAACGTTCTCCAAGCTGCAAGGACGATGTTCGGCACCGCGGAGATGCCGACCCACCTGTCAATGCATTGGATGCGCTTCTTCGGGCTCGCACCAGACAACCTTGGACCATTCTTGAGCAACCTCTGGTTGGCCGCCACGTTCCACGACATAGGAAAGGCCAACAGCGGATATCAGCGACTGGTTCGGCAACAGGGCGAGCAGGTAATTCGACACGAACACCTCTCCGCCCTTCTTCTCTGGCAGGCTCCCTTACAGGATTGGCTGCGAGCCCATGAGCCGAAAGGCGTTGACTACGAAGTCGTGATCTCCGCCGTCGTATCGCACCATTTGAAAGCGAACGATGAGACATTCGCCCAACCACTAGTGGACTCTGAGCGTGCAGCAGTGAGAGTCCTTGCGCTTACATCCGACATCGCTGCGGTATTGTGCGAAGCAGCGCGTGTTCTGTCCGATCCTGTCCCCGATGTAGCATGTCTGGACGGTCTCTGGGGCTTTTCCGATCGGCTGTATACAGCACGTGAAGCCTTCCTGGGAGCGATGCATCGCTTCAAACGGTCTATCGAGCGCGACGGCAATCGCCAGCGGCTGCTCCTGTCGGTAAAAGCAGCCCTAATCTGCGCTGACTCGGCTGGCTCGGCAGTGCTCCGCATGGGCCGAGGACTGGATGAATGGCTGGCAATGGCCTTCGATCAACCGCTGCTGACCCCGGCGGACGTAGACAACCTGATCATCGCGCCGCGCGTTCAACAGTTGGAGCGAGCGGGATCGTGGGGTGGCTTCCACGACTTTCAGCTCGCCGTCGCCGAGTTGGGATCACGGGCGCTCCTCCTTTCCGGCTGTGGCACCGGTAAGACTCTGGCGGCATGGAAATGGGTGCAGGCCCAGCTCAAAACGCACGAGGCAAGACGGCTTGTGTTCCTGTATCCCACGCGAGCTACGGCGACAGAGGGGTTTCGAGACTATGTGGCCTGGGCTGGACCCGAGGCAGCAGCTCTGTCCCATGGAACGTCTCAATATGACCTGGTCGGCATGTTCGACAGCCCCGAGGACCGACGATTCGGCGGCGACTATACGGTGCAAGACCGTCTATTTGCGCTAGGATACTGGCATCGATGCGCGTTCAGCGCAACCGTGGATACCTTTATGGCATTCATGAGCAACAGCTACGCGTCGATATGTATGCTGCCCGTTCTGGCGGAAAGTGTAGTTGTCATCGACGAGGCGCACAGCTTCGACAGGGCCATGTTTCGCGCACTGGAACGATTTCTTGGTTTCTTCGACGTACCCGTGCTATGCATGACCGCTTCTATGCCTGCAAATCGCCTGACAGTACTTCACGAGCATTCCGGGCTGGAGGTGTTCCCACGCGACTCACAAAGATTTGCTGACCTGGAGCGACAGTCGTCAGCGCCGCGCTACCGCGTGTATCAATGCAACGAAAGCGAAGCCTACGGCCACGCGCAACATGCGGTCGAAGCGGGGGAACGGGTGCTGTGGGTGGTGAACACGGTGGCCCGGTCTCAAGATATCACTCACAAGCTGAAGGAGAAGTTGGGGAAGAGGACCGCGGTCTACTGCTATCATAGCCGGTTTCGCTTGCAGGACCGGCGACAACGGCACGTCGAAGCCATCAGTGCGTTTCGGTCGGCTGCAGGACCATGCATACTCGTTTGCACACAGGTATGCGAGATGAGTCTGGATCTCGACGCCGACGTACTTATTACCGAGACGGCACCAGTTACGGCCCTGATCCAGCGCATGGGACGCTGCTGCCGGCAGCCGTTGCCCACAGATGGCCGCATAGGTATCGTGTACTGCTACCAGCCTGCCGATGCGAAGCCCTACACCAAAGATCAACTGGATGAGGGGGACGGGTTTGTGAGGGAGTTGGGGACGAAATCGGCCGTCACCCAGGCTAACCTGGCGAGCTATCTCGAGCAGATGCCAGATTCCGACACGATTCTGGTGGGTGGCTTCGCCGGCTTCCTGGACAGCTCATGGTACGCCATGGCACGCGAGGACGCTTTTCGAGAGGGAGACGACTACACCGTGGATTGCGTACTAGATTCCGACCTAGATGCTTACCTGGCAGCCCGAGCACAAAGTTCCAGCTTGGCCACTGGGTTTATCGTGCCGGTGCCATCCCGGTTCTCTCGCGCCGAGGGCAGACTGGGGACATTCCCTCGGGTGGCGCCAATGGCCCGGTACGACGAGCAATTAGGCTTTTTAACGGCGGAGGTATAGGCAATTGGATGAGCTACGACTATCCTACAACCTGTTCGACCTGCCGACAGCACAACATCGGGCGGGACTGGCCGGCTTACTGATTCACCTTCGTACATTGCAACAGCGCGGCTACACCGATGTGCCTGAGGTCGCCACCGACGGGTCGGGCGGCGCTGCGCTGACGCTAACCAAGACAGCGCTCAGACTTGTGCTTAACGACCTGTATCACTCCAGTCTGCAAGAGATAAGCAGACCGACCAGACTGAAGGGTTCGGCGGGGAAGCCAGCGCCGGAACCTCTCCGCACTGAGTCTGTTGCCAAAGTAGATAGGCGAACAGGCAAAGAGTCTCTCAAGACAGTCTATGTCTATCCCCAGGTCGTTCCCGGAGCGCCTTTCCTCGAGGGTATGGACATGCCCGAGCCCTGGCTCAAGCTATGGCGCGAGGTCGTTTGGTCAATCCTCCGCGGCATCCCCAAGACACGCGTTCCTTACGAGCAGCGCGCCGAAGGGGCGGATGTGACCGAAGCAACCGCTTTGTGGAATGACCTTGAGCGGTGGGGCAAAGCGGTGAAGAATGGCCGGCTGTTCACGACCGAGGTGTCCGGTGCAATGTTTCTCGGTGCGCAGGCTCTAAACGCCGAGCGGGTGCCGTTTCGAGGTAGCCCCGAACAAAACCTGCTGCTTCACTTCTGGCCGGTGGTCATGGGAGTGGGAGAGGCAAGGAAAATTGCGCTCGACCACGGGAAAGTCGAGGAGAAGCCAGTCGGATACGTCGTGACTGTTCCCGACGTGAGCGACCTGGAGGGATTCGCGGCCGATTTCACGGAAAGCGTCGCGCAGCTCGACAAGACGATGGTCGGGTACCGACCCGCTGCTGCCGTCCTGTCTCTGCCCGAGGAGGGAGCACTGCGATACCTTGCCGATCTGGCTTCCATGGCAAGGGGTCGAAGTATGGCTGGGCCAACCCGTTTCAGCGTGACCAATGTAGAGGTTTACCAACTGATGAAGCGGGGAAACAGCATCCTGACCCTATCGGCCCAACGCATTCCGGCCAAACCCCAGCTTCTGGATCTCTACAAGCAGATTGGACGGCGATACTACGATCTGGAGTTCCGCGGACACCTTATCAGGAATGTACTCCGTGACCAGCCATGGTACGATGGGTTCCATCGCCTATTTGCCACTGGAGGATGGGCTCGGTACGTGGGTCCCATGGCCGGGAGATTCGCGGGCGACGCTGGCAGAAAGTTTAGCACTGAATTCGAGGCAGCACGAGAACAGGAGGTAGAAATGGAAGGTGACGCCAAGACCATTCCGCAAGAGTTGACCCGGCGAGTACACAGCATGGTGCGACAGTACGTCGAGGGGCGCACGGAATCCAAGAGTGGCATCAAATGGGCCGACTTCAAGGACAAGAGGATGGTGGATCCAAACACCGGCAAAGACCGGCTCGCCGTTCCGGACAAGTACAGGGAGGCACGCGAGAAGGTTTGCCAGGACGCCTTTCTCGCTGTGCGAGCATGTCGTTCCCGCCAGGATTTTGTCACTTACTTTACCGGGAACATCTGCGCCGTGCCGCAGTACATCCCCACCGACGACTATCAGGCGCTGGCAGGGGCACTGCTGGGCAACGAAGACGAATGGGAGCGCATCAAAGCTCTTTCCATGTTGGCGCTCTCCGCACTTTCGCGACTGTAGGATGCGACCATCCGGTATGTTCGAGCGCTAACGACAACACGCAATCGAAAGGGAGAATCGACAATGAATATCTTCGCCACCGTGCTTACCAACGCGGCGCCCTCGGCAAACTACCGCGGCGAGAGCGAGCAGAACCGCAGCGTCATTCAGCGGGTGACGCAGGGGCGATACGAATTCGCCGTGATTTCGCCCGAAGCCATGCGCAACGCACTGCGCGAGACACTGTCCGTCTTCAAGTTGCCGTGTAACCGCAGCCGGCTACACAACGAGGAGCAATTGGCCGTTCGATTCCAGGACTATCCGTATCCCGAGCGATTCGTCGACGATTTCTTCTTCGGCTACCTGGTGGCTGATCGCAAGCAGGTGCCGGCAGCCGTCGTCGCCGAACGACAATTGCAGTTCAAGAGAGACTCGGTGCTTCGCATGAACCTGGCCAAGGCCCTGGAGCCATACCGTCATGACGCGATCTTCACTCAATCACCCCTCACCGTCTCAAGCCCCTGGCAAAACGCGACATCGTCCGCGCTCCTTCACAGGGAGACGACCGTCACGGCTTACCAGTATCCTTTCGCCCTCAACCTGGACGACTGCCGCCTGGATGACATGCAGAATCCGGTGGAGGGAGTGCAGGCACCCGGCGGAGGGACCTACGCGACACGTGGAGAGCAATACCGGGACTGGCTACGCCACCTGCTGGTCAGCATCGCGGAGCTGAACGGCGTCGCTGGCAACCATGCCCGGAGCTACTTCGAGATGTCCCCATCCAGCATCCTCGTACGCGCCACGGATTCGCTGGTAGCAGGATATGACAGCTACGCCTTTCGTCCGGACGGCTCGCTCCCCGAGGTGATCGACGGGATTGAAAATGGCGATTATCCGGGTGAAGAGTTCTACCTGGGTGGACGCGTTGTCCGCGAGGTGCTGGACGCCGAACAACGCGAGAAACTTGAGCAAAAGGGAGTCCATCTTCGCCGACTTCCCCGCCAGGCGCTTGAGGACATCGCCATACTGGCAACCGGCTGCGGATTCCAGCCTGAGTCCGCCAAGGACTAGCCACGATGTTACAGCTACGCTTGAAAGCACCCTACGCCGCTTTCCGTTTGTTCACGGCCGGGTCGTACCGTCCCACGGCGCCCTTCCTGACGCCATCCGCCGCTTATGGTCTGCTGCTGAATCTGGCGGCCATCGAGTCGCGACGCGATGACGAGCAGACGGCGATGACACTGACGGCCGACAATCTGCCGACCTGCGATGTCGCGGTCGGTGCTGTAAGTCTGCCCGAAGTGCAGAGCCTCTACCAGCAGTTACACAACTACCCCGTGGGACAAACGGGGAAGGAGCGGGCCGACGACGCCAGAGGGAACAAATACAACATTCAGCCGATTCGGCGGGAGCTCTTATCAGACGTGGACGCCTACATCTGCCTGCGTTCCAACGACTGGCTGGAGTCGCGCGTGCGCGAGGGGTTGCTGTTGGGGGCAAGATATCGCCCCGAGGGAAAGCCGCGTTACGGCTTACCCTTCCTGGGGGACAACAACTTCCTGATTAGCGTACTGCGCGAGGAGACAAGCCGCGTTCAAGCATACTGGTATGTGCCCGTAGCTCCCAATCAGGCAGACCCGCTCTCCGATCTTGGACGACTCACCGTCCGGATCGACCGACAGGACACGAGCAGAACGGTGACACGTCTTTACGGCCGCATGGAAACCCCGGCACTCGATATCCCTTCACGGGCCTGGACAACAATCGAGCCCCGGGGGTCACAATAATGGCAGAGGAAGGCGCCGTTCTGACCCGCGCCTCCGCGCTACATGCCCTGGCCTATTGTGAGCGGCTATTCTACCTGGAGGAAGTGGAGGAGATCAGGCTCGCGGACGAATCGGTCTACGCTGGCAGAACACTTCACGAGGATTTGACCGCACCGGATCCCAGCGGGACCGAATGGAGGAGCTTCTACCTTTCGAGCGACAGGTTGGGACTGGTGGGGCGGCTCGACGCCGCTCGTCAACGGGACGGCGCATGGATACCATACGAACACAAGCGAGGTCGGTCCCGCCGCAGCGAGGCTGGAGAGCCGGAAGCTTGGGCATCGGACCAATTGCAACTGACGGCGTACGCCTTGCTGCTGGAGGAGGAGGTGGGGAAACCCGTCCTGGAGGGGCGGATTCGTTATCACGCCGAGAATACGACGGTTCGCGTGCCGATGGACGATCAGACGCGGCTCGTTCTCTCACGGGCAATGGATCGAGCGCGTGAACTGCGCAGTCGAGTGGAGCGCCCGCCGATCACCAACAATTCGAATCTCTGCCTGCGCTGTTCGCTGGCACCGGTGTGCCTGCCTGAGGAGGGACGCCTGTCACGCGATCCCGATTGGGAGCCGATCCGGCTATTTCCACCGTATTCCGAAGGACAGGTCGTTCATGTGATGACACCGGGCACTCAGGTTCAACGTTCCGGACGCACTCTGGTTGTTAGCCCGCGCGAGGGCGCGAAAATGACATTTCCCATCCAGCAGGTGACCTCCGTAGTGCTCCACGGTAATGTCCAGATGACCACGCAGGCCCTGCATCTCTGTGCTGGAGAAGGGGTGCCCGTGCATTGGCTTTCCGGTGGAGGCCGGTACCTCGCCGGAATGGCATCAGGAGCGGGTCACGTCCACCGCCGCTTACGCCAGTTTCAAGCATTGTCCGATCCGGGTACGTGCCTGCGGCTGGCCAGGCGTCTGGCTTCGGCCCGCATCGAAAGTCAGCTGCGCTACTTACTCCGCGCGACGCGTGGTACGCGAGAAAGAGGTCCCGATTTCCGAGAGAGCATTGGCATCATCAGATCGCAATTGCGAGCGGTGGCATCATCCGAAGGCGTGGAGACGGTGCGCGGGCACGAGGGCGCCGCGGGAAGGGCGTATTTCGAGCGGTTGCCCGATCTTCTGAGCTCGTCAGTGGCTCAGGATCTCCGCCCATCGGGACGGTCGCGCCGTCCCCCGCGAGACCGCTTCAACGCGCTTCTCAGCTTCGGCTACGCCCTGCTCTATAGTGCAGTGCTCCACGCAATAATGGCCGTGGGACTGGAGCCAGCTCTCGGCTTCTTTCACACGCCGAGGTCGGCTGCACCGCCGCTGGTGCTGGACATCATGGAGTTGTTCCGCGTGCCAGTTTGGGACATGACTGTGATCGGATCACTCAACAGACGGCATTGGGACGCACGCGCGGACTTTGACGTAGCGAAAGATCACGTATGGCTTTCCGACCAGGGGCGACGAAAGGCCGTCAGGCTGTTTCAGGATCGCCTGGAGGAGACCTGGAAGCATCCTGTGACCGACTACTCGCTATCATATGGCCGTACCATCGAGCTCGAGGCGCGACTGCTGGAGAAGGAATGGACTGGTGAGCCAGGACTCTTCGCACGCGCTCGCATACGGTAGCGACAAGCATGAGTACGCGAGGATGGTACCTGGTAGCATACGATGTTCGGGACGACGCCAGACTGAGGCGAACTGCAAAACTCCTGGAAGGGTATGGCGAGCGTGTACAATATAGCGTGTTTCGATGTCATCTGAGCACGCGAGAGGAGGAGAAACTGCGCTGGGATCTCACGCGACTGCTTGTGAAAGAGGATGGATGGCTGATTGTGCCCGTGTGCGAAAGTTGCATCAAACGATTGCGCAAACGGGACACACGAGCCGCGTGGCCCGAGGATCCGCCAGGGCATGTGATCATTTAGGAGTCAGTGGCGTCAAGCATCGACGAGTGGCGGAAAAGAACGGGCTTAGGGCATCCCATGGAGCTGGCGCCAACGCTCGGAATAGTCATCAGTCAACGTGTCTCCGGATGTCATGATGTCCCGATCCTTGAAATTGCGTCTGCGACGCCAATCACCGCAAGTCCCCGTATGGGTGCAGTGACCATATCTCTGATGCCGAGAGGCGTTGAGCACAAGAACGGCCCGGCCGTCACAACTGAGCCAGCCGTGTGACCATATCTCTGATGCCGAGAGGCGTTGAGCACCTCAACAATCAGTGATTGGAAGGCATGATTGTAGGTGACCATATCTCTGATGCCGAGAGGCGTTGAGCACGGGGAGGCCCATTGCCACGACGTGGGACCGCTCACAAGTGACCATATCTCTGATGCCGAGAGGCGTTGAGCACCGATGACTGCGAAGACCTCTCGAACCCTCAGAAGACGTGACCATATCTCTGATGCCGAGAGGCGTTGAGCACATACCACGTATCGCCCCACCATCCTAGCCCAACTCCAAGTGACCATATCTCTGATGCCGAGAGGCGTTGAGCACCGCCCGGACGGTTGAGCCGTGCATACGAGCCATGCGTGACCATATCTCTGATGCCGAGAGGCGTTGAGCACTCATAGTTTTGTCACGGTGTATGAGGGGCAAGAAAGTGACCATATCTCTGATGCCGAGAGGCGTTGAGCACTTTTCAGACACTGAACACACGGCGACTGGGGCCCGCTGGTGACCATATCTCTGATGCCGAGAGGCGTTGAGCACAAGTGGGAGCGGATCGGGCTGAGCAATGAAGATTGTGACCATATCTCTGATGCCGAGAGGCGTTGAGCACCTCTACTGATCTACCAGATTAAGCGGCGCGTTGACTGTGACCATATCTCTGATGCCGAGAGGCGTTGAGCACCAGAAGCAGTTTAGCACAGCCACCCTCGACAAACAAAGTGACCATATCTCTGATGCCGAGAGGCGTTGAGCACCTCCAGCCCTGCGAACTGGGCTCAACGCGGGACGGTGACCATATCTCTGATGCCGAGAGGCGTTGAGCACTACCGTTGTGGCAGGTGAGCATCACGACCGGCGGCAGTAGTGACCATATCTCTGATGCCGAGAGGCGTTGAGCACCAGGCTAGGAGCCGTTATGTCGGTGAATCTGCGTGACCATATCTCTGATGCCGAGAGGCGTTGAGCACGAGCCGACCAGCGACGTGGCCGCCCCAGTCGCTAGTGTGACCATATCTCTGATGCCGAGAGGCGTTGAGCACGTCGCGGCCGTGTTGCTGCTGCGCCCAAGCACGATGTGACCATATCTCTGATGCCGAGAGGCGTTGAGCACGAAGCACTCGGATCGTGACTGAGGCGGCCTACAAGTGACCATATCTCTGATGCCGAGAGGCGTTGAGCACCTGCGCTGGTCGCTCGGGCGAAGGCGCTCGTCAAGTGACCATATCTCTGATGCCGAGAGGCGTTGAGCACCTGGCTCTCTCGGATAACGGGGCCGCTGGCTACAATGTGACCATATCTCTGATGCCGAGAGGCGTTGAGCACCACTACTCGAACGCGCAACTAATGCGCCTACTCTCGTGACCATATCTCTGATGCCGAGAGGCGTTGAGCACCCGCCTACAAGCCGACCATCGACGCCGGTGGCAAACGTGACCATATCTCTGATGCCGAGAGGCGTTGAGCACAGCCAGAGTTAGATGCGGGGCTGAGGGAGGAAGTATTGTGACCATATCTCTGATGCCGAGAGGCGTTGAGCACAGGCAGCATTTCATCCCCACGCCGAGGGCAACTATGTGACCATATCTCTGATGCCGAGAGGCGTTGAGCACTGATCGTCCTTGCGGGCGATGGAGGCGATGTGCAGGTGACCATATCTCTGATGCCGAGAGGCGTTGAGCACAGGCAGGCTCGCGCGTGGCGGTGGATTGGCTACAGGTGACCATATCTCTGATGCCGAGAGGCGTTGAGCACCCGTGGCGATAGCCCTCGCCAGCAGGACCTGAAGGGATTCGAGTAGAGGATACTGAAAGTGGTCGTCATTGTCCCCACGCGTGTGGGGGTGACCATTCGATCCGTGTGGGGTATACTGTGGCTCCGGCTGGCTTTACGTTAGCCATCAGTAGGCAGCACATATGGCGTGGACTGGAGTAGAACATGATTATTCGTAGCGAGATCGAGTCAGACACAGAAGTAATATCCGAGGTCGTCAATGCGGCTTTCGAAGATCATCCGCATAGTAGGCAGACAGAACAATTCATAGTTAGGGCACTGCGAGCTGCCAATGCGCTCACTATTTCGCTGGTCGCGGAAGTTGGTGGAAAAGTGGTAGGCCATGTTGCCTTCTCGCCCGTAACTATTTCCGATGGCAGTCATGATTGGTACGGTCTGGGCCCCGTCGCTGTGTTACCAGAATGCCAGAAACAAGGCATCGGGAAATCCCTCATTCGTGAGGGACTATCCTTGCTGAAAGCTTCAGGAGCCAGGGGCTGTGTTCTTGTGGGCGACCCTGGATACTATGAACGGTTCGGCTTCAGGAACCTTCCGGATTTAACTCTTGACGGCGTTCCGCAGGAGTACTTTCTGGCCCTACCGTTTGATAATAGCAAGACACAGGGCGTCGTGGAGTTTCACCAAGGGTTTTCTGCAAACGGCTAACAAATCGATCAACACGCAGCACGTGCCCCGATCATTCGATCCGCGTAGGGGATACTGAAAGCAGATGGTCCGGTCGATCATCTCCCGGATGTAGCCGGCAGCTCGGGCTGTGGCTGCTCTGGTTATCTCAACCTTACATCCGAGTAGAGGATGCCAGAAGCCTAACTTTGACCACCATTCCTGTAAGGTAGACAAGCTCATGGACCGCAGAGTGGGGAGACCGCTTGACTTCCGGGCGCCCGACAGCTCATCATGGGAAATAGGCGGAGCCCGTGTGGCTGATGTCGGTGTTCTCTCGGACGGCCTCGGGCTTCTCACGCCCCTCGGAGGAGTCATGGCCAGCCAATGACCTTCGCCGATGCGCTTCTGCCGCTGCTGCTGACCACCGTCGCCGGGCTCTCGACGGGGCTGGGCAGCCTTATCGTGCTCATCGTGCGCAACCCGGGCCGCTGGTTCACGGCTTTCATGCTCGGCATGGCCGCCGGCGTCATGGTACTGGTCTCCTTTGTCGAGCTCCTGGGCGGCGCCATCGCGGAGCTGGGCTTCCTGCAGGCCAGCCTGGCTTTCTTCGCGGCCATGGTGGGACTCTTCCTGGTGGACGTGATGACGCCTCACGTCTTCATGAGCGAACGACAGACGACCGGCGCCTCGCGCCTGGCACGCACCGGCACCATGGTTGCGCTGGGGCTGGCTATCCACAATTTCCCGGAGGGTCTGGCGGTCTTTGCCAGCGCGCTCAGCTCCCTGGAGCTGGGATTGGTGCTCACCCTGGCCATCGCCATCCACAACATCCCCGAGGGCATCGCGGTGGCCATGCCTATCTACGCGGCCACGGGAAGCCGACGCCAGGCTTTCTGGGTCTCTTTCTATACCGGCCTGGCCGAGCCCGTGGGCGCGCTCATCGGCGCGCTGTTCCTGCTACCACTGCTCACTCCCCAGATCCTGAGCTACCTCCTGGCCGCGGTCGGCGGCGTGATGGTCTTCATCAGCCTGGATGAGCTCCTCCCAGCCGCTCACAAGGTGGGAGACGAGCACCCCATCATCCTCGGCGTCATGGTGGGTATGATCATCATGACCCTCAGCCTGGCCCTTTTGCGGTAGGGACAGGGGCTTGCATGTGTCAGGGGTCTCTGTCTTGAAGTCTCTGCTCGACGGCACGCTTGACAGGGGCTGGAAAGCGGGTCTACAATTCTCATTAACAGCCGCCTCGCCATGGGATGCACGAGTCTCCTGACAACCAGTACTTGGGGGCCTGTGGGCATCCCGGTTCGGATGCACGCGCCTGCGTCGTGGCATCGTGGCAGTGCGACCGCCAATCCTCACTCATGCATCGGTTGTGACGATCAGCGGTCGCCGCGACGCGCTCGGCATGCGGGTCGGCGCTGTTTCTCGGACATGTATGGCGCCGAGACCTCTTCTCCTTGAAAGGGTGCTCTGGCAGGACTGATACTCTTTCCCGTCGGAGTTCGCGTTCGCGACCAGCGGAGTGGAATTATGGACGGTTTCGTCGCATACGTTCTGCGCGTGACGGCCCAGGTCCGCAGCACCATCGTTCTGAACGAGCATCCGGGCAGCATTCTGCGAAGCACGTTCTCTCACGCTCTGAGACACCGCTTCTGCCTCGATCGCTGTAGAAGCTGCTGCGCCTTCTGCATGCACGAGCTGAGCTGTCCTGTCTCTATGCTGGCGTCTTGCGCGGAAGAGGTGGATGAGTGTGGCAGAGATATCCCTCGCCCGTTCGTGATCGTTCCGCCCATGGACGGCAAGGCCACCTACCAGCCTGGCGAGTTATTCGAGTTCGGCGTGACTGTCTTCGGGAACGTGATGAGCCTGTTCCCCTACGTGGTGACCGGACTGAAGGCGATGAGCGAGTCGGGCATCGGTCGGCACGTGACGGGCCGGGCAAAGCGGCGCCATCATGGAAGGATCCAGGTGAGGCAGATCACGGCCGTCAACCCGCTGATGGACACGGGCCAGATCGTCCTGACTGACAAAGACCATCTGATCAACCTCCCGGCGACGGGCGGGGTGACCCATGAGGATGTGTTGTCTCGGGCCGCCGCTCTCCCGCCGGACCGGGTCTCCCTGGAGCTCGTGACGCCGCTTCAGTTGGTCGACGACGAGCGTCCGGTGCGCCCACTTCGGTTTGCTCCCCTCGTGCGCAATCTGCTCGATCGACTGGAGGCTCTGGGACAGTACTACGGCACCGGCGGCCCGCTGGTGGACCACGCGGAGCTAGCCCGCGGCGCCAGGCAGGTGCGCGTGGAGAAGGATCAGACGCGCTGGGTCGTCCCGAAGAGCTGCGGCGCTCGCCAGCGCTACAACACCCCCGACGGCGGGTTCGTCGGGCGCGTCACCTTCGCGGGGAATCTCGAGCCGTTCCTTCCATGGCTGATCTGGGGCGAGGCGGTGCACGTGGGCGCAGACACAACGCGGGGCAACGGCATCATACGGGTCGCATCCCACACCAGCGCGATGCCCCATGACAACTCCGACAAGGCGAGTGCAGCGGGAGGGCTGTATCGCTGGGCCAGGGGTAGTGGGTTGGGAGCCAGGCGCTGGGGGATTGTGCGGTAGGCGCAGCGCATTTGAAACGCGCCGCGCCGCCGCGTAAGATGAGTCCACCCGAGATCGCCGGCCAACGATCGGCGTGACGGGGGAGGAGGACTCTGATGCTGCCCCTTGATGGCGTGAAGGTCATCGACCTGACCCGCGTGTTGGCCGGACCGTACTGCTCAATGGTCCTGGGAGATCTGGGAGCGGAGGTGATCAAGGTCGAGGCGCCCGGCCCGGGCGACGACGCGCGGGGCTACGGTCCCTTTGCCGGAGGCCGGAGCGCCTACTTCATGAGCCTCAACCGCAACAAGAAAAGCGTCACCCTCGACTTGAAGACGTCGGAGGGGGAAGAGCTGCTGGCCGGGCTGGTGGCCGAGTCCGACGTTCTTCTGGAGAACTACCGCCCCGGCACCCTGGATAGGCTGGGCTTCCCCTGGAGCCGACTGCACGAGATCAACCCGGGGCTGATCTGCTGCCACGTCTCCGGCTTCGGGCAGACCGGACCGTATAGGGACCGCCCCGCCTACGACATCATCGTGCAAGGCATGGGCGGGCTGATGAGTATCACCGGTCAGCCGGGAGGCATGCCGACGCGGGCGGGGGCGTCCGTTGGTGACATAACGGCTGGTCTTTACGCCACTGTCGCCATCCTGGCGGCCCTGCGCGTGCGGGAACAGACGGGTCAGGGACAAGAGATCGACATCTCGATGCTCGATTGCCAGGTGGCCATTCTGGAAAACGCCATCGCCCGCTACACGGTCACGGGCCAGGTGCCCGAGCCGTTGGGGAATCGTCATCCGTCCATCTCGCCGTTCACGTCGGTGCGCGCTCGGGACGGCTATCTCATCGTGGCCGCCGGCAACGATGCGCAGTGGCGGAAGCTGTGCGTGCTGCTGGAGCGTCCGGAGCTAGCGGAGGACCCGCGTTTTCGCTCCAACGAGGACCGCACATCCCACTGGGGCGAGCTGGAGCCGATTCTGGACCAACTGTTCCGCGCGCGGTCCGCGGCCGAGTGGCTGGAGCTGCTGGAGCGAGAGGGACTGCCCTGCGGGCCCATCAACGACGTGGCGCGCATCGTATCCGACCCTCAGGTGCGGGCGCGTGGCATGATCTGCGAGACCGACGTGAACGGCACCCGGGTCGGCTTCAGCCGCAGTCCGATAAGGCTCTCCCTCACGCCGCTGAGCGAGACGTTCTCGCCGTCCCCGGATCTCGGGCAGCACAACGAGGAGATCCTCGCGCCCCTCAGAAAACGACCGGGAAAGGGCTACCCGATGTAGCGCTCGGCAGCAGGTCTCAAACTGCCTATCGCCAAGATCATCAAAATTATGTATAATATGGGTGCTGGTATGTTTCCGCAGTTAGCCAGAAGCGGCTGGGTAGGTGATCTGTCTGTTCAGCTTAGCCCCCCCTGATCGTGATTGCGCTGACGGATCGTTCCAAGTAGTAATAATTAGGAGTCGGCGTGATCAACATGCAAGACAAGACCCTTACCTGCCGCGATTGCGGAAACGAGTTCGTTTTCACGGCAACCGAACAGGAATTCTTCGCTCAGAAGGGTTTCACCAACGAGCCGGGCCGCTGTCCGGATTGCCGTGCTGCCCGCAAGGCCTCGCGTGGCGAGGGCGGCCGCAGCTCCGGCGGCTTCGGTGGCGGCGGATTTGGCGGTCGTCGGGAGATGTTCCCGGCCGTGTGCGCCACGTGCGGAAAGGATACCCAGGTACCCTTCCAGCCGCGCACTGACCGCCCCGTCTACTGCTCTGACTGCTACTCTGCCCAGCGCCCCAGCGACTCGCGTCGGTCGTCGGGCGGTGGTGGCCGCGGTCGTAGCTGGTAGTCAGCGAAGAGCGTCCTGCACCAACTGAATAGATCGTTCCGTGCGACATCCGGGCCTGTTTTGGTGTGCCCGGATCGCACCGGGTATTGATGTACTTTGGGCGGTTCCAGCCGCCCTGAGCCCACCGGACTGGTTCCTGGTGGGCTCAAGTTTTTTGGGGGAAGAGAGAAACCAGAATGGCAAGCTCTGACACGAAACGATGCCGTCACTGCGGCGGCACATTGTGGCTCGATGGAGATATAGTCAAATGCTTCATGTGTAGCCGACCCATGGATAGACCAAGTGGCGAGAACTGGGATCCAACCGACAGCCGTCGAAAGCTACCGGGACCGCCCGAGAGGAACGTCTCCCGACATACGAAATGGGGCTCTTAGCACAGGATCCGTCAGCCAAATGGAATCAACCGGGCCGTGCGAAAATTTGCATTCAACCAACGGCGATGCTATAATATCCGTCGTTGCGGGCCGCTAGCTCAATTGGCAGAGCAGGTGACTCTTAATCACCCGGTTGAAGGTTCGAGTCCTTCGCGGCTCACCACAGTATCAGACGTGATACCGTGTATCACACGGGCGGTTAGCTCAGTTGGTTAGAGCGCTGCGTTGACATCGCAGAGGTCACTGGTTCAAATCCAGTATCGCCCACCAGGCCAATTCGGGATGTGGAATTGGGAATGCGGAATGACGGGGACTGAGTCCCGACCGCTCTCTGATACCGTGTTCCGGATTCATCGTTAGCGACGATCAGGACGAGTAGTCGAGACAGAGCCCCAGAGAAGGGAGCCGTGGCTGGAAGCTTCCCGGCGTAAGCTCGACGAAAACCGCCTGTGAGCTCGGCTCCGAACAGCGTCGGCGCATGATGGCCGGCGTCATCAGTAGGCAGTCGCGGTGAGCCGCCGTTATCGGCTAGCGAGATGGGGATCGGTGGCGCGCCCTCACCCAATCCCCTCTCCCTCTGGGAGAGGGGATTGGGTTGCTCTCCTAGTACTACAACCGTACTTTGTCATTCTGAGCGCCGCAGCGCGAAGAATCCGTGCCTAACGGGGCGAGGTGCGCGGATTCTTCGGCGTGCGCGCCTCAGAATGACAAACAGAGGCGGTGCTCGAGACGAGAAGTTCGATGAACTACGGTTGTAGTACTAGAGAGTAGGCTGAAACGGGGGAAATGGCGTCACGATCTCAAACCGGGTGGAACCGCGGGAGCAGTAGCCTCTCGTCCCAGATGTGGACGAGAGGTTTTTTGTTTCAGGACTGGGCGATCCCGGCTACGCGGAGCCCGCGTCTAGTGTTCGACCACAGAGAAGACGCTACCTGTCATTCTGAGCGCCGCAGCGCGAAGAATCCGTATCCCCAGGGCGCGGATTCTTCGGCGCCTGCCCTGAGCCGAGTCGAAGGGTGCGCGCCTCAGAATGACGAAACCAGTGTGGTCGAACACTAGTCCAAAGTAGCATAGACGAGGGGTTCTGTTTCTGTTCGAGGAAGGAGAAGATTCGATGGCAGATCTGGACGCGATGAGGCACTCGGCGTCTCACGTGATGGCCGAGGCGGTGCAATCGTTGATCCCCAATAGCAGGCTGGGCATCGGCCCGGCGATCGAGGAGGGCTTCTACTACGACTTCGAGCTGCCGCGCCCTCTGGCACCCGACGATCTCGCCCAGATCGAGGCCAGGATGGCCGAGATCAAGGTCCGCAACTCGGAGTTCGTCTGCCAGGAGCTCAGCAAGGACGAAGCGCGCGCCCTCTTCTCGGACCAGCCATACAAGCTTGAGTTGATCGCCGAGCTTCCCGACGAGAAGGTTAGCATCTATCGCCAGGGCGACTGGTATGACCTGTGCCGCGGACCGCACGTGCACAGCACTGGCGAGATCGGTGAGTTCAAGCTGTTGAGCATCGCGGGAGCCTACTGGCGCGGCGACGAGAAGCGCCCCATGCTCCAGCGCATCTACGGGACCACTTTTCCGGACAAGCAGGGTCTGGAGACGTACCTGCATAAGCTGGAGGAGGCTGAGCGACGTGATCATCGCCGACTGGGAAAGGAGCTCGACCTGTTCTCCATCCAGGAGGATGCGGGCCCGGGTCTGATCTTCTGGCATCCCAAGGGCGCCATGATTCGGTACCTGATCGAGAACTTCTGGAAGGAAGAGCACCTCAAGCGCGGCTACCAATTGGTCTACTCGCCGCACATTGCGCGGGCCGATCTCTGGAAGACCAGCGGGCACTGGGGCTGGTACCGCGAGAACATGTACGCACCTATGGAGATCGAGGGTGCGCCCTACCTGATCAAGCCCATGAACTGCCCGTTCCACATTCTGATCTACAAGAGCCGGCTGCGCAGCTACAGAGAGCTGCCGTTCCGCTGGGCCGAGCTGGGCACGGTCTATCGCTACGAGCGATCCGGCACCCTCCACGGCATGCTGCGCGTGCGCGGCTTCACGCAGGACGACGCCCACATCTTCTGCCGACCCGATCAACTGGAAGCTGAGGTCGCCAAGGCCCTGGATTTCGCCATCTTCTTGCTGCAGACCTTCGGGTTCCGCGAGTTCAACGTGGAACTGTCCGTGCGCGATCCCCAGAACCGCACCAAATATCTGGGGAGCGACGAAATCTGGGACCGCGCTGAAGGGGCCCTATCGTCGGCTCTGGAGCGGCGCGGACAGCCGTATCATCGCGCCGAGGGCGAAGCGGTCTTCTACGGCCCCAAGATCGACATAAAGCTCATCGACGCGCTGGGTCGCCCCTGGCAGGGTCCGACGATTCAGGTGGACTTCAACATGCCAGAGAAGTTCGACCTGAACTACGTTTCCGAGGACGGCAGCGAGAAGCGCGTCATCATGGTCCACCGCGCCATGCTGGGGAGTCTGGAGCGCTTCATGGGCTGCCTCATCGAGCACTACGCGGGTGCATTCCCCGTCTGGCTGGCTCCGGTGCAGGCGACGATTATTCCGATCGCCGATCGGCATCTGGACTACGCCCAGAAGGTGAACGATCAACTGACTGAGGCGGGACTACGGGTAGAAGTGGACAGCCGACCTGAGCGCATGAACCAGAAGATCCGCCAGGCTCAACTGAACAAGATCCCGTATATGCTCGTGGTCGGCGACAAAGAGGGCGCCGATGGGACGGTCGCGGTGCGGGTTCGCAGCGGCGAGAACCTGGGTCCCATGCCGGTGGCCGAGCTCCAGAGTCTGATCGAGAGGCAGGTGCGCGCGAAGGAGTAGGCTATTCGGGAAACATCAGGGGTCGCGACGCCAGAACCGCCACCATGGCTTGCTGGCGGCCGCGGCCTGCTGATCCCCGACTTCCCGGCTGCGGGCATCCTGGTAGCGCGGACAGCGGGGGTAGACGGACTTGCGCAGGCAGATCTCCTTCTGCACCTCCAGGTCCGCTGGACCATATGCCCAGGTGTCGTGGCCGATAGCGTAGCATACTTGCCTGTTGCTGGGCCGATGGTGTTGCTCGGCGCGGTTGGTGTACGAGGCGAGATACGGACACAGCCGTATCTTGTGTCTGGTAGTGAGCGTCAGAGGCGTGGACGGCGCTGGCGGCGCCGTCTCCGCCTCGGGCAACAACACGCCCACCGTTCGCTTCGGCTCCTTTTTGGAGCTCAGGAGCTCGCTCTCGATGATCCAGAGCCGTCCGGCCAGTCTCAGATGCTCCTGGCGGAGCTGACGCAGCTCGTCCTCGCGCTGCCTCAGAAGCCTATCACTCTCGGCGAGGGCGTCGGCGGGATCCTGGACTGGCAGTTGCTGTTCGTCCACTTCAGAACCGGCCATCCGCAGCGCTCTTCTTCGTCTCCCTGGTCGACCGTTCACCTGATCGAGCGACATTGCGTAAGATATCTCCTCTCAGGACACAGAACGCCTTCTGTATGCAGATTGTAGGAAGGCCGCGCGGACGTCGTCAACGCGACCTTCTGGCTAGCCAGAAGGTCGGTCGGGAGGGTGTATTTAGTAGGCGCCGCGGCCGGTCAGGACGGCCGGGATCGTGCGCAGTAGGATCTTGAAGTCAAGGGCCAAGGACCAGTTTTCGATGTAGTAGATATCCAGCAGAACCATCTCCTCGAAGGGAAGCTCGCTGCGACCGCTGACCTGCCAGAGACCGGTCAATCCTGGCGCCGCTCCCAGTCGCTTGATCTGCCAATCCTCGTACTTCTCGGTCTCCTCGGGAATGGGAGGGCGCGGGCCTACCAGGCTCATCTCGCCGCGCAGGATGTTGAGAAACTGTGGCACTTCGTCCAGACTGGCCCGGCGAAGTAGCCGCCCCATGCGCGTTCGCCGCGGATCGTTCTTGATCTTGAACAGGGGGCCGCTGGCCTCGTTTTGGTCGGCCAGGTCGCACTTCTCCGCGTCGGCGCCCATGCGCATGGATCTGAACTTGAACGCCATGAACTGCCGGCCGTCTTTGCCGAGGCGCATCTGCTTGAACAGGATAGGCCCCGGTGAGTCGAGCTTGATAGCCACCACGATCAATAGGAGAAGCGGGGAGAGTAGCATCAGCAAGAACAGAGACAGCAGCACGTCCACGGCACGCTTCAGCCAGAGATTTGCTCCCCGTATGGAAGGCCCCTTCAGCCCGAGAATAGGGATACCCCACAACTCGTTGATGTCCACCTGGCTCAGACTCATCTCGAACAGATCCGGGACAATGCGGACGTCCACGCCCTCCCGGTGGCAGCCGCGAATGATCCGCGGAATGCGCTGGTGGGCAGACGACGGCAAAGCGATGATGATCTCGTCGATCTTCCTCTTCGGCACCAGCCAATCGAGATCGTTGAGACTTCCCAGACACTTGAAGCGCCCCACGTCGCCACAGGGCTCTTCGTCCACGAACCCTTCCAGCCGATAGCCCAGGCTGGGCTGAGTGGACAGCACGTGCATGACCATACGGCCGAGAGTTCCATCGCCCACCACGATGGCCCGCCGCAAGTCGATGCCACGCCGCCTGAGCAGAAGACGGAACTGGCGCACAACTATCCTCGCCAGGGCCAGAAAGAGCACTATGGTCACCCAGAGGTACAGGAAGAGCAGCCGGGAATAGGAGAAACCCTGGAAGATGAAGGCCAGGGCCAGAGCCGTCATGATCCCAACGCTGGTGCCCCCGATCAGCGAGCTGAACTGATCGACCAGACCGCCGGCAAACCTGCGGCGGTAGAGCCCGGCCACCAGGTACACGCCTAGAAGAATGCCGCTGAGGCCCACCTGGAGCGGAAGGTAACTGTTCAGCGGGACGAAGTACTCCGCGGACACCTCCTGCCCCAGCTCGCGAACGTACCTCATCCAATAGGCGACGAGAAAAGCCGCGTTGACGAGGACAAGGTCGCCGAGGACGGTCAGGGCCGTTTCGCGGGACCTATTCCACCCGAAAAGCACGCGCATCACATCCCGCCATGGATCGTCGCAGCTCGTCGAGGCTGACGGTGGCCGTGCCGACCTTAGCTACGACGACGCCGGCAGCATGGTTGGCAACGTAGGCACTCTGGACGTAGTTGCCCCCCGAGGCCAGCGCCAGGGCGAAACTGGCCACCACTGTATCCCCCGCGCCGGTCACATCGTACACCTGTCGGGCGTTGGCTGGAAAATGCCAGACCTCGCCGCTGTCCTGAATGAGAGACATGCCCTCCTCTCCACGTGTGATGAGGGCGACCCGGCAGGCCAGGTCACGCAGCAGGGTCTTGCCCGCCCGTAGGACACTGTCCTGGTCTGTGAGCTCCACTCCCACGGCCTGGGCAACCTCGAGCTTGTTGGGCGTGATCACGGTGGATCCGCGGTACTTGGCGTAAGAGAATCCTTTGGGATCGATGATCACCGGCTTGCCACGCTCCGTCGCGGCCCGGATGATCTGCTGCACCAGGGGCGGTGTAGTCACGCCCTTGCCATAGTCGGAGATCAGAACGGCCTCAACGCCGTCGATGCGATCGTTGAGGCGAGCGGCGAGGCATTTGGCCAGTTCGGTCGAAATGGGCAAGCGACTCTCGCGATCGGCCCGCACGACCTGTTGGCTGTGGGCGACGATGCGGGTCTTCAGTGTCGTGGGCCGCTGCGGGTCCACGAAGAGATCGGTCGCGTCGATATTCAGCTTCTCCAGCTCCTCACGGAGATGCTCGCCAGCCTCGTCCTGTCCGATGACTCCCAGCAGGATAGCTTGCCCGGAAAGACTCGCTATATTGGCCGCCACGTTGCAGGCGCCGCCCGGTGTCCGCGAGATGGACTGGACCTGCACCACCGGAATCGGCGCCTCGGGAGAGATGCGGCTCACGTTGCCCCAGATCCATTCGTCCAGCATCAGGTCGCCGACGACCAGAACGCGTCGATTGGTGAAGAGCGAAAGCATGTTCGAAAGATCGCCTTGGATCTCAGAAACCATGGGTCTGTCCTCCAGGATCGTCCTCTGCCACGGTCAGCCGCTCGAGCACGGCCTGCGCCAACAGAGGAATGAGCAGCTCGTGATGTCCAATAATGGAGTAGCCCCGGCCGTGGTCGCCGGTCGGCCGCTTCACGACGTTGTTCCAGCTGCGATACTGATCCTTCATGTCCAGGTTGACTGTAGTGAAGTCGTGGACCGGATGGCCCAGATTGCGCGCGACGGTAACTGCCTTCAGGAAGACCTCTGGCAGAACCACCGCGGAGCCGACGTTGAAATAGACCCCGCCGTCGCCCAGGGTAGCTACGATGCCGCACATCAGCCGGAAATCGTGATGGCTAGCCGCTCCCAGCGCAGCGCCATCGGCCGAGGGATGCATGTGGATGATGTCCGTGCCGACGGCCACGTGCACGGTCACGGGCACCCCAAGAAGCACACCGGCTGCCAGGATGCTGTGGTCGACGTGCGGCGCATTGATCTCCAGGAGCTTTCGTCCGAGAAGCTCGCCAAAGCCGGCGTCCGCTTTGTCGGAGGCGACGCTCGTGCTGTTGCCTCTCTGCTGCCACGCGGCGTTGATGGCCGCGTTCATCAGACGACCGGTCTCATCCGCCATTCCGAACTCGCCGGCTCCCAACCCAGCCGCCACGTCCTCCGAGGTGGCGCCGATCAGAGCGATCTCGAAGTCGTGAATGGCCCCGGCCCCGTTAAGCGCCACGGCGCTGATTACGCCACGTCTCATCAGCTCGATCACCAGGCCGCTGAGCCCACACTTGATAACGTGGGCGCCCATGGCCCAGATAACCGGCCTGCGTCGCCGATGGGCCGAAACCACCGCGGACACCACTTGCTTCAAATCGCGGGCGGCCAGCTGATCGGGTAGGCTGTCAAAGAAGTCTCGAAAAGTTGCTCCGATCCCGCAGACCCGCGCGAAGTCGCGCAGGTGGACCTTATTTCGACGCTCGCCTAGGGGCGAGGTCTTGACCCCCGCCAACTCAACCGGCGTGTAGCGCTTGCTTGTCATATATACTCTCCCTCGGTCTGGTGCTCTGTGACCGATGAACTGAAGCGTATCCGCCGGATCGGACTGATCAGTCTGATGGGCAGCCTTGCGCATGCCAGGTCACGAGTCACGTAGCACCGGTTACCGCCCCGCCACATCATCCTCGAGCAGCCCGCAGATGACGTGTCCGATGGCGATGTGACATTCCTGGGTGCGGGCGCTGCTGGTCGAAGGTATCACCAGAGCCAGATCGACCAGGGAGCGCAGAGGCTCGCCATCGCCGCCGAGTAGCCCGATGCTAAATGCACCTTTCTGCCGGGCCACTTTCACTGCTTCCACCACGTTGGGACTCCTGCCACTCGTGCTGATCGCTACGAGCACGTCCACCGGGTTCAGCAAGGCTTCGGCCTGCCGAGCGAAGATGTGCTCGTACGAGTAGTCGTTGGCGAGCGCGGTCAGGATCGATGTGTCGGTTGTCAGAGCCAGGGCCGGCAGCGGACGCCGGTCGTGCTTGAAACGCCCGACCAACTCGGCGGCCAGATGCTGGCTGTCCGCTGCGCTGCCTCCGTTTCCACAGAAGACGACCTTTCCGCCCTGCCGCAGGGCAGTCGCGGACCTATCGGCGGCCGCGGCGATCTGCGTGGCCAGGTTTTCCGCGGCCCAGCGCTTCAACTCAGCGCTCTCGCGCAGCTCGGCCGCGATCACCTCAGTGCGCGTCATCTAAGCACATATCCAAAAGAAAGGCATGTTCTGGGGACACCCCAGACCCCGCCAGGCGCTGCGCCCTGGACCCGCCGACTTTTGGCGGGGTGCTTAGCCGAGACCCTATCATGAATTCTGGTCGGTGCAGGCCGCAGAGGCGCGCCCTGGGAGCGTCCGCCTGAGGCGGGCGCGAGCCCTGGCTGACGCGTCCGCCTCAGGCGGACGCTCCCAGGCAATGCCATCTCATAGTAGTAACCGGGCGTCATCTAGCCGCGCACCTCGATACTATCCAGCAACTCGTTGCAGGCCACGATGATACGCTCCGGGGAGATAGATGTCATGCAATAATTGACGTCGTGCACGCAATGCACATGGTCACAGGGTCGACAGTCCAGATCGACCTCCACTATGCGGTAATCGACGCCATAGGGACGGTAGTTGCGGGGCTCGGAAGGACCGAAAAAGGCCACAACCGGCGTGCCAACGGCCGCAGCCATGTGCATCGGTCCGCTGTCGTTGCCCACGAATAGGCGGCACCGCTCCAACACGGCCGCCGTCTCCTTCAGTGTAAGCTTCCCCGCCAGATCCAGCGGCTGGAACGGCAGGTTACCGAGAAAGGAATCGACGATGGGGCGATCTTCTGGTCCGCCGAGAACGATAAGAGAAGCACCCCAGCGTGTCCATAGTTCTTTGGCCACATCGGCGAAGGTAGACACAGGCAAGCACTTCGAGGGGAAACCGGCCCCGAGGTGCATGGCGATGTAGATCGCTCGTTTCTCGGGCAGCAATTCCTGCGCCAGGGCGCGCTCGAGTCGATTCAAATACAGCTTCGGCGCCGCCGGCCGCGGATCTGCCCCGGCCGTCGCCGCGACGGTCAGGGCGAGCTCAACCCGGTGCGCATCAAGATCGACCGGCGCGTCATGGTCCAGGAGAAAACGGCCACCCCGCCAACTGCTGCCTACCACCACACGCGCGCCGGTGGCCACGGCGAAAAGGAGATCGCGGTAGTCCCCGCGCAATTCGACGGCCAGGTCGTATTTCTCGCGTCGCAACTCCCTCAAACAGGCCAGAGTTCGCCTTAGCTCGCGACGCCACGAGATCCGCAGACCGCGCCAGTTGGCGTACCAGGGCGCGTCGAAGACGATATGCGCGTCCACGTGCCGGTTGCCCTCCAGCAACGCCTTGCCGGAGCCGCGAGTGATCAAATCGATGCGCGCGGACGGAAAGCGCCGCCGCAGGGCCGAGATGGCCGGCTCGCTGAGCAGCACATCGCCGATCGTATCCAACCGGATGATCAGGATAGACCTTGGGTCGGCTGGCACCGCGTGATCGACCCAGAGATGCCCGGACAGCGCTCTATGGACAATATAGGCCGTTCTGACGAAAGGAGTACTGACCGCCATGAGAGCTTTTTTCTGCGAGAGCGTTAGCTTCATGCGGCTCCTTCCCGAAGGGTCGAATGGGCAGACTGGGAGAGCGAGTGCCCGTAAGAACAGGCTCATTATAACCAGGAACCGCTTCGGTGCCAAGTCTGGCATGTTATAATGGTCCCGCTTCGGAGGTTCTCGTAAATGCCGTCTGTCTGGGCAATCGGGTACGTACTTCTTGGCTTGCTGCTCGGATCTGTGCTTAACCTAATGGCTGATAGAATGCCACTCAATCAGCCTTTACTGGCCCGCCCCAGGTGTCCGACATGTGGACGTGTGCTCTCCATTCTGGAGAGCTGTGCCTGGCTCAGGCTAGGCACTCGTCGCTTCCATGCCCACAGGTGCGCACTTCCAGAGGAAAATCGGCATGTGCTGGTCGAGGTCGCGACGGCGGGGTTGTTTCTCGTCGCCTGGATGCGCTTTGGCCCCTCCTGGAGCTTGCTGGCCGCGAGCTTTGTCCTGTGCGTGCTCGTAGTGGTTTTCGTAGTCGATCTGGAGCACCGACTGGTGCTCGATAGGTTGATCCTGCCCGCGAGCGTGGTTGCCCTGTTGTCCACCGCCATCCAGCACGATCCCTGGTCGGCCGTCATAGGTGGGTTGGTCGGTCTGGTGCTGTTCGGAATCTTCTTCGGTCTAACCTTCCTCGTCTATCACCAGGGCTTGGGCTTCGGAGACGTGAAGCTGGCGCTGTTCATCGGTCTAGCGGTCGGATGGCCTATCGTCTTGCCAAGCCTGGCCATTGGTATCTTTCTTGGCGGCGTGATCTCTCTCGGACTTCTCCTCTTGCGGCTGGTCCGACGCCACAGCTACGTACCCTACGCTCCGTTTCTCGCCATGGGAGCCATGGTCGGCGTTCTGTATGGCTCCGACATCGTGCGGGCCTACCTGAGCATGTACGGCTGGCAAGGCTAAAGTCGTTGGACTTCCCTTGCCATGGTTCATCTTTCTCCACTATAATCGCTTGAGAGACTGTCTCCGCCAGGCATACGTCCAGCCGGCCCTTCCTCCACACCAGGCATGTGTCCTGCCGGAAGAAACGGGACGTGAGATTGGCGCTCGCAGAGTCTGATGCGTGGCGGAGTCGCTCAAGCCGCATTTCGGGGTCGAACTTAAATGATACGAGCCGTTTTCCTGGACATGTTCAACACGCTGTGTCACTTCCATCCGCTCCGCGAGGAGCGGCAGGTGCATTGCCTGGCCGAGGAGAACATCGTGGCGAACGTCGATGCGCTCCGCCATGCCTACTTGAAGGGCGACGAGCACTGGGCACGCGAGAACGAACGCTGGCCCATCAATGACAGGGACGCAGAGGCACTTCGGCAATTCCACGCGGAGTACGAGCAAGTATTGCTGGCCGCGGCGGGCATCGAAGTGTCCTTGGAACAGGCTGCACGCATTTATCAGCACTACCACCACACGGAATGGGGGCTGCTCCTCTACGACGACGTCCTGCCCACCCTCGAACAACTCAGGTCCAGGGGAATCACGCTGGGACTTATCTCCAACATCGACAGGGACGTGACTCCATATTGTAACAACCTAAAGCTAACCCCCTTGCTCGATTTCATACTGAGCTCGTGTTTGGTAGGAGCAGAGAAACCGGACCCGCGCATCTTTCAGACTGCCCTCGAGCTGGCGGGCGTTCTGCCAGAGGAGGCCCTCCACGTCGGCGATCAATACTACGCGGACGTCACGGGCGCCCGAGGGGTCGGCATTCAGCCGGTGCTTATCGACCGGCTCGGGGCCTACTTGGACCTGAACGACTGTATTCGCGTGCAGCGACTGGACGAGATCACGAAGTACGTCCTGTAAGCGTGGGGGCGAAAAAGGGGGGAACGTTCCTTGGGAGTGGGCAGGATTCGTCTTGCTTTGGCTGGGGTGGAGGCGCGCCTGTCCCCTCTCCCTCTGCGGAGGGCGAAGAGCAAGCTAAACCCGATATCAGCCCACATCTAAGGGGCGCTCCCCTCTTTCCCCTTTTCGCCCCCGTCTATCGGGCTGCAGCCTGCTGGGGAGCCGGGGACTCGGTCTTCTCAGTCAGTTGGTCCTGGAGGATCGTTAGTAGCAGGCGCTTCCATCGTTGGCCGGATCGATGGCGGTCGAGGCGGATCTGTGTTTTGCCAAACCGCACGGCGGGTCCGTAGCGTTGATCGGGGCGAATGAGCCCGGACAGTTGGTAGCCCAGCCTGATCACAACCTGATTCTCTTCTAGTTGCACACTTCGCACGTCGGCGCTGGCAGCCAGAACACGGCAATTTGCCACAAAGATCAGGTCCTCGGCCTCGCCCGGCAGCGGACCAAAGCGATCCCTGAGCTCTTGGGTAAGATCCTCGACCTCGTCGGGTCTCACCGCACTGGCCAGGCGTCTATAGAGATCCAGCCGGGTGCTGAGATCCGAGACGTAGGACTCCGGCAGATAGGCGGGAAGAGGCAGATCTATGGTGGGTGGGGGCGCCTGCACCGATACGGGCGGCAAAGAAGAGCCCTCGCGCAGTTGCTTGAGCCTCTGGACAGCCGCGGCTAGCAGCCGGCTGTAGAGATCGAAACCCACCGCCGCGATCTGGCCGCTCTGCTCCACCCCAAGCAGATTGCCGGCGCCGCGTATCTCCAGGTCTTTCATGGCCACACGGAACCCCGCGCCCAACTGGTTAGCCTCATGAATGGTTCGCAGCCGCTTCTGGGCGGTCTCCGTGAGCGTCTTTCCGCGGTTGACCAGTAGATAGGCGTAGGCCCGATTAGCACCCCGCCCGATCCGGCCGCGCAGTTGATACAACTGCGTCAGTCCGAAGCGATCGGCCTGATTAACGATGAGCGTGTTGGCGTTGGGGATGTCCAGCCCCGATTCGATGATAGTCGTGCACACCAACACGTCGGCGCTGCCCGAGACGAACTCGCTCATGACCGACTCGAGCTTCTCCTCCGGCATCTGCCCGTGGGCCACCGTGAACCTGGCCTCCGGGACGAGTTGCTCCAGGCTCTTGGCCATCTGCCAGATGTTGTGGACCCGGTTGTGCACAAAGTAGACCTGCCCACCCCGATCCAGCTCGCGCAGGATGGCTCCCCTGACTAGCTGGTCGTCGTACTCCGCCACGTAAGTCTTGATGGGAAGCCGTTCCTCCGGTGGAGTCTCCATAGTGCACATATCTCTGGCGCCGGCCAGGGCGAGATGCAGCGTCCGGGGGATAGGCGTGGCGGTCAGCGTCAGGACGTCCACTTCCTGGCGCATTCTCTTGAGATGCTCTTTGTGCATGACGCCAAACCGCTGCTCCTCGTCCACGATGACCAGACCAAGGTCCTTGAACGCCACGTCCTTCTGCAACAGACGGTGGGTGCCGATGCAAATATCCACGCTGCCGGCCTGCAGACCAGCCAGGACATCTCTCTGCTCCTTCTCCGACCGGAAGCGGCACAGCATCTCCACCCGAATCGGGAAAGAGGCGAGCCGCTCCGAGAACGTCGAGAAGTGCTGCTGCGCTAGAATAGTGGTGGGCACCAGCACAGCTACTTGTTTGCCGCTCATGACAGCTTTGAAAGCGGCCCGCAAAGCCACCTCAGTCTTGCCGTAGCCTACGTCGCCGCAGATCAAACGATCCATGGGACGCTCTGTCTCCATGTCCTTCTTAACCGCTTCGACGGCAGCAAGTTGATCGGGCGTTTCGACGTACGGAAAGGAGGACTCCATTTCTACTTGCCAGGTCGAGTCCGGGGCGAAGCTAATCCCCGGGGCCGATTCCCGGGCCGCGTGGATCTCCAGCAGGTCTTTGGCCACCTCCGCGACAGCTCGCGTCGCTCGCCCCTTGGCGCGATCCCACTCGCTCGTGCCGAGACGAGTAACGGACGGAGGCGCCTCGGAGCCACCGACGTAACGGCTAACCCTGTCGACCTGATCCACCGGCACGTAGAGGCGATCGCGATCCGCGTACTCCAACTGGAGGTACTCGCGCTCCACACCATCCATGGTCATACGCGTCATTCCGTTGAAGCGCCCGATGCCGTGGTCGATGTGCACAACGTAGTCGCCCTCGGACAACTGAGAGAGCCAGTCGGCGGAAGCTCTTGGACGGCTTTGACGCTGGACCCGCTGGGCCTTCACAAAGCCGAAGACCTCAGCATCCGTGAACAGCACTAGGCCACCCGAAGCTTCGGACTGCGCGCTGTCGCCCGACGCGGTCGAGTCGGGCGCTGTCAACCATCCTCCAGACAATCCGGCTCCCTGGACCAAAACTAGCTGACCGGGTACAGGAGCGTTGGAGAGCGCCGGCACGGGTGGCGCGATAAGTCCCTGTGCGGAGAAGAGAGAAGAAAGCCTGCGAGCCTGGTGCGAAACCACGACCACCGAACGCCCCAAAGCCTTCTGCTCGATCGCATCTGCGACGAACTCCTTCAGACGACTGCCATAGGGCCGAGTTGGGGCAAAGGGTAGCTCGATCGACTGAGCCTCTTCGAGCCAGTCGTCCGAATAGGACAGCTCCAGTGTGGGATACTGGCGGAACTGCTTGGATAGCTCCTCCCACCGATGGTACGGCGAGGGAAGACCCACGGGCAGCTCACCCCTAGCTTCGAGCTGTTGCCGCAACTCCACGGATTGCCGATCCAATTCCAGCGCCTGAGAACTGTTGGCGTCCGGCTCATCGAGCACGAGCACGACGTTCTTCGGCAGATAATCCAGCAGGCTGCTGTGAACGAAGAATCCCGCGAAGGTGTCGTAGTCCTCCATTGCCTGCCCGCGGGTGACCCGCTCCAACTGCTCGGTCAGCTTATCCCGCAGGTCAGGCGCCGTGGCGGAGAAGTCCAGTCCCGACAGAACGTCGGCCGCACTGCCACGGAGAACGCCCGGTAGGATCTCCCGGCACGGTCCCACCTCCACGCTTGAGGCAAAGCTAACCGAGCGTTGCGTTGCAGGCTCGAAAAGCCGTATCCCGTCGATCTCATCGTCGAAGAGCTCGATCCGAGCCGGAAGCGTGCCGGTCGCGGGGTAGATGTCCAGAATACCGCCTCGCCGACTGAACGTTCCCGGCGTATCGACAACCGGGGCGGCGCTATAGCCCGCCGCAACCCAGGCCGCGGCAATCTGGTCCAGCACGACGCGCTGCCCTTGACGCAGAGTCACCCTGTGTCGCTCATACTCGGCGGGCGAAAGAGTGCGCTGGGTTAGCGCATGCACCGAGGCCACGATCAGCAACGGCTGCGACGCGCCATCGGGGCTCCTGTCCAGAAGCCGCCCCAGCACCCGCAGACGCTGCTGGGTCGTAGAAAGATCCGACACGATGCGCTCAAAAGGTCGGCCGTCCGGCTCGGGGAACAGACAGACCTGATCCTCAGCGCCGCTCCAGATGGCAAGCTCCTCGGCCATCTGCCGGGCCCGATCCGCGCGCGCCGTCACCACGACGACCGGACACCGCAAGCTGGCGGCCATGGCAGCGATCACGTACGCCTTCGCTTCTTCCAGCACGACAGCACGATGCCACCCACGGGTCGAGCGCAGCTGATCCAGTAGTAGGATGAATTGGGGCAGATGTGTCGCAACAGCCAGAAGCTTAGTCAGGTCCATCTTCGCGTTCGTCGCCTGGTCGGAAGCTCGGGGAAGACGCGCCCTACCCCACCCCTGGCGGACACGGCGGTCCGCCACTACGGAGGCCCAAAGGACTTGGTGGATGCACTACTGAGCTCGTCACCCCACCGACCCACCACATTATAGCAGAACGCACCGCGACTTCTGCGGTTCGAGGGTTGACAGGAGCATGGGGGCACCGTACGATATCCAGTACCGACGTATTTCTACACGACGGTTGGTCGTCTGTAGAAGGGGGATCAACATGTACGGTCACGTGCCCACCATTTCGAGAACTATCGAGCAGTATCGTGATCTGATAGGCGACGCGGGGCTGCAAGAGATCCGAGACCTAGCGCGGCCTCTGACGGGGGCGCGCGTGCTGCACCTTAATATCGCTCCCTTTGGCACGATAGTCTCAGACCTGCTCGGATCGCTCGTTCCATTGATGAACAGTGTGGGCCTTTCCGCCGATCTACAGGTGATCCGCGTCGCCGCCGATTTCCAGCACGTCAACAGCGCGATGTACGACGCGCTGGGCGGGGCGGATGCCGAGTGGACGCCCGAAATGGCAAATACGTGGCTGAAGTACAACGCAATGAACGCGCGGCTCTTCGATCGTGACTACGACTTCGTCGTCATCCACGATCCACAGCCGGCCGGCATACTCAGCGCAAAGCTGGAACAGAGCGGACAACGACCGGCAGGCAAATGGATCTGGCATTGCCATCTAGATCTCGGCGACGCGCGGCCAGAGGTCTGGGATCTGCTGCGCCGCCATGTGGAGCATCACGACGCAATCGCGTTCTCGGCGGCAGAGTACGCTCGCCCTGACATCCAGACACCTCTCGAGCGAATCATCCCTCCCGCCATCGATCCTCTCGGCCCCCGCAACGCAGAGCTGCCCAGGCAGGTCACAAGCCAGGTGCTTCACCAGCACGGCATCGACGACCAACGACCGCTAATCTGCCAGATAGCCCGTTTCGATCGATGGAACGACCCCGTGGGCGCGGCCGAGGCGTATCGACTGGCCAAGCAGTCTTGTCCGGAACTGCAGCTGATTCTCGTAGCCACGGTCGAGCCCGAGGACGATCTGTCCTGGTCCCAATGGCAACAGATCGCTCAGCGCTCGCGGGAGGACCGCGACCTGCACCTGCTCTCTAGCATACGCGAGGTCGGCAACACAGAAATGAATGCCTTCCAGAGAGCCGCGGACGTCTGTCTGCAGATGTCCGTGAAGAAGGGTTTCGCGGTGACCCTGCTCGAGGCGATGTGGAAGGGACGGCCGGTCGTTGGTGGGCGCAGCGGGGCTCTGCCTCTACAGATCGTCGACGGCCTGAACGGGTACCTGGTGGCGAATTCTCAAGAGTCCGCGCGCCGAATCGAGCATGTCCTTACCGAGCCAGAGAGCGCCAGAGAGATGGGCGAAGCGGGACACAGGCTGGCGGGAGAGAGGTACACCGTCACGAGCTACCTGCGAGATTATCTTGCGCTGTTCCGCGATCTGGCTGGTGTGCAGAATCCGCCTACAGGAGACCCACAAAAGCCCTGAGATAATCCCGCACGTTGCGCGTGATCAAGAAGTTCTCGCGCACGTGCTCTCTGCCGGTCTTTCCCAGCGTGCGGGCGGCATACTGGTTTCGGAGCAAGAAATGGATCTGCTCGGCGCATTCCTCGACGGACGAGACCAGGTAGCCGGTCTCTCCGTGTCGCACCTGCAAGGGAATGCCTCCGGCGTGTCCAGCCACCACTGGCCGCTCCTTCCACAGCGCCTCCGTCACGGTCAGACCAAAGCCTTCCCGCAGCGACTTCTGGATCACAACTTCGGCTGCCGTCTGGAAAGCGTTGACCTCCAGATTGCCGACTCCGTGCAGGTTGGTAAGAAGGTGGACATCCCAGTCCTCCCCGGCCCGTCGGGCTGTCCGCTCGTAGAAGGTCCAGCCCTCGGGATCGTCGTGGGCCATGGACGCCACCAGCACAAGCTGCATCTCCGGGAAGCTGCGCTTCACCAGTCGGTAGGCATCGATCACGCCGGTCGGATCCTTCCACGGATCAAAGCGTGACACCTGGCAGAGATAGGGGCGTTGAGCATCAACGCCGTGGCTGCGCAGGATGTTCTCCACGGACTCGCGCGACATAGGCGTGTTCTTGACGCTCATCGGGTCGATCGCCGGCGGAATAATCCGCACCAGCGGGCCCTCTAGCCCATCCTTCACGAACTTGTCCAGAGTGAAGATCACCAGATCATAGGCATCCACGTACGGTCGGAGGAAATCCCAGATGTCCGGCTGCGCCTCGGTGAGATCTATGTGACAGCGCCACAACCAGCGCTTACCCAGGACTCGTGCCTGGCGGTTCTCCAGAAAGCGCAGGATGCCCGCGGGCTGCGGGTCGTGGACCACGACGAAGTCATAGGGCTGATCGAACAGATCGGCGTTGAGTTGGTTGTACCGCATCCACGTGGCGACCATCTCCGGCGTCCAGGACACGAACATGCCCTGCAATCCGTTGTGAATGGCCTTGGTAACCTGGTAGAACTCGTTGGCACCTTTGATGACCTGCCAGTCAGCGACAAGCCCCAGATCGTTCAGCAGTGGAACCATGGCAGTGAGGATCTCGGCCACTCCGCCGCCGAAGGCCGTGGCGTTGAGATGCAAGACCCTGGCACCTTGCAGTTGCGAAGCCAGCTCCTTGAGCTCGGCTATCACCGCGTCGCCCACGATGGGTCGATACTCCTCCAAGCGCTTCGGCGGAACGGGCACGGAGTCGAACATCAGAGCCTTCCTCGTTCCAGAATACAGCGGCTCAGGGTGGTATCCAAGTTAGGGACGTCCGGGCGGACATCCCTACAGCCTCATCACCCACGCAAGAAACCGCTTCACACGAGAAGGAGCCTGAGGAACAATGCCCCAGGCTCACCGGAGCCGACTGACAGCTACGCGTCGCCCCGCGAAACGAGGCTGGGTCTTGAGGGATGCTAACAGAGGTAGAGTGGGCTGTCAAGGAGCATACCCTATAGCCCTAGCTGGCTCGTGCGCCTAGCTACTCCGTGCCTTGCCCAACGCGGTAATACTCCTACAGGCTGACGAATTCGCCATCTGATCGGCGGGACCAGCGCGGCTGCCGGCGCGAGATCATCCAGCGTTTGTTGTTTGGCTCCCACGCCTGTCTGTCATCCTGAGGAGCGGAGCAATAGCGGAGCGGACGTACGCTAGACTAACGCTGGTGAAAGTACAGGGGCGGTTGCTGGTGGACTCAGCGACGAAGAATCCGCGCCCCTTGACCCTCCGAAGTGCCGGGGCGCGGATTCTTCGTCGCTGCCTGGGACCGCCAAGTTCTCTGGTTCTAGGGCATACGCTAAGCAGGCCATCCCGACCGCCCGTATGCCCTGCTCCTCAGAATGACAGACAGACGGCCTAGCTGTATGACGGACGCTATCATAGTCGCCACGTCAAGTCATACTCTTTCACGGTGGTCCCTTTGTGATTAGCCAGACCAAGTCGGTTTCAGAAACCGACTCGGTCTAAGCACATATCCAAAAGAAAGGCATGTTCCGGGGACACCCCAGACCCCGCCAGGCGCTGCGCCCTGGACCCGCCGACTCTTGGCGAAGTGCTTAGCGGTCGCGATCGCGAACTCCCTGACAGGAAACAGCACTAGGAGTGGGTGGGCGCTAGCTCGGCGATGCTGAAGGTCAGGTTCTCGGCCGGTGGAACGACTTCGGTGATCAGTCCGTCTTTGCCGACGACCAGCACAGCGGTTATAGAACCGCCCGGGCCGACGCCCAGCAATGAGAGCGGAACGCTGATTTCCAAGCTGCGTGTGCCGCTGACCATAGAGGCCAGGCGCGCCATGGGATGCCACGCTTCGCGCCCGTCGGCTGCGCTCACGACCGCGTAGTCGGTGTGCGGCTCGACGGACACCTCGCGCGAGTAGGCGATCACAGGTGGCTCGTTCTCCGGGTTCCAGGAATAGCGCGGGCGGTAGTTCACCGGCTCCGCACCGGAGACCGACAGGTAGATGCCGACGAAGAAATCCATGGGCGGTTGGGTGGTTTCGACGCGGAAGTACAGGTCGTTCTGATTGAAACCGTAGTAGAGGCGGCGAACGAGGATCCCTGAGCGTTGCATGCTGCCCGTGGAGAGCTGCGCTTCGGCACAACCAGCCGCGTTCCATTCGGGGGATGCCAACTCGGCACCCGTGAGTTGCGGGAAGACATAGCCGGAAGGTGGCCGACTATGTGGCTGCGCCGCGGCGGTCACGATCGGCTTCTTCAGCCAAGCGGGCACCGGCAGACCGATGATACGGTAGACGTTGGCCAGGTGTCCGCGGAACTCGCCGTCGAACAGGTCGTTCTGAGCGGAGATATTATTTGAGCAGTACCACCAGAACCAGTCGCTCCCCTCGGCAATGTAGATCTCGCGCCACGCCGAAGCCAGGACAGATAGATCGTCCAGGAGGTTCTTCTCCTGCCACTCGACAAGCCGTCGACGCGTCCGATCGAGCAACTCCCAGGCCTGGTTCTGTGCTGGCTCACCCAGCCACGTCTCCAGAGTGCGGTTGATCCAGCTACCTGTGGCCAACCGTGGCAGGCTCTGCCGCGGACGAAAGCGGTTCAAATACTCGCTTACTGTGACAGCCCGCAACCCCGCCTCGTCGGACAAACGGCCGTACAACTCGCGCAGGAAGACGTCGCCGTTGTGCTCGTAGCCCTCCCAGCAGTTCTCTCCATCGAGAATGATCGAGACAAGGTACGGGTTGCCATCGTCCCCCAGCCGCTCCCGAATAGTGTGCAAACGACTGATGAGATCCGCGGCCGCCTCCCGACCGTTCATGTGCCGATACACGAAGCCGATGCGATCGGAGAGAACGTGGTCGCGAAAAATCATAGCGATCCGCGACTGGCTGCGCTTCTCACCTCCGTCGCCGACGTGCACCCAGTAGGGTTGGTAGAGGAGTCTGGTATCACGGACATGCCCATAGCCGTCGCGCTCAATGGTTACCCCCCGGCTGGCCGCGAGGATATCCTCGTCCGAGGCCAGCCACATCAGACCACGGTGCACAGGCAACGTGCCGAGCATCTCCTGGCTGACGGCGCCCTCGGATGGCCAGATGCCACGCGGCGTTAGCCCAAACAGCGACTTGTAGTAATCCACGGCCAACCGCATCTGCTCCGCGGCGTCCTCTGGATGTGCAAACCGGACCGGCGGCAACGTCGTCCATGGGGCGGCCTCGCGTGCGGCGTCGGTGTCTGTCAGTAGCGGCAGAATGGGATGGTAGTAAGGCGTGGTAGATATCTCGACCTGGCCCGCCTCCTGAAGCTCCCGTGCCGTGGGAACCACTTGGCCAAGAATGGTCATTTGCTTGGACAGAATGAGCCGCACCTCGTCCTGCGAGTAATCGTGCCCTTTCTCAACCAGCCGATGCAGGTCCCCGTCGCGCTCCAGCCAGTTCGGATCGATCCAGACCAGATTGAACCAGGCCTGCAGATCGCGCCAATAGCCTGGCGAGAAGACCCCCACATCGCCCTGTGCTACGTTGCGCAACTGCAACAACTGCCAATAGCGCGGATAACGACGGATGACGTTATCCCAATCGATGCTAAAGAAATGGTCTAGCAGGAACTTCTTGTCCTTATCGGTCAAGTAGCTGGCGGGCTTGGCGCTGAGCTCCAAAGCATGGTCACGGGCTCCATTGTCCGTGTAATCCAGCAGTTGTTCGAGAAGGCAGGGTACCATATTGACGGTCACGTGCACCCGCGGGAAATCGCGCAGGATCTCCAGCATATGCAGATAGTCCTTGGTGCCATGCAAGCGGACCCAGGGCAGAATGTGCTCCCCGGTCACGGAGTTCTTGTAAAACGGCTGATGTTGATGCCAGACGATGGCCACGTGCAGAGGATGCGACACAGTCCCTAGCCCTTCACGCGGAGCGCAGGAAAGAGGATAACCTCGCGGATGGATTGTTGATTGGTCAGGATCATGGCCAGCCGGTCGATGCCCACTCCAAGACCGCCGGTAGGCGGCATACCATGTTCAAGCGCTTGGAGGAAGTCCTCGTCGATCAACTCGACCTCCTCGTCGCCCGCTGCGCGCAGCGCCAGTTGCTCCATGAACCGCTCCCGCTGATCGATGGGATTATTGAGCTCGGTATAGGCGTTGGCGACCTCGAACCCGGCGATGAAGGCCTCGAATCTTTCCACCAATGCCGGATTATCGGGCCTCCGCTTGGCGAGAGGAGATAGCTCAACCGGGTAATCGTACAGGATGGTCGGCTGAATCAGCTTGGGCTCGACCAGGACAGACAGCAACTCATCGATCAGCTTGCCACGGCCCTGGGTCGGATCGGTGCGCAGTCCCTCGGCGTCCAAACGCGCACGGAGCGACTCGGTGTCAGGATATTCATAGAAGTCGATCCCGCTGTTGTCCAGGATAGCATCGCGCAGAGTAATCCGGCGCCAGGGGGGAGTCAGATCGATCTCCTGCCCATCGAAGGTGACCTTCTGAGCACCCAGAACCTCTCGCGCGGCCGACGCCGCCAAATCCTCCACCAGAGCCATCATGTCGCCGTAGTCGGCATAGGCCTCGTAGCTCTCCATCATCGTGAACTCGGGGTTGTGCTTGGTGGAGATGCCTTCGTTGCGGAAAATGCGGCCGATCTCGAAGACCTTCTCGAAACCGCCGACGACAAGCCTCTTGAGATGAAGCTCGGTGGCGATACGCAGGTACAGGGTCCGATCGAGCGCGTTGTGATGCGTGACAAACGGCCGTGCGGCAGCACCGCCAGCCGAGCCATGGAGAATCGGCGTCTCCACTTCCACGTAGCCGCGCCGTTGCATGAAGGCACGGATAGCCGAGATCATCTTGCTGCGCGACGCGAAGACCTCTCGCGTGCTCTCGCTCGCGATAAGGTCCAGGTAACGCTGCCGGTAGCGCTTCTCGACGTCCTGAAGCCCATGCCACTTCTCTGGCAAAGGCAGGAGCGACTTGGCGAGAACGTCGAGCGCAGATACCTGGAGCGTGGGCTCACCCGTCTTCGTGCGGAACATCCGACCACTGACGCCAATGATATCCCCGATATCGAGGTCTTTGAGCAAAGAGTAGGTCTCCGGGCCGAGCGCGTCGCGTCGGAAGAAGAGCTGAATCCTGCCCGCTCCGTCCTGGATATGCGCAAACGTCACCTTGCCCATGCCACGCGTGGAGACCAGCCGACCGGCAAGCCGCCATTCCGGAGAGTTCTCCTGTGTAGCGGCCCCGCCGTTCTGCTGCTCTTCACGCTCGAACTGAGCCATGGCTTCCGCGGAGGTATGGGTCCGTCTATAGCGATGAGGATAAGGGTCGATGCCCTTTGCCTGAAGATCGGCAAGTTTCTCTACGCGCTGCTCCCGCAGATCCTTTGGTTCCATGTTCCCTTACTTGATCTCCACCACGGTGAGATGAACAAGACCGGCGGGCACCATTACCTGCACTTCGTCACCGAGGTGGCGACCCAATAGCGAGCGTCCAACCGGAGATTCATTAGAGATTCTACCTGCCCGTGGATCGGCCTCCGCGCTTCCGACGATCGTGTACTCCTCCACATCCCCTTCCTCGGTGCGCACGATAACGTGCGAGCCGATCCGAACGCTTTCGGACGGCATATGGTCGTCCGAGATGATCGCGGCATTGCGGATCATCTTCTCCAGCATCAGAATGCGTCCTTCCACGAAAGCCTGCTCGTTCTTGGCATCGTCGTACTCAGCGTTGTCGACCGTGTCCGAGAACTCCTTTGCCTGATGGATGCGCGAGGCTACCTGGGGCCGACGCACGGTCCGCAGATGGTCTAGTTCGGCGGTTAGCTTTTGCAGTCCTTCTCGAGTTAGGAAGACCGGTTTTTCGGACATTGTGATTCTCCTGGCTGCACTAAAAAAAGACTGAGAGCTCATGGACCCTCAGTCAGTTCGCCCGCCTCATGCAGCACTTGTGTCCTGATATTGACTTATTATAGCGGATTCTGCCTGTTCCTGTAAAGGCGAGCGCAGCGGCTCAGCGGCTTGACCGCTTTGTTCGAGCGCTGGCCTTCTGGTATACTCGAAGGTACGAGGATGAGGTACCATGCAGAAAAGAATCAGTCTCGGCCTGGCTATACATAATCATCAACCCGTGGGCAACTTCCCCTTCGTGTTCGAGGAGCTTTACAAGAAGGCCTACGAGCCTATGATCCGCCTGTTGGAACGCCATCCGCGCGTTCGACTGGCCATGCACTACAGCGGGCCATTGTTGGACTGGTTAGAAGCAGAGCGGCCGGAGTTGCTCGAGCGACTTGCCGGACTGGTCCGTAGCGGTCAGGTCGAGATCATGACCGGGGCTTATTATGAGCCGATCCTTCCGATGATTCCGGATCGTGATAAAGTGGCCCAGGTCGCCAGCTACACGGCCCAGTTGCGCCGTCGCTTCGGCTGCGAGCCCAGCGGACTCTGGCTGGCCGAGCGCGTCTGGGAGCCCACGTTGCCAAGCCACCTAGCTCAGGCCGGAATAGACTACGTGGTCCTGGACGACAGCCACTTCAGGATGTCGGGGATCTCCGACGACGATCTCTTCGGATACTATCTGACGGAAGATCAGAATAACTTGGTCAAGGTCTTCCCCACCCTCAAGCCTCTGCGCTACAGCATTCCATGGTCCGAGGTAGGGACGGTGCTGGACTTTCTGCGGGCGCACGCGACCGAGGACGGGCGAGCCATCGCCGTGATGGGCGACGACGGCGAGAAGTTCGGCGGTTGGCCCGGCACCTTCGAGCACTGCTATGAGAGAGGCTGGCTTGACAACTTCTTCTCCGCTCTGGAGCAGAACGCCGATTGGGTCGAGACAGTCCATCTAGGACGCTGGGCTCGCGAGCAGCAAAACCTCGGTGTGGTCTATCTGCCTACGGCCTCTTACCCCGAGATGATGGAATGGGCCCTGCCCGCCAAGCAGGCTGCACTCTACGAGCGTCTAACACACGAGCTCGCCAACAAGGGCGAGCAGGACGTCCTATCGTTCATGCGCGGCGGGTTCTGGCGCAACTTCCTCGTCAAGTATCCCGAGATTAACGCCATGCAGAAGAAGATGATGGTGGTCCACGACAAGGTATGGACAATGCCAGACACCGAGGACAGAGAGCGTGCGCTACGCGAGCTGTGGAAGGGCCAATGCAACTGCCCATACTGGCACGGCGTCTTCGGCGGCATCTACCTGACCCATATTCGGGCAGCTGTGTTCGAGCATCTGATCAAGGCCGAGAACGCGGCGGAAGCCAAACTGGATAGCCGACGACTGGTGTATCGGATCGAGGACTATGACAAGGACGGTCGCGAGGAAGCCATCCTGGAATCACAAGCCCAGAACCTGTACTTGCGCCTTTCCGATGGCGGAGGGCTGGTGGAATGGGATCATCGTGGCAGAAACTTTAATCTGGCCTGCACGATGTCACGTCGTCCGGAAGCCTATCACCAACTGCTGGCAGCGCAGCCTTCACAGCAATCGACCACTAGCGACACGCCCGCCTCGTCCAGTTCCAAGACTATCCACGATGGCATCCGGAGCAAGCAACAAGATATCGGTCGGTATCTCGCCTACGACTGGTACCGACGTACCTGTCTGCTCGATCATTTTCTGTCGAGCGCGACGCGACTGGAGGATTTTGCACGTTGCTCCTACGGTGAGGACGGCGACTTCGTTAACCAGCCCTACACCATTGAGATCGCGCAGTCAAGCGATGAACTGTCGGCCCAACTGCGGCGCGTCGGCCACGCCTGGGTCGACGGCCAGTTCTTGCCACTGGATGTGCAGAAGACCATTCGGCTTTTGCCTGGTGCGCCGGATCTGACAGTTGACTACGTCATCACGAACCTGAGCAACATCCCTATCGATCTGATCTTTGGCTCGGAGTGGAACCTTAATTTGCTCGCCGGCGGACACAATCCGGACGCCTACGTCGAGATTCCCGGGCAGCCGGTTGTGGAGCCCTATGCCGATGCCACGAGCGAGCATCAAAACGTGCGCGAGATACGCCTTGGCAATCGCTGGCTGGATATATCCGTGGCGTTCACGTTCAGTCGCTCGGGCGCTCTGTGGCGTTTTCCCGTCGATACGGTCTCGAACTCCGAGGGTGGGGTCGAAACGGTCTATCAGGGCACCTGTTTGCTTCCCCATTGGAAGCTCCATCTGGGTCCCGGCGAGTCATGGGACCTGCGCCTGGGGGCGCGACTCTCGTAGGCATGCGCATCATTGCCGGCTCCCTCAAAGGTCTCCAACTCAAGGGACCGCGTGGTCGCGGAACGCGGCCGACCTCGGACCTGCTGCGGGAGGTCCTCTTCCAGATGATGGAAGGCATAGCCCCGTCCTGGTCGCGCGTGCTGGATCTATTCGCCGGCACGGGCGCGCTGGGCATCGAGGCTCTCAGTCGCGGCGCCGAGCACGTCGACTTCGTCGAGTCTAACACTGGCGCATGCGCCACCATTCGAGAGAACCTCGGTCTGGCTCGGGCAGCGAACCAATCCCACGTGTATTGTTGCACAGTTCAGCGTGCCCTTTCGATTCTGCCGGGCGAGTATGATATAATACTCGCCGACCCGCCCTACGGCCTGGCTAACCTGGAGTCGCTACTGACCCAGATTGCCATGTCAGCCTGGGTCGGACCGGAGACTGTGTTGGCTCTGGAACACTCATCCCACGTGCAGATCCCGCCGCAGGTTGGACCGTTGCGGCTGATTAAGTCGCGCCAGCACGGGGATTCCTGCCTGGCGTTTTTTGCCGTTGGGAGCAACTGGAGTGAGTTGTGAAATCTGCCATCTATCCCGGTAGTTTCGATCCCGTGACCAATGGTCACTTGGACATCATCACGCGCGCTGCACCGTTGTTCGATCAGTTGGTAGTAGGGGTCTTTCATTCGCCACCGAAATCGCTGCTCTTCAGTCTGGATGAGCGACTGGCCCTGATGCGCAGAGCCGTGGCCACGCTCCCTAACGTGCGGGTGGAGTCCTACACCGGTCTCACCGCTACCTACGCCCAGGAGCTGGGGGCGCAAGTTATCGTGCGCGGTCTCCGTGCCATGTCGGATTTTGACATGGAGTTTCAATTGGCTTTGATGAACAAGAAGTTAGTCTCCGGATTGGAGACCGTTTGTCTGGTCGCCAGTACGGAGTACTCCTATCTTAGCTCCAGCATCGTGAAGGAGATCGTGGCACTGGGTGGTACGGTCACCGGATTGGTACCGCCGCACGTGGAGGTGGCGCTTAACCAGGCTCTCCATCCGACCGATGGGCCTGCTCCTAAGCGCACAAGCAAATGGACAATGTAGGATTGAGCACCCACAGGTCGGACCAGTTTGCGCCTGGCACAAGGCTGGGAAAGGGGGTAACCGAGATCGACATTCTTCAACTCATCGACGAGGTGGAAGCCGCCGTCGTTAGCGGATTCAAGATACCCCTGGTCGGCAAGGTCGTTCTGGACCAGTATGAGCTTCTCAATCTCATCGACAAGATACGCATGGCCGTGCCGGATGCCATCGTCGAGTCGAAGCGACTCGTTCAAGAGCGAGAGAACATCCTTGGGCAGGCCAAGCAGATCATGGCCAGCGCCGAGCGAGAATACAGCTCGCGTGTCGAGACTAACGAAGTAGTGCAGGAAGCGGAGCGCCGTGCTCAGGAGATCGTGCGCGAGGCCGAGAGACGCGCGGCTGAGATCATTCGCGGAGCCGGCAGGCCGGGACGGCATCCCCTAGCCGAAGATGATGAGCTGATGGAGATCCGCAAGCGCGAGGCGGATGAATATAGCATGGACGTTTTGCGACGCCTCGAGTCTCAACTCAACGGTTATTTGTCTAGCGTCCGCAAGGGAATAGACCTGCTGCAAAAGGATACAAGCGAGGTATGAGCGGATGCAATTCAATGTTGCGCAGCTCCTCAAGGAGACAGTGGGAGCCAAGCGCGACCATCAGATCGACGAGAAATTCGAGCCTGAGGAAGAAGGAGTCCTTACGATCAGCGGGCCCGTCCACCTCGTGCGAACGCGCCGCGGCATTTACGTGCGCACGCATCTCACGGGAACGGCTCGTGGCACCTGCAGCCGGTGTCTGAAGCCCATCGTCTACCCTATCGAGCTGGAAATCGATGAGGAGTACCTACAACGGGTCGATGTAACCACCGGCATGCCAATCCAAGTTGACGTTCCCGAAGAGGAGGGGCAATTCAGTATCGACGAGCGGCACACACTTGACCTGAGCGAAGCGGTTCGCCAGTACGGCACGCTCGCCCTGTCCATGAAGCCGCTCTGTCGGCCCGATTGTCCCGGTCTCTGCCCCCAATGCGGCCGAGAGCTCGGTCTGGAGCATGTGGGTTGCGGTCAGGAGGCGATTGACTCCCGTCTCAGCATCCTGGAGCAACTCAAAGCCGCGGGCGATCAGCCAGCGTAGAAAGGAGTCCCTTAACTGTGGCAGTTCCAAAGAGAAAGTACCCCAAGGCTCGGCAGGGCAAACGCCGAAGCCACGATCATCTGGTCCTGACCGGCCTGGTGCCGTGTCCACAGTGCCACAACATGCGGCGACCGCATCATGTTTGTCCGGTCTGCGGCACCTTCCGGGGGCGGACCGTGATCGAGCAGAAAGCACCCAAGAAGAAGGAAGCCTAGAGCGTTCAGATTCCCTTCGTAGTGGCGGACGGCTCTGTCCGCCTCGCCCCCATGGCGGACAGAGCCGTCCGCCACTACGTGTAATAGGGGCGTGAGCGAATGATAGGCCATAAACGAATAAGGTGCACGAGCAATAGGGAAAGCCGGGGAGCGATGGAAGCGGGGATGGGCTTTTTCAGTGTTTCATCGGTTTTCTTGCTTGTCTGGAGGTTCGCTAAGTGATCCGCACCCCGATCTGCGACCTGCTGGGGATCGAATACCCCATTCTGCAAGGCGGGATGGCCTGGGCGGGTACAGCCGAGCTAGCTGCTGCTGTGTCCAACGCCGGGGCGCTCGGCATCATCGGTGCTGGGAATGCCCCACCCGATTGGCTCCGTGACCAAATCCGCGCCATCCGCGAAAGAACGGAGAAGCCGTTTGGCGTGAACGTGATGCTCCTGTCGCCGTTTGCACGGGAATGCGTGGACGTCGTCTATGAAGAGAGGGTACCGGTGGTCGTGACCGGAGCGGGCAATCCTGGACCGCTGGTGCCACGCTTCAAAGAGCGCGGTCTGAAAGTGATTCCCGTCGTAGCCAGTGTGGCGCTGGCTCGGCGCCTGGAGCGGTACGGGATTGACGCGGTCGTGGCTGAGGGCACCGAGTCTGGCGGCCACGTCGGCGAGACTACCACACTGGTGCTGGTACCCCAGGTTGTCGATGCGGTGAAGGTGCCGGTTATCGGGGCTGGCGGAATCGCGGACGGGCGAGGCTTTGTCGCGGCACTGGCCCTCGGGGCACAGGGAGTGCAGATGGGAACCCGGTTCCTCTGCTCAGAGGAGTGCATCGCGCACCAGAACTTCAAGGCCAAAGTCGTGCAGGCCAAAGATCGAGCCACTGTCGTGAGCGGCACGACGCTCGGGCATCCGGTGCGAGCGCTGGAGAACAAGATGACCCGGCGCTTCGTGGAGATGGAGAAGGCTGGGCGGCCGGCCAGCGAGCTCGAGGAGTTCGGCGCTGGGAAGTTGAGGCTGGCCGTGGTTGAGGGGGACGTGGAGATGGGCTCCCTGATGGCCGGCCAGTGCTGCGGATTGATCAACGATATTAAGCCAGTCACGGCGATCATAGCCGAAGTTCTCTCGGAGGCCGAGGCCTTGATTGGTCAGCTATCAACCATACCGAGGGAGGCCGCGCATGCCTGATCCCTCAGATCAAGGCCTCCGGCTGGGCGAGCGCGCCATCGCGTTGGTGTTTCCTGGACAGGGCGCGCAGGCCGTGGGAATGGGTCGGGATCTGTTCCAACAGTTTGACGCGGCCAGGGAGATCTTCGCGCGGGCCGACCAGGCCCTCGGTTTTTCTCTGTCCCGACTGTGTTTTGAGGGACCGGAGGACGAGCTAACAAGAACCGTCAACACGCAGCCGGCCATTCTGACAACCAGCATTGCCTATTTGCGAGTCTTCGAGGACGTCTACGGAGCGCCGCTGCACCCACGCTTCGTCGCTGGGCATAGCCTGGGAGAATACACAGCTCTGGTTGCCGCCGGCTCACTGTCCTTTGAGACGGCCGTCCGGCTGGTACAAGAGCGTGGTCGCTTGATGCAGGAATCTGGGGAGCGCCAGCCCAGTGGCATGGCGGCCGTAATGGGACTGGACGAGGAGTCCATCCACGCGGCCTGCGTCGAGGTCTCGCGCGACGGACCGCAGATGGTCGTCCAGATCGCCAATCTCAACGGACCCGGGCAGATCGTCATCAGTGGCACGCTGGACGGATTGAGGGCTGCAACCGACCTGCTGAAGTCTCGCGGTGCGAAGCGAGTGGTTCCACTCAAAGTGAGCGGTGCATTTCACTCGCCGGTCATGCAGCCCGCAGCCGACGGTCTGCGCGAGGCCGTAGCCTCGGTAGAGGTCAGGGCCGCGCAGGTACCGCTCATTGCCAACGCATCGGCAAGTCCCATCACCGATGCCGATGGCGTCAGGACGGAGTTGATCGAGCAACTGTGTGCGCCGGTCCAGTGGCATCGCTCGGTCGAGTGCATGGTACGCGAGGGGATCGAGACGTTCGTAGAGTTCGGGCCCGGACAGGTGCTGGGCGGGCTCATCAAGCGTATTACCAAGGAGGCCAGCGTGGAAAGCATCAGCAGCCTGGATGCGCTGGTGCCACGGTAGGAATAGGATGAGCAGAGTGGATCTGGATCTTTCCGGCCGCGTGGCCGTGGTGACCGGCTCTTCGCGTGGCATCGGGCGTGCGATCGCTACGCGGCTGGCGCAGCATAGCGCGGCCGTGGTTGTCAATTACACACACAGCGACGAGCAGGCCAACGATCTTGTCGGCACATTGTCAGCGGAGGGGCTTCAAGCTATCGCGGTGAAAGCCGATATTTCTCAGCCGGACGAGGCGCGGCATCTGATCGAGGCGGCCGTATCCAAGTTTGGGCGTCTGGACATTCTGGTGAACAACGCGGGGGTGACCAGAGATACCCTGCTGCTGCGGCTGAACAATGACGACTGGGACATTGTGCTAGACACGAACCTACGTGGCGCGTTTTTCTGCACAAAGGCGGCCATGAAGCCCATGCTGAAGCAACGCTGGGGACGCATCATTAGCGTGGCCAGCATAGTGGGCGTGGTAGGCAATCCTGGTCAGAGCAACTACGCCGCGGCCAAAGGGGGCTTGATCGCGTTTACCAAGTCCGTGGCACGCGAGGTGGCAACCCGAGGGATCACGGCGAACGCGGTGGCCCCTGGCTTCATCGACACAGACATGACCCGCGCGCTTCCCGAGCAGACGCGCCAGGAAGTCTTGCGCCAGATCCCGTTCAGCCGTTTTGGCAAGCCTGAGGATGTGGCTGGTCCAGTGGTCTTCCTCGCCTCGGACCTGGCCGCCTATGTCACCGGGCAGGTGCTCAACGTGGACGGTGGCATGGTGATGGCCTAGTGTTCCGTAAGATTCTGATCGCGAATCGTGGAGAGATCGCCCTGCGCATTCTGCGGGCTTGCCGCGAGCTCGGGGTACGAGCGGTGGTGGCCTATAGCGAGCGCGACCGCGACAGCCTGCCGGTAAGACTGGCAGACGAGTCCATCTGCATTGGTCCAGCCGCCATCAGCCAGAGCTATTTGAACATCCCGAACATCGTCAGCGCGGCCCTGGTCACCGACTGCGAGGCGATCCATCCGGGCTATGGCTTCTTGTCCGAGAACCCGTATGTGGCCGAGATCTGTGACAGCTACGGATTAACGTTCATTGGACCACCGCCAGCGATTCTGGAGGAGATGGGCAGCAAGGCACGGGCGCGCTACCTAATGCGGCAAGCGGGACTGCCCGTCCTTCCGGGTAGTGAGGAACCGGTAGCCAGTGTGGTGGAGGCTCGCGAGCTTGCCGCCGCGATTGGCTACCCCGTTCTGGTCAAGGCCGTGAACGGCGGCGGGGGCAAGGGCATGCGTCTGGTGCACAACGACGCTGAGATGCTGCGCCTGTATCCGTTGGCACAGGTGGAGTCGGAGACCGCCTTCGGGCGTTCGGAACTCTACGTCGAGAAATGTCTGACGGGTGCGCGCCACATCGAGATCCAGATTCTGGCTGACAGCGCTGGGCGGGTGATTCACCTGGGCGAGCGCGAATGCTCGCTGCAGCGGCGTCACCAGAAGATCCTCGAGGAGACCCCAAGCCCGGCCGTCAGCGAGACGCTGCGTAATGAGCTGGGACAGGCGGCTGTGAGCGGGGCTAGAGCGATCCAGTACGCCGGCGTCGGGACATTTGAATTCCTGGTGGACAGCGATGCCCGCTTCTACTTCATTGAGATGAACATGCGCATTCAGGTAGAACATCCGATAACGGAGATGGTGACCGGCGTCGACATCGCCAAGTGGCAGATTCGGCTGGCCTCCGGTGAGCCCCTGGGGCTGGCTCAGGAAGATGTCAGAATGAACGGACATGCCATCGAGTGTCGCATTAACGCCGAGGATCCCGAGCGGGCGTTTCTCCCCGATATTGGGACCATCCGAGAGTACGTACCTTGTGGGGGACCGGGCATTCGCGTGGAGTCCCATCTGTATCCTGGGTACCAACTGGCGCCGGAGTACGATTCGTTGCTGGCCAAAGTGATCGCCTGGGGTGGTACAAGGCACGAGGCCATCCTGCGGATGGATCGGGCGTTGGACGAGCTTGTCCTTAACGGTGTAAAGACCACGCGACCGTTCCACCAACGTCTTCTGAAAGACGCGGCCTTTCTTAACGGCCGCACGAATATCAATCTCGTGGAAAGCTACCTCTGATTCTACCTGGCTCGTGGGCGCATTACGCCAAAGGACACGGGGACCGTGATATCGGCCACCTCCACTGGTATGGCTGCAGCGGAGGGGACGCACCGGCCCGGTCTTTGCGGGCTAAGCCCTGGTGATGGACACACGGCCATCGCGACGTGAGCGGGTCGGCGGGGATGGGAGTGGTGGGGGCATCTACATATGGCCGGCATAAGGCGTAAGGCGCGTATTGCTGCCCTACAAACATTGTACGAGATAGACGCAGTGGGGCATCCCCTTCAGGAGACGCTGCAGCGCAATACAGAGTCGTCGGCTCTGAACGGGGAAGGTGCCACCTTTGCCGCGGCGCTGGTGGAGGGCGCACTGTGCCATCTTAATGAGATCGACGCGCTGATCGAGAAGACGGCTCCAAGCTGGCCGCTCCCACAGATGGCGAAGATCGACAAGAACATTCTGCGCCTTGCAATTTATGAGATTCTATTCGATAATAAGGTGCCAACGAAGGCGGCAATCAATGAGGCTGTTGAGCTAGCGAAAGCTTTTGGCGGCGAGAACTCGGCTCGCTTCGTGAATGGTGTGCTGGGCTCGGTCAGCGAGAGCCTGCGCCATCGGGCAGAAGCCGACGAGTCTCCCGAGCCAGAATGATTCGATGAAGGAGGATGCACGAAGTATGTCAACGGTCTTCGAACGCGTGAAGAAGATCGTCATGGAGCAATTGGGTGTCGATGAGGAAGACGTGGTGCCCAGCGCTTCATTTGTCGATGATTTAAACGCCGACTCTCTCGACCTGGTCGAACTGATCATGTCATTGGAAGAAGAATTCAGCCAGGACGGCAAGGTGCTCGAGATCTCGGACGAGGATGCCGAGAAAATCGTGACGGTTCAGGATGCCGTGGACTACATCAAGGACCACGGGATCGAGGACGAGGACTAATCCGGGGTACGACCTGCCTGGTTTCGCGAGGGCGACACAGGTGACGGATATGGCGGTGGCCCCAACTAGGGCATGTGGGGAATGAACGTACTGGGCGTGTTGCGGGGAGCGGGAGTCATCCTAGCCAATCGGCAGAACAGGATCGCTCCCGAACAAGGCTCTGAGAACGAAGACAAGCTCACGGTCCTGGAGCATTTGGCTGAACTTCGGACGCGGCTTATCCGCGCCACGTTGGCGACAGCCGTCACAACCGGTATCTCATTCGTCTTTGCGCGACAGATCTTCGAGTTCCTTCTGGTGCCGGCGGGTGGCATCAAGCCCGTCTTCATCGAGGTGACCGAGATGTTGGGCGCCTACTTCAAGGTGGCGCTCTACGCCGGGTTGATTCTAGCTTCGCCGATTCTGATCTACGAGATCGTTGGATTTGTGCTCCCGGCCATGACGCGCCGGGAGCGAAGCTACGCGCTGCGGCTCCTGCCGGCCATAGCCATCTCCTTCTTTGTTGGCGTTGCCTTCGGCTACTACGTGCTGCTGCCACCCGCGATCAAGTTCCTGCTGAACTTCGGCTCAGAGATCGCGCAGCCACAGATCCGGATCGGAAACTACATCTCGGTAGTGACGCGTCTGCTCTTCTGGATCGGCATAGCGTTCGAGACTCCTGTGACGATGTATTTCCTGGGCAAGCTACACCTGGTCAACTATCAGAAGCTGGCGCGGTTTCGGCGGTATGCCTACGTGGTAGCTTTCGTCCTTGGCGCCATCATCACGCCAACCTTCGACCCGATCAACCAGCTTTTCGTTGCCGGCCCGCTGATTCTGCTCTATGAGCTCGGGCTTCTGCTGGTACGGTACGGCTAGTGCCTCGGCTAGTGCCAAAGATAGAACTCAGAAGCGACTGCGGCACGAGCACGATAGCCGGCGTGAAATCACCCAACGTTCGCGATGGGGATCCCACGCCTGTTTGTCATTCTGAAAAGCGGGACAATAGCAGAACGTCCGTATGGTAGATTGGCGCTTGTGAGAGCACAACGTCTGTCGCCGGTGAGCGTAGCGACGAAGAATCCGCACCCCTGAAGTTCGGAGGGCCGTGGGCGCGGGTTCTTCGTCGCTGCCCGGAAGCGCCAAATTCCCTGGTTCCAGTCCATACGCCGAGCAGACCGCCACGGCCACTCGTATGCCCCGCTTCTCAGAATGACACTCAGACGTGGGATCCTTTTAACAGACGTGATCGCAGCCACCGAGTCAGGTGGCCTGTCTGACCAACTGGAGATCGTGCCCAACTCAACACCCCACAAGAGTACCAACTCCTCGCGGTACGTCCTCAATCGGGTGAGGGGTCCAATTGACGCGATTCGCTGTGCTGTGCTATCATGCGACCGAGGCTAAGCGAACGGACAGGCACGGTGCATTCCGCCGAGTCAAGCGATTCGAATGAGCACCGCAAAGAGGTTCGTCCGCACTCAATGGTGAAAGGAAGACGAGGACGCCATCGATGACGGAGCTAGAAAAGCTATGCGCCGAAATGGCTCTCTGCCGGGACTGCGATTTGGCCAAGACGCGCAACAAAGTGGTCCCCGGAGAAGGGCGAGAAGACGCGAAGATCGTGTTTATTGGAGAAGCGCCGGGCTGGCACGAAAACCAGCAGGGTCGCCCGTTTGTTGGTCCGGCCGGACATTTCCTGGAGGATCTGTTGGGCTCGATCGGGCTGCAGCGCCAGGATGTATACATCTGTAACGTTGTCAAGTGCCGTCCTCCGGAAAATCGGGATCCTTTTCCCCTTGAGATCAGGTCATGCGCCCAGTGGCTCGACCAGCAGCTTGAGTTGATCAATCCGAAAGTGATCGTGACACTCGGACGCTACTCGATGGCCAGGTTCTTCCCTGGGGAATCGATTGGCAAAATTCACGGCACCGCGCGAAAGGTGGGGGAAATCACCTGCTTCGCCATGTACCACCCGGCCGCCGCTCTGCACCAACAGAGCCTGCGCAAAGTAATCGAGGCCGACATGCTGAAGCTGCCCGGGATTCTTGCCGAGCTGGAGCGAGCGCAGCAATCGACCCAGCGCGAGGAGATCCCGCCAAAGCAACTGTCCCTTTTCTAGGAGCACATAAATGGGGAAGACCAAGCTACGTGTGATCCCTCTCGGCGGGCTGGGAGAGATCGGTAAGAATATGATGGTGTTTGAGTTCGGCGACGACATGATCATCGTCGACGCCGGACTTATGTTTCCCGAGGAGGAGATGCTCGGGATCGACCTCGTTATCCCGGATATTACCTATGTCCGTGAGCGGATCGACAAGCTGCGGGGAATAATTATCACGCACGGCCACGAGGACCATATCGGGGCCCTGCCGTTCATTCTGCCTGAGCTGCAGGTTCCGGTCTACTCTTCTCGGCTGACGAACGGATTGATCCGAGTCAAGCTGAAAGAGAACAAGGCGCTGGACGGGGTCAACCTGAATATCGTGCAGGCCGGCGATGAGGTACACCTGGGCGCCTTTCGAGTCGAGTTTTTCCGAGTTTGTCACAGCATTCCGGATGCACTGGGGCTGGCAATCCATACACCGGTAGGGCTCGTGATCCATTCCGGCGACTTCAAGTTCGATCATACGCCGGTCAACGGTCCACCAACTGACTTCGCCAAGCTGGCCGAGTTCGGCCAGCGCGGCGTCCTGCTCCTGCTGGCAGACTCCACTTACGTGGACACGCCCGGCTACACCGAGTCTGAGCAGGTAGTCGGCGATGCTCTACGCCGCCTTATGATGGAGGCTCCTGGGCGCGTTATCGTGGCCACCTTCGCGTCACTTATATCGCGTGTGCAGCAGGTGATAGACGCCGCCTACGTGCTCGACCGACGTGTCTGCATCGTCGGCCGCTCTATGGTCGATACGGTTCAGATGGCCATGGAGATGGGCTACCTAACCCCGCCCGAGGGCGTGCTGATGCGGGTTGATGAGCTGGGGCGGTTGCCACCGGAGCAGATCGTGATCGTCACCACGGGCAGTCAGGGCGAGCCGACCTCGGCACTGGCGAGGATGGCCAACAGGGATCATCGCCAGATCCGCATCCAGCCAGGCGATACGGTCATCATGTCCGCCACACCCATCCCTGGCAACGAGCAACTCGTCAATCGTACTATCGATAATCTCTTCAAGGAAGGGGCCAACGTCTTCTACGGGCGCAGTAGCGGCGTCCACGTTCATGGACATGCTAGCCAAGAAGAGCTGAAAATGCTGTTCAGTTTGCTTCGCCCGCAGTATTTCATGCCGATTCATGGAGAGTACCGACATCTGGCTTTGCACGCGCGCCTGGCGCAAAGGATGGGCATAACACCCGAGCGTATCTCCGTCTCTGCCAACGGCCACGTTCACGAGTTCAGCCCCACCGCAGGCCGCATGGTTGGCAAAGTTGCGGCAGGATACGTGTTCGTCGATGGACTGGGTGTCGGGGATATCGGACACGTGGTTCTGCGTGACCGCCAGCTCCTGTCCAGAGACGGCATCTTCGTGGTGATAGTAGCTATGGACAAGCAGACCGGTCAAATAGTAGGACGCCCTGACATCGTGTCGCGCGGCTTCGTGTACGGACGCGACTCCGAGCAACTCTTCGACATGGCCAGAGACCTGGTGGTGGAGACTATGGACGGCGGTAGCGAGCATATCCTAGAGTTGTCACTGGTCAACAGGAACGTGAAAGATGCGTTGAGCAAGTTCCTGTACGACCAGACCAAGCGTCGACCGATGGTGCTACCCGTCGTCATGGAGGTCTAAGCCGTGGCTGCGGTTCGCCCGCGACCTGGAACGCCAAGGACGTGGTCCCCGCGGAGGAGGAAGTCGCGCATGCAGCGGCTCACCTCCTATCTGCGTCGCCACGTCCAGTCCACCATTCTTGTTCCCGTGGCCATACTCCTCCTAGTCCTGGGCATTATCTACGTCCCAAGGTTGGTCGCCTGGATCGCGGGCTTGATCGCCCGTGGCATCGCCGCGCTGGTCGAAGGAGCGATTTTGCCGACCGCGCTGGCCGTGCGTCACACCTTCGGCCTGGGCACCTTCTTGCTGCTGTTGGTGGCAGTTGTCATTTTCGCGCTGCTGGTGCTCGAGCGCCGCTACAGTTATCACGTGAACCTCAAATGGCATCAGTGGGCATCACTGGTGACACTCGTTCCACTGGCCTTCGGACTGCTGGCATTCCTACCAAGCTCAGGCAAGGCACCAATCGCCGGCAGCCCGGAACCCATGGGCTCTGGTGGCGCGCTGGGTGCGCTTATCGTGGGGAGCACTGACGTCTGGGGCATCGGACGGCTTGTACTCCTGGTGCTTCTTGCAGCTTCGCTGTACAGTCCGCGACGTGCCCGGGCCATCGCCTTGTACACAGCGCGCATGCTGCTTCGTCTAGTCAGCCGCCTGTGGCACTGGTTCATTCAGGTCGTGCTAGCGTTTGGCACCGGGGACACTGCGGAATCCAAGGCCCGGAGCGCCGTCGAGTCTGATCTGACCGTGGTAGAGGAGCCGGTCCGCGAGCCAACACGTACACCGTCTCGGGCCAACAGCCGAGCCAAGACGGCGGTCGTCCCACAGGACAAATCCGACCCATTGCCTGCACGTCGTGTGAAGGGAACAGCCTGGAAGCTACCGCCGATGGATCTGTTGGAGAATGTAACGTCGGAAGGTCGAAACCTGGACAACGGTCAGCGCGTGAAGCTGATCGAGGACAAGCTCCGGGAGTACGGGGTCGACGCGCGCGTGATCGAGGTCAATCAGGGACCTGCCGTGACGCAGTTTGGAATAGAGCCCGGCTGGGACGTGAAGTGGCGGACCGTGAAGGAGCGCGACGAGGAAGGGCGACTCAAGTACGAAAAGGACGGCCGGCCGCGGCTGCGATTGGAAGAGATCAGTCGCACACGCGTGAAGGTGAATAAGATCACCGGGCTATCGAACGATCTGGCACTGGCGCTGGCGGTTCCAAGTGTCCGAATCGAAGCGCCGGTGCCCGGCAAAGCCCTGGTCGGGCTCGAGATACCCAACATCTCCACGGCGGTGGTGGGACTGCGCCACATCGTGGAGAGTTTTCCGTTCCAGAAGCTTACGACCAAGACCAAGCTCGGACTTGCGCTAGGACAGGGCGTGCAGGGTCAGCCTGTGGTCGCAGATCTGTCGAAGATGCCACATCTGCTTATCGCTGGCGCCACCGGCAGCGGCAAGAGTGTCTTTATCAACTCCATCGTCGCCAGTTTGCTAATGCAATCCGTGCCTGACGAGGTGAGGTTTATCATGGTCGACCCCAAGCGGGTCGAGCTTGTGCCCTACAACGGCATTCCCCATCTGTTAGCTCCCGTGGTAGTCGACGCAGAGAAGGTGACGGGTGTCCTGAAATGGGTGGTCCGCGAGATGGAGGACAGGTACAAGAAATTCGCCAGCAACGGCGTGCGCAATATCGAGGGCTACAACAAGCGCATGGCAGCCGACGGCAAGGCGCTCCCGTACTGGGTCGTGATCATCGATGAGCTGGCCGACCTGATGATGGTGGCGGCGGACGAGGTTGAGCGTATGCTCTGCCGTCTGGCGCAGCTGGCCCGGGCCACCGGGATCCATCTGGTCGTGGCCACGCAGCGTCCATCGGTGGACGTGGTCACAGGGCTGATCAAGGCCAACTTCCCCACCCGGGTGAGCTTCGCGGTGACGTCGCAGATCGATTCGCGCACCATCCTCGACACGGGGGGCGCCGAGAAGCTGCTGGGCCACGGCGATATGCTGTACATGGCCGCCGATGCCTCGAAGCCGGTTCGTCTGCAGGGAACGCTGGTCACCGATACAGAGATAGAGCGGTTGGTCGGGTACTGGGTAAGTGCCACCCCACCCGTGGGCTGGACGGCCGAACAGACGCCGGACTTCGAGGCGCTTCAAGAAGAAGATCGACGCGATCCTCTCCTGGCCGAAGCGAAACGGCTGGCCGATCAACACTCTCGCGTGTCGGTCTCGCTCCTTCAGCGTCGGCTGCGAGTCGGCTACGTGCGGGCTTCGCGACTGATGGAGCTACTGCGCGAAGATGGGCTGGTCGACGGCGACGACGATGAAAGCGAGCGAGACGGCTACTACGAAGACGACGACATATAGGTGAACAGAATGGCGACTACAAGCGGGTCCGCGGGGACCGGAAGGACTGGACGAGCATGAAGAATCTGAGCGAGCTTCTCACCAGCTTCCGCACGCCTCACAAGTACGAGCTCGTCGCCGGGGCTCATGGACTGCAGGTCGCCTGTCCCGAGTGTGGCAAGAGCCTGACCGATTCGCAGAGCTATCAGAGCTATGGCTTATGTGACAACTGCCGTCACCATCTTCCTGTTCCGGCCCGACGGCGGATCGAGATGGTCGTAGACCCCAAGTCGTTCCGCGAGGTGAACAACTCCCTGGTATCAGTCGATCCTTTGAGCTTCTCCGACCGGATGAGCTATCGACAGCGGCTGAAGGAAGCTCAGCGCAAGACCGGACTGACCGACGCGGTAGTCACCGGGCTGTGCAAGATCGGCGGCAACCCGGCCGTCATTCTGGCTCTAGATTTCGACTTCCTCGGTGGAAGCATGGGCAGCGTCGTGGGTGAGAAGGTCGCGCTAGCGTTCGAGCTGGCGGCAAAGAAGAAGATGCCCGCCATTGCGCTGGCGACCAGCGGCGGCGCGCGGATGCAAGAAGGTATGCTCTCACTCGTGCAGATGGCCAAGACGGCGGCGGCCGCGCAGCGCCTGCATGCCGCCGGTCTGCCTTTCATCTCGGTCCTATCGAGCCCTACTATGGGCGGGGTCTACGCGAGCTTCGCCAGCCTGGCCGACATCATCATCGCCGAGCCGCGAGCAGTCATCGGCTTCAACGGTCCGCGCGTGATCGAGCAAACCACCGGCGAGAAGCTCCCGGAAGGCTCGCACACCGCCGAGTTCCTTCTCACGCACGGCATGATCGATCGCATCGTCGATCGGGCCAAGCTGCGCGACACCCTGCTTGTGCTACTGGATCTCCTCAGCCAGCGCTACCGTCTGACTGCGAAGCGCAAGGATGCAGTTGACGACTCGATCGCGCGATCGGAGCGCACCCCCTGGTCCACTGTCCAGTTGGCGCGTCACCATGAGCGGCCTACCAGTCTGGACTACATCGGTCGCATGATGCCCACCTTTGTCGAGCTCCATGGCGACCGACTATTCGGCGATGACCCGGCCGTTGTCGGCGGTCTGGCCGATCTTGGTGGGGAAACAGTCATGGTCGTGGCGCAAGAACGTGGCCGCGGTGAGGAAGGTCAAAAGGCCCGCCACTTCGGGCGGGCCATGCCGGAGGGCTATCGCAAATCCCTTCGTCTGATGCAACTGGCCGCGAAGTTTCGCCTACCTGTGGTCACACTAGTCGACACACCCGGTGCAAACGGCGGATTCGAGGCCGAGACGCGTGGCATCGCCAGCACTCTGTCGCGCTGCATGGCCGAAATGTCCGTCCTGCCAACACAGACGATCGCCGCAGTCATTGGCGAGGGCGGCAGCGGAGGGGCGCTGGCTCTTGCGGTGGCCGATCGGGTTCTCATGCTGGAGAACGCCATATACTCGGTCATCGCCCCGGAAGGGGCCGGGGCCATTCTATATAGGGACGCCGGGAAGGCACAGGACTTGGCCGCCTCTCTGCGTCTCACGGCGCCCGACTGCAAGCTGCTTGGCGTGATAGACGCGGTCATTCCCGAGCCGGAGGGCGGGGCGCATCTGGACCACGACCAGGCCGCCTGGCACCTCAAGACGGCTCTGCTGCGCAATCTCGTCGAGCTACAGGCGCTCTCGACCAACAAGTTGCTCCGCAACAGATACGCCAAGTTCCGTCGAATGGGCGAGATCGGCTCCTACTACCGCGAAGCAGTCATGCGCGAGTTATCCCAGCTTCAGGAGTACCTTACACACCGACTGGACGACATCCGAGACCACCTGCCACGACGAACGGATGGTGGAGCAGAGCCGTCCGAAAGGGGTCCAGCGGTCGGTGAGAGCTAATACTTGAGCCGGTAAACCCACTCCGGCACGCGAACTTCGCCTTTTGGCTCGTCGTAGGGCGGAGTGTACGGCTTGATATCAATGACCGGCGTCCCATCTATGACGTCTAGTCCTTGCACATGGAGTGTCGTCCCCTCGATACCCACCAATCGCACTGTGCACAACCCGACCGGGTTGGGGCGCTGTGGTCAACGACAGGCAAACATCCCCACTTCCGGCGCGGCGGGATGTCCTTGTGGGCGCGTTGTGGCCTTTGGAATCATCTGCTCGTGCATCCAGTATAGGACGATGAGATGCGAGTACTGCTCCAATCCCTGGAGATAGCTCTCGAACTCCGGCGCTAGATCGATGCTGCTCTCTACGTCCTGAAACCCACCGGTTTGCTGCCCGCGGACCGGTGATCGGGTTGTCCCGATCGGATGTATGCGAATGGATCCGTCGGGCCCAATCGGCTCGACAAGGACGGGTCTAGACATATCTCTCCCCCAACCTGTGGAAGCTGATGCCGAGCCAGAATCAACTCGGTCACGCTGATGATAGAGTATACGGCGTCCGGACACAACTGGTACGGCCAATCTGTTCTACGATGTTGCCCATTGTAGGAGAAAGCCAGAGTGGCGCCGCAATGCGCGCTACAACATGGAGATTATCTGCATCACCAACAGTACTCCAATGGCGAGCGTGACCAGGACTACCGTGGCCCAGGCGATCAGGTTGTAGATCGGACCGTTGACATAACGCCCCATCAGGCTGCGACGATTGACCAACAGAAGCATGAAGACGAGTATGACGGGCAATAGAATGCCGTTCAGGAATTGACTGGTCAGCATGATCCCGATGAGAGATAGTCCCGGGACCAGTACGACGAGGGCGCCTATCACTATCAGCCCCGTGTAGAGAGCCGTGAACTCCTTGGCCTCCCCGAAACTTCGTGTGACACCCCGCTCCCATCCGAACGCTTCCGAGACGGCGTAGGCCGTGGAGAGGGGCAAGACACTGGCGGCCAGCATGGAAGCCCCGAAGAGCCCCACTGCAAAAAGCACCTCCGCGTAGGGTCCCGCGAATGGCACTAGCGCTTGTGCTGCCTGCGCGGCGGTATCGACTGTAATCCCTCGCGGGTACAGGGTGGCTGCGGTCGACAACATGATGAAGAAGGCGATCAGAATGCTGAAGATCACGCCGCTCACCACATCGGCGCGCTCGTAGCGGTACTCTTCCACTCCTATCCCCTTGTCTACCACCGAGGACTGCAAGAAGAACTGCATGTAAGGACTCACCGTGGTACCTACGACGGTGATGGCCATCACGAGGAAGGCAGTGTTCCCCTGGATCCTAGGGACAATCGTGGCGTGTAGAACCTCTCCCCAATCGGGATGGGCCAGGTAGGCGGCAATTGGATAAGCCAGAAAGGCTGCCGAGAACAAAAGGAAAATTCTCTCGGCGACCACGTATGACCCTTTGACGACGATCAGCCAGGCGATCGCGGCCATTATCGGAACGGAGATGTAGCGGCTGATGCCCAGCAACTCTGTACTAGCCGCGATCCCGGCAAACTCAGCCACGACGATGTTGCCGTTGGCCACCAGCAACACCAGCATCGCGAACGTGGTCCAGCGCACCCCGAAGGTCTCGCGGATAAGGTCGGATAACCCCCGGTGGGTAACAGCGCCCATGCGTGCGGCCATCTCCTGGACCACGATTAGGATGAACATCAGCACCAGAATCAGCCACAGCATGCTGTTGCCAAAAGCGGCCCCGGCGGAGGAGTACGTAGCGATACCCCCAGCGTCGTTGCCCGCGCTGGCAGCGATGATGCCAGGTCCCATGACCGCCAGGTAGAGCCAGAGACGATGCGATCGCCTGTGTGGCTTGCTCATGTCTCCATCACAATGGTGGACTGTCCCTCATCGTAGGTGGCATACTGCTCGCCAGAGACGTCGATTGCTCTGCCCTGGCCAGCATGGATATCCGATGCCTTGATCGGAAGCATCGTAGCCACATTCACCTCCGAGTAGATCCAGGGATGGCTTCGCGACGGCATCCGGGCGCCTTCAGCCCTGGCTCTTTCATGAATACCACGTACTGCAACTCTGGTCAAGGCCCGTGCGCATCGGGCAAGTAGTGGAACCGAGCAAGAGGGATGGCCTCAAACGGGCAGCGGTGATTCGCAGGCGAAAGCTAGTACTACAACCGTAGTTCATCGAACTTCTCATCTTGAGCACCGCCTCTGTCGGTCATTCTGAGGCGCGCACGCCGAAGAATCCGCGCCCCTCGCCCCCGGAGGTACGGATTCTTCGCGCTG
>SCTZ01000136.1 GCA_004297765.1 Chloroflexota bacterium | reverse complement strand
GTAAAACAGCTTTGCCGTGGGGACTTTCCTGCCGAGCATCGCTCACTCCATTCCCACTCGAACTTACGTCCCCATTATAGTATGTCTGCTAAATAAAGGCGAGTTCGGCAACAGTCCCCCTTAATCCGTTGACAGCTTCTCCCGCGCCAACTTTCATTTTGCAATTCTGAGATACCTTTAGGCCACCGCGGGTAGTCTGTTCCCGATCGGCCAGACCGCGGCGGTTTCCGAAACCGCCGCGGTCTAGCGCTCGCTATCTGTCCTCAGACCGGCTCTCTCAGGCAAACCCTCGATCACTGCGCGTAGTAGCACTGCTTCGCCACGCCATCCGAGCCAATGGCTGCTGTGCCGTTGACGAAGATATCCCCGCCTACGTCGAGCTTGCCGGCAGGAGTTGATCTTCCGATGCCGACATTGCCTGTTCCACTGACGTTTAGGAGGATGTGCTTGTCAATGTTCGGATAGATCGCGAAATGACCGGCCGAGTTGACCGCCAGGTCGGTGTTGTTCCTTCCTCCAACTCCGGGACCTTCAGCGTTAGGGTTCCAGCCGTAGAGCCGCAACGTCGGATTGCCGCTGGTAATCCCGTTGAACAGGAAGACATTTTGGGGTGTGTCGTAATTGATGTTGAGGACATTCCGGGGAGTTTCTTCCTTCGACCGTATATCGTTTGTCCAAAGGTGGTTGCTGACTTTGGCGTCTCCCAGAACGTCTAGCGTGTAGCCGGGGGCTATGTTCCCGATCCCGACCCTGCCGATGGGATCGATGCGCATGACCTCCACCGTGTTAGGACTGAGCGTGATTGGACCGGCCGTCCCGGACCCGGTCTTGTTGGTCGCTATGGAAAGCGCGCCACTATTTCTGTTGACTTGGCCGTAACCGCTGTTGGCCGTCGTATTGTCATTGACTATCACTCCCCCCGCGCCGTTCCCGTACAGGAGGATCGAGCTGTTGGCAGTCGAGAGCTTGATATTGCCACCGGTGATATCGAGGGATTCCGAAGCCGTGGTGGCGCCGATGCCGACCTTTCCGCCAACGTATAGGTTGTATGGGCTATTGACCAGGAGGTCCTCGTTGTAACTCTGTGCTGACACGGGGGTCGCTGGTGCAACCAGTTGTCCCGCTCCGGCGGCGAGGATCGCGGCTCCGCCGCCCAGGGCCCCTAGCCCGCACATCTTCAGAAACTGTCGATGGGTGACGCCGTTCTGCGGGCCGCCCGGCTCATTGATGGATGTGGGCTCTTTCGGTGGACTGATCTCGGCCAATGCCGTCGTCTCTCTACTGCTGCGCAGTCGAATCCTCATCGTGGACTCCTTCGTTCAATATCAGCCAAAACTGCTCTCCGTCCTCAGTGACCTGGATGTCCCGCAGCGCCGGCACGTAGACGATGAGCGCTTCAATCAGGTCTGCCTTACGCACCACCACGCCCGAGACGCGCATCGGCTTTAGGGAAATACTCTGAGCCGGCGCGGTCTCGCTCCCGTCAGTCTGCCCTGTCTCTCGTAGTCGTACCTTGCCCACACCGTTGCTCCTCATGCCAACTCAATTGCCGCTATGTCCTGGGCGAGACCGTCGAAGATGGACTGGGCCGCAGCCTTGCGAGCCGTGCTCAGGCGGGGCGTGATGTCCTGCAGAACCGGCCGCACGGTCTGATCGCCGGCCCGGACGTTGTACTCGATGTAGACGTGTATGCTGCCGGTGAGGTCCTTCAGAAACTGAACACGTTGAACCTGAACGTTGTCGACTGTGACAGTGCGGGGCATGCATGTCCTCCTTGTGTAGTTTGTTCTTGTTTGGGCTGTGTCGGTCTCGCGTCCAAGAGAGAGTGAAAAGGTCGGGTTCGTCCTGGGAGCACCGTGCACTGGATCTGGCCTCTCACACAGTATCTCGGAATCGCGGAATGGGCGCTGGATAGAGGAGCTGTCATCGGGTTCAGGGAACAGATCGACCGGATGGCCCATCAATCCGGTCGATCCGCTCCCAAAATCCGCTGACAGTTCCTCCCGCGGCCACTTCCAAGACCGTCTCGAGATAGTTGTCTAGCCATCACTGGCACGCCTGCTGTCTTCTCCGAGCTCTTCCGTGCCGCCCAATTCCTGCCTGAACTCCTTCACGCTCTTGCCCAGCGCGCCTCCCACGCTGCCTAGCTTTCCGACGCCGAGGACGATCACTACTAGCAGCGCAATGATTCCAAACTCTATCGGCCCGAGTGACATCTTGTCCTCACCTCCCTCGCTTTCGATCCGCAGTGTCTGTCTCCCTGACCGGGCCACGGTGTCAGCTGATAGACAGCGGATAAGCGGATAGGATTGTCGCACACCCATGCCTTGCGGCATGTTCGTGCACCACTTACGTCACCGCCAGAGGCTGCGATATGGCGAGCAAGATATCCGCTTATCCGTTGGCACCACGGCCGCCCGGCATGGGTGCCCTGCCGCGCCGGTCAAAGAGGGTTGGGCCAGAGTAGTGTCTCACAGAGGCGGCCATAACGGCAATCCATCAGTTGGAGGATTGTTATCCCTCAGAATGGGGGATTTATTGGGGAGTTGGGGGATCTTATCAGCTTATCCGCTGCCTAATCCGTTGACGCCGCGACCCCATGCTTCCTCTCTCGTAAAGAGCGATATGATAGAACGATGGCAATCAATTGCGCTGCGAAGGAAGAATGGATCAGCCCCGCAGAATGGGGAAGGTGGGAGAAGTAGGCGTGTCGCCCAGGAGCAAGCGCGAGACCGCCGCGGTCTTCGAGACCGCAGCGGTCTGGATGGCGCTACCCCATTCGCCTCTGAAAAGCGAGGACGGCCTCGTGGCGACTGTGGACGCCGAGCTTGCGGTAGACGTGCTTCAGGTGGTCCCGCACGGTGTTGAACGTGATGTTCAGCTCTTCGGCTATCCCGCGAGTAGAATATCCCTGGGCGGCTAGCTCGATGACTCTTGTTTCCCGTGGGGCGAGCCGCATCGGTGCTATCCCATCGTCCGGCGTCTCGTCCGGCTGAGGTGCGGGAGGCCGTTCTCCGTCATCGACGGCCGTAGGGTAAGATGCTTGAAGGGCATCTACCACGGTCCGGTGTATCTTGGGCAGGGGCTCGTCCTTCTTCAGAAAGGCGAAGATGCCGTCCCGTGCGCTCTGGTACCGGATCCACGGCTCGTCGTACTCCGACAGCAGGATCACCTGCGTCTGGGGCGAAGCGCGCATGATCCAACTGGCCATCTGCAATCCGGTCTGTCGCGGCAACGCGAAGTCCGCCAGCACCACGTCGGGGCGTTCTTCGATGGCCATTCTCAGAGCCTGCTCCGCGTCGGTGGCCTGGCCCACCACCTCCACCGCCGGCTCCATCGTCTCCAGGCACACCCGCAACATCGCCAGACTCACGCTATCGTCGTCTACCAGCAAGACTCGACCTTGCATATCCTGCCTCTCCCGCCAGAGATGACGCGAGCGTCGCAAGAAACACGGCTCCATCGCCGCCGTCGAGCCATTGTCCGAACCAGGTTCCCGCTCGAACGCTCGACATGCAAAGACTAATAGCTCGCGGTCCTCCCGTCAAGGGTTTAGCAGGCAAAAAGGGGCGAAAAAGCGAAACGTTTATTATTTGTTAACGCTACATAATGCCAGTACGCGGCGCGCGGGGCCCCGAATGCTCACAGGGATCGTCGGCGGCGACTGCGCGCGGTGTTCCAATGATCAATGGGGAATCGTCGACGGCGACGGCGCGGCCAGTCGGGCGGACACCGGGATCGTCCTTCCGCGGAAGGACGCCCCACGGCACACCGCTGGCCCGTCCGTGCCTCGCGCCTAGCAACTGCCTGTCCTGCTTGCCCAGGAGCGCCAGGCTCAAGAGCTTTGATCTCCTTAGCAAGAACGACAACGTCAGCGAGAGAATCAGCGCGCTCAAGAAGTACGGGACGATGCGGCTACCTCCAGCACCCAGCGTCTGCGTCAGGAAGTATATGAAGAGCTCGTGGCTGAGGAAGATCTCCATTGTCACCAACCCAAGCCAGCACAACGCCGCGAAGATGCTATAGTGTTGCAGGACCGAGATCAATAGGAAGGCCAGCACGATTCCCAGAGACGGGACCACGTAAGCGTAGGCAGACAAGATCAGATCCAAGCCCGGCAGGTTGTACGCGCTGAACGTATCCCGCAGGTAGGGCAGGAAGCTCGGCGAATCGCTCTTGTACCAGAACGAGACGAGAAATGGAAAAAACACGATGGACACGACCTGAGCCGGTCTCCTCCACCTGATCAGGCTACTCTGATGCTTGGCGATCAGGTAGCCAGCCGCGAAGAAGGTGAAGTACCACTGGATGAGCTCGAAGCCGACGATCTCCCAGGGGATCGACACGAATTTGATAGACACAGCGGCCGCCACAACTGCCAGATCCTGATATCGGCGTGGTACTCTGAGAGCGAGGCTCAGAACAAAGAAATTCGCGAACAGCACCCATAGGAACCACAGTCCCCAGTCCTGATCGAGGATCACGCGCCACAGAAACGCCATAGGGGAAAGATGCTGGTAAGTCCCGGTGACGAGGTAGCTGATGCAGTACCACGAGACAAACGGTACCAGCAGCGTGATCGCCTTCTTCACCAGACTGAGGCGGCGATCCCACGCCAGATAGCCGCTCAAGAACATGAAGAGGGGCATGTGAAAAGAGTAAATGACCCGGAAGGCTATAGTGCTATCGTGGCTGGGATCATTAGGCTGGATGGCATGGCCGAGCACGACCAGGAGGATGGCAAAGCCCTTCAGGGCATCGATATTAAACAGTCTCTTCAATAATCAGGTGCTCCCGAGCAGACATAATGCTATCTTCCTCTCTTGTGCCAGCAAGAACGCTAGCGTCATTGTACCACATCCTTTCATAGCAACCTCTTGATACTTTCGGTGACCTCCTCCGGAAATGTCAAAGTGGAGGCAAAACTCGCCAACGGCTTGGTCGCGTCGATCCCCATCTTGTCTGTTGCCCCGTCCGCTCCGGTCGAGGGATCGAGCAGTATGCCCAGGGCTTTTGGCGCGATCAGCACGCCTTTACTCGCCTGAAGCCTTGTCGCCATTGCCCACAGCACCTCCGATTCGTTGAAGACGTCCACGTCTTCGTCCACCACCACCGCCAGCTTCGTGCCGTGGTCGATGCCAAAGGCGATGAACATCGCCTGTTGGGCTTGCCCCTCTGCCGTCTTATGGAGGGAAATGTAAGCGTGAAAGATGCCGCAGCCGGAGTGTGGGACGTGAACGGCTCGCACGTCGAGCAAGGCGCGCTGCAGTGCCTCCAGGAGGTCTCCCTCCCGATGCACGGCCAGGACCGTGTTGTGCTCGGCGCAGTATCCGGGACAGATACTCTGGTAGATAGGGTTGTTGCGGTGCAGGACGGCCTTGGCCCGGAAGACGTGCTCGGTGCTTCGGTAGGAGGCGTACCCGGTGAACTCCCCAAAAGGACCCTCGGGCTCCCGAACACCCGAGAGTATCTCTCCCTCGATGACGATCTCGGCTCCGGCCGGCACTTCCAGATCCACGGTCCGGCATCGCACGATCTCCAGCGGTCCACCAAAAAGACCACCCAACAGCTCGAACTTGCCTTCGTTCAATGGCAGGAGTGCCAGCGATCCAAGAGACAGCACGGGATGATTGCCGATGACGACGGCCACTTCTAGGTTCTTCCCCATCTCTTCCGCGCGTCGCTGGTACTCCCAGATCCTCCTGCGCGAATGAAGGCTGATGCCAAGCTTGTCCTTTCCTTTGAGTTGCATCCGGTGGTAGCTGATAGCGCTCGCTCCGGAGACGGGATCTTTGGCGACCACAAGTCCAGCCGTGATGTATGGTCCCCCGTCGATGGGGAAGTGGGTCAGGATGGGAAAGCGGGTCAGGTCGATCTCGTCGCCGACAGATATGTTCTCCTGAAAAGGTGCGTCGTTCAGAATCTTTGGCTCGAAGCGCATCGCGCGTCGTCGCCGCCACTCCTGCACGAGTTGCCTTTCCCCGACTCCCAGCGCAGCGGCAATGCGCTGTCTGCTGCCTATTACGTTCGTCACCAGTGGCATGGTGGAACCTTTGATGTTCTCGAAGACAAGCAGGGGGTAGTAATGCATCTTCTCGTACTGCATCATCAAGGCGGTGATTTCGTACTTTGGATCGACTTCCTGTGTGAAGTGCTTGACGTCTGATGGCATCGCTGATTCGTGTTGATCGAGGTAGCTTCTAAAGTCCTGCCTCAACGGATTCTCCCTTCTTGAATTGTCGCGATCATGACACTCGACGACAGCTCCAATTCTGTGTCATTCTGAGCCGGAGCCGCAGCGGAGGCGAAGAATCCGTGCCCCTCGACTCCGGGCGCCAGGGGCGCGGATTCCTCGGCGTGCGCGCCTCGGAATGACAGATTCGGCAAAGTGCGGTTGTAGTGCTAATAGGCCGCCGACTATGCTATGGCCGGGTAGAAGGCGCGTCCCACAAAGAAGGCTACAACGCACATGACCAGCCCCGCGCTCACGGCGTAGTCGATCGGGCGGTAGCGGATGGTCCGCACAAACGTCCGGTGCGGTCGGAACCCGTAGCCCCGCAGCTCCATTGCCAGCGCCACCTCGTTCGATCGACGTAGCGTTCGCAGACAGAAGGGCACCACAATCGGAACCATGGCCAGACCCCGTCGTAACGAGCCACGCAGATCCACTCCCCGCGCCTGCTGCGCCTCCAGGATCTCCCGCAACTCCTCCTCCAACACCGGCAGGAAACGCAGGGCGAGCCCCACCAGCATCGCGTATCTGTAGGGCACCCTTGCTTTCACGAGAACCAGAGATAGATCGGTCGGATGTGTCCAGGTCAGAAACTGCACACAGAGCAGGAACATGCAGAAGAGTTGCGCAACCACCTGAGCTGCGAGCCGCAGCCCCTGCGTGTGGAGTCCCAGCGGACCCAACTGAAAGAGGACATCCCCGCCGGAGTGAAACAGTCCCTGCACCAGGAAGATGCCGATTGCCAGCGATCCAACCAGCTTCGCCATGGGTGCTAGGCTTCGAAGATCGAGCCTGGCTGCCCAGAACGAAACCAGAACCACCGCCGTGAGCCCTACCGGCACGGCGATGCTGGTGCTTCCGAAAACGAGCACCAGCATCGCAACCAGCCATACTAGCTTAGTGCGCGGGTCCAGCCGATGAAAGAACGTGTCCTGAAAAGTGTAGGAGGGCACCAGCGCCATGCTAACTCCTCGACCGCGCCGGCTCTTAGTCCAACACGCCGGACTTCGCCACCGCGTCACTGACCAGCTTGGTCAACAGGGTTCCTCCGATGATGGACACAACCGCGGTGACCCCGCTGGAGAGAATGATGATCTCCACAGGCAGATGCAGAATGTAGAACAGTCCGACCGCCACCAGCAGATTACCGACGATATTGCCGGCTGCCTGGGCCAGAACGTGGTGAATCCAACTGTTCATCGATAGCCTGGAAGCGACCACGGAATAGGCGAGCGAACCTGCGGCGTTGACAATAGGGAAAGTGGGGGCCAAAGGCGAAGCTCCTGTCACTATGGCCAGAACTCCCTGTATAAGGCCCGCGATGACGCCGCCGGGCTGTCGGCACAACAAGGTAGAGACGCCCATGATCCCAGCCCAGGAGATGCCACCGAAAATGAGAAAGGATCCGCCCGTGAGGGCGACATCGGCCCGGTCTGTGATCTGCAGAACGAGCACCATCACAATGCCGAAGAAAACGCCTCCGATTATCGCCTTCGTGTCGAACCGTGCGAAGCGTGCGCGTGGGAGTGGAGTCGCGATGGTTGCGGTCGCCGTGTTGCCTTTTGACATGTTATCCTCCTCAAAAGTATGTGCATGTGTGGCGCTGTGTTACTCGTGATCTGGCAGGTGAAAACGCGTGGATCGGTCCGATCAGTCGGATTCAGCGGATACGCATCAGTTCACCGGTTGCAGAGCAATGGTGCGGGCTCAACTGCCGCCTTGGTCAAGGCGTCCTGGTGTGCCTCGATCTCCGCGGTAGGCGTGTCTACCAGCACTCTTCCGCCGGCCATCACAATCGACCTATGCGCGTACCGCAGGACCATTTCCATGTCGTGGCTGATCATGATGACGGTGCCGCCGCTCTGGCAGAATTGTGCCAGCAGATCCAGGGTCTCCAGTGTCTCCCGGTAGTCCAGACCTGTGGACGGCTCATCGGCCACGAGGATGCGTGGCTCGTGGACCAGAATTGTGGCCAGGGCCAGGCGCTGGCGCTGTCCGCGGCTTAGCCTATACGGGTGGTTGTCCCTTTCCGCCAGCAGGCCCAGTTTGTCCAGAACGCTCTTCACCCGTTCCTCGATCTGTCTCGCCGGTAGTTTCCTGAGCTTCAAGCTGAAAGCGACCTCGTCGAACACCGAGTTGCAGAAGATCTGGCAGTCCGGGTCCTGAAACAGATAGCCGACTGAATCGGATAGGCGGATGCCGGAAAGGCGGGCGATGTCCTGTCCGTCGATCAGCGCGCGGCCGCGGGTCGGTTTCAGAAGTCCAGCCAGTTGTTTCGCCAGGCTCGTCTTCCCGGCGCCGTTCTCTCCGATAAGTGCGCTGAGCTCACCCGCTTTGAAGGCCAGGCTCACAGCCTGGAGAGCCCAGCGTTCTGATCTGGGGTACTGAAACCAGAGATCCTGCACCTCGGCCACTGTCCGTAAACCGCTATGCTTGGAGGTAGCCGACTTGTCCTCGGCTCCGGGGGGCTTCCCGCTCGGCCTGACCGAGCCGACCAGCGGTCCATCCTGACGGACAACGCCGGCGTGTGTCAGACATAGCCGGTCAGGATCCGGCACGCCTTGCTCGAGCACATGCCGCAGCGTAACGGCAGCGGGCACCCGTATTCCGGAGCGCAGGACATCTTCGTCCGAGAAGAACTCTGCCGGTCGAGCGTCCTTCATGATCTCTCCCTGACTCATCAGGATCATGCGAGAGGCGAACGGCAGCAGGTCACCCAGGCGGTCTTCCACTACGATGATTGTCTTGCCAGCTTCTCTGTTCAAACGGAAGATGTTCTCGTAGACCTGTTGTCGGCCCACAGGATCGAGTTGTGCGGCAGGCTGATCCAGAATGAAGAGGTCGGGGTCCATCGCCAGAACGCAGCTCAACACTATCCGTTGAGCCTCACCTCCGGAAAGGCCGTGGCACATCCGCTCGGCGAGATGCGTCATTCCCACAAACGATAGGCTGTCGTTCAAGCGGCTCCGAATGGTGTCGCGATCCAGGCAGAGGTTCTCCGGTCCGAAGCTCACATCCTCCCGAACGGTCAGATTGAAGAGTTGGTTTTCCGGCCTCTGAAGCAGCAGTCCCACCAGCCCGGCCAGTTCAGGCAACCGCAGATGGGAAAGATCGCGTCCCTTGATGGTGACGTCACCCTTGTAAGTCCCGGCGGTAAAGTGGGGGATGATACCGGACAGACAATAGCAGAGCGTGGTCTTGCCTGCGCCGGCCGGACCGGTGATGACCACGAACTCACCCGTACGTACGTTGAGATCGATCGAGCGAATGGCTGGTGACGTTCCCCGTACATACCGAAACTCATCTATGCGAGCGGTTACGATAGCGTCCAAGCTCCACCTCGTTGAGACACAGGATCCATCGGCGCCAGCCGCGGGCTCTCTGGCAGGCAAGATTGGGTGGGACGATCGGTCCTCCGCGGCTGCCGTTCGGACAAAAACAAAGCCCCTCGACCAGCATTCGAGCCAATCGAGGGGCTTCAAGCATACGCTATGAGCGACCCACACCTACCTCGGGCACGTGGTCGAGAAGTCTAGGCAGGTCTCCTGGCTCGTGGATCTGTGCTCCCCCGTGCCTTCCCACCTTGCGGCAGTGGCATAGTACGGGGGAACTCCCCACTTACAGTGGCGGGTCCGCGCCGGTTTTCCACCGGCTTCCCTATTCTCCCCTTGCGGGGCACCTAGAACCTATTCCTGTTTCCAGCGTGGATTGTAGCACAACGACTCTTTCCAGTCAAACGACGCACCGCCATGCATCCCACTAGATTCTGGCTGAAGTCGTCAAACAAACGACGAACCCCGGCTTCAACGTGACTTCGCATGCGTTGACGTCAACGCCCTATATATCGTAAAATCGCCTGACAGATATAGGAACAACCTGCTTCGCGAGCCATCCATGAGGAGCGCCTATCACAACGTTGTGCCGCAGAGCTGGCGATATCATCTCCGGCAGAGCCCCGAGTTGCGGTGAGATATTCGTCGTCTCCTCTTGATAACAACTGCCTCGTCTTTATGCCCGCCCCGCCCGACGTCGTGCCGGTGGCACCAACAGAACAGGTGATGGATCATGGCAAGATTACTCATTACAGACGTGACCCTACGCGACGCGCACCAGTCATTGCTGGCGACACGCATGCGAACGCGGGACATGCTGCCGATTGCCGATCTGATGGATCGCATTGGTTTCTACTCTCTGGAGGTGTGGGGCGGCGCGACCTTCGACGTGTGCATCCGCTTCCTCAACGAGGATCCGTGGGATCGGCTGCGCCAGCTCAAGAAGCGCATGCAGCGCACGCCTCTGCAAATGCTTCTGCGCGGACAAAACCTGGTGGGATACCGTCACTACGCGGATGACGTGGTGGAGCACTTCGTTGCACGGGCAGCCGAAAACGGCGTCGATATCTTCCGCATCTTCGATGCGCTGAACGACATTCGGAACATGGAAACGTCTATCAGGGCGGTGAAGCGAGCCGGAAAGCACGCCCAGGGGGCTATTTCCTACACGGTTAGCCCGGTCCACACCATCGAGAGCTTCGCCGTTTTGGCCCAGCAACTGGAGCGACTAGGCTGCGATTCCATTTGCATTAAGGACATGGCTGGTCTGATCTCGCCTCAGGCCGTGACCGAGCTGGTCAGGGCCATCAAGCAACGAGTGGCGATTCCTGTCGACCTGCACTCCCACTGCACAAGCGGCATGGCGCCCATGAGTATCCTTGCCGCTTGCCTGGCCGGCGTTGACATCGTGGACACGGCCATTTCGCCCCTGAGCGGCGGTAGCAGCCATGCGCCGACGGAGAGTGTGGTCGGGGCCCTGCACGGCACACCCCACGACACAGGGCTCGACATAGACATGCTGGCGGAAGCGGCCGAGTACTTCGAGCAGTTGCGCGACAAGTACATGGGGCTCCTCGATCCGATCGCCGAGCGGGTGGATACCGGCGTGCTAGCGCATCAGATTCCGGGCGGCATGATCTCGAACCTGGTGTCTCAGCTCAAGTCCCAGAACGCCATGCACAGATTCCCGGATGTGCTCAAGGAGCTGCCGCGCGTGCGGGCGGAGATGGGCTTTCCGCCACTGGTTACGCCCACCAGCCAGATTGTTGGCACACAGGCGGTTTTCAACGTGGTCACGGGACAGCGCTACAAGATGGTCTCTCAGGAGGTCAAGGACTACTTCCGCGGGCTGTATGGACAGCCGCCCGGTCCACTTGACGAAGACGTGCGACGCTCGGTGATCGGCGACGCCGAGCTCATCACCCGACGGCCGGCCGATCTGATTCCTCCACAACTGGACACGGCCCGTGAGAAGATGCGCGAGCTGGGCATCCCCGATCATGGTGAAGACGTGCTCACGTTCGCTCTCTACGGCGACGTCGCCGCCAAGTTCCTCAAAGGTCAGGCAAAAGAAGAGCCGATTGCTCCACGGCGGACCAGTGCCGAGAACACGCCGGCAGCTCTGGCAGGCCCACGCTTCTTCACCGTCGAGGTGGATGGCGAGTCGTTCGAGGTCAAGGTTGTGCCGGACGGCGAGCGCGAAGTGCTAGAGCAGGTGCAGGTGGTTACCAAGCATCCGCCAGTCCCGCTTGCCAAAGGGGCAGTCACCGCCCCGATGCATGGTGTTATCTTAAAATTCCGGGTGAGCGTGGGCGACCACGTCCGCGGTGGTGATGTCGTGGCTATCATGGAGGCCATGAAGATGCAAAGCAACATCGTGGCTCATACGGAGGGCGTGGTCAAGGAGATCTACGTGGCCGAGGGACAGACGCTGGAGTCCGGCGAGGTGGTGTTGCTCGTGGGCGGGGAGGAGTAAGGTGTTCAAGAAGATCCTGATCGCCAACCGTGGGGAGATCGCCGTGCGCGTCATGCGCGCCTGCCGCGAGCTAGGCATCGTGTCGGTGGCCGTGTACTCAGAGGCCGACAAGCATTCCTTCTTCGCCCTCTACGCGGACGAAGCTTATCCCATCGGACCAGCGCCCGCGCGCGAAAGCTACCTCTCGATAGAGCGTATCATCGACGCGGCGAAAAAGAGCGGCGCGGATGCCATCCATCCGGGCTATGGCTTCCTTTCGGAGAACGCGGAGTTCGCCCGCGCCTGCGAGGCGGAGGGCATCACTTTCATCGGCCCGCGGAGCGAGTCGATCGCCGCCATGGGGAACAAGGTGGGCGCACGGGCCCTGATGGCCAAGGCAGGCGTACCCCTGGTGCCCGGGACGGGGGCACTTTCTGGTCTGGAGGAGGCGCGAGTACAGGCGCGACACATCGGGTACCCGGTGCTGATCAAGGCCGCTGCTGGCGGTGGAGGGATCGGCATGCAGGTTGTGGAGCAGGAGGACGATCTTCCGTGGGCCCTGGAGCATGCACAGTCGTCGGCACGCTCGGCTTTTGGCGACCCGACCGTGTACATGGAGAAGTACCTGCGCCATCCGCATCACATCGAGTTCCAGGTGCTGGCCGATCGCTTCGGCAACACTGTCCACATCGATGAGCGCGAGTGCTCTATCCAGAGGCGACATCAGAAGCTGATCGAGGAATCGCCCTCGCCAGTCATGTCGCCCGATTTGCGGGCCGAGATGGGGGAGATCGCGGTGCGGGTCGCTCGGTCTGTCGATTATGTCAACGCTGGAACGGTGGAGTTTATCTACGCGGACGGCGAATACTACTTCCTCGAGATGAACACTCGGCTTCAGGTGGAGCACGGAATCACAGAGGTGCGTAGCGGCATAGACCTGGTGAAGACCCAGATCCGTATTGCAGCCGGATTGCCGTTGCCTTATCGCCAGGAGCAAATCCAACTGACCGGCTGGGCCATCGAATGCCGGGTCAATGCCGAGGATCCGCTGGCCAACTTTGCGCCCTCGCCGGGCACTATCAAGGGCTATCGCTCCCCGGGCGGAATTGGGGTGCGCGTGGATAGCGGGGTGCACATGGGATATACCATCACCCCTTACTACGACTCCCTGATCTCCAAGCTGATCGTGTGGGGCCGCTGGCGCGACGAGGCCATCGAGCGCATGAGTCGGGCCCTCTTCGAGTACGTCATTCTGGGAGTGACTACGAATCTGCCGTTCCTCAAGGCCGTGTTGGAAAGCAAGGACTTCCGTCGGGGCGATTATTCGACACGCTTCTTGGAGGAGCACCCCTGCGTTGAAGACGACGTGCGCCGGATTATGGCGGAGCGATCGTTGAGTGGTATCTTCGCTGGCATGAAGAACAATCGTCGTGTGGCCGCCATCTCCGCCGCCGTCGACGCCTACCTGACGGAGGATAGAGAGCGGCTGAGTTAGCTGCTTTGCGCTCCTTTTCTTTCCTCAATGTTCCACATTAGTACGAAAGTACCCCCAGGGTCACGCATTGACAAGTGCCTGATTGATGGTATCTTAGATTTGTAATCCGAGCTACGGGTTAAGCGTGTTCTGTCCCTGTTCCTGCCCGATGATTGGCAGGAACGCGTTCTGGCTTGACCTGAGGCGGCGTTCGAAACTGGAAGTCCTGGGCTGCCCTTGTCGGGCTCATGGCTGATGGCTGGTTGTGGGCTGGGGGGTAACGCCTCCAGGGCTTTTTGTTTGTTTTATCGCACGCTTCTCCCGTACGGACCAAAGGAGGTCTATTAGTGAAGCTAGTCAAGCCCATCATCGTACTTGCCGTTGCTCTTCTCTCGGTCACAGCTATCGCCGCCTGTGGTAACTCGTCAGCACCAGCACAGCCCAGCACTGCTCCGACCAAAGCAGCCGCCTCGTCTTCGCCCGCGGCTTCGCCATCCAAGCCGGCCTCGCCCGCGCCGTCGGCGTCTTCTTCGTCCGCGCCGGCCGCGTCGCCATCGTCGCCCGCGGCCAGCAAACCAGCTACGACGACCTCGCCGGCCGCATCGCCGTCGTCGCCCGCAGCTTCGCCGGCCGCGTCGCCGTCATCGCCCGCGGCTTCGCCGGCCTCGCCCGCTCCAAGCAAGCCCGCGGCTTCGCCCAGTGCTCCGGCGGCTAGCTCGCCGGCAGCCAGCGCCGCGGCAGGCGGAATACCCGCCATTCCGAGCAATCACGCAGGTCGTACGACCTGCACTGTCTGTCATACCGTCGGTGGTCCCGGCGCTGGTGCGCCTGGTGGCATGGGACTGCAGCCCAGCCATCAGGGCCGCGCGGACTCCGTGTGCCAGCAATGCCACAAACCCGCCTAGAGATATAGCATCCGTCTAGAGGTCCGCCAGAACGTCTCTTGACGTTTCCGTGCCAACTTAGGAGACGAGAGTTCCTCCGGCATGCGTTGCCGGGGCGTTTCCAGAACGCGGAGGTGATGATCGAGCGCAGATCTGATCGAGCGATCGGAACGATCGCACTACCGAATTGCTTCATGGCGTCTGACGTATAGAGCGCAGTCGCCACAGGTCTCGACGGAAGCGAGCCTGGTCAATCGTACTGGCGATGTATGGGTCCCCAGGGTTCCCAGTTGTCCTTCTCGCCGTGTGTGGCTGGGTAGCACGCTGACGACGTGTCCCCGCAAGGATGCGAGGAGGGAAAGGAAAGGTTGAGTGCAATGAAGCGAGCGATCCTTTTGTCCTGCGCCGTTGCAGGACTGCTGGCCTTAGCATACGCGGCCGGACCGGCGATGTTAGGTCGGGCCGCCGAGCCGGTGGCCGGAGTTCCCAAGGTGGATGTGAAGGTCCTCCCCGTGCCGGCCAATGCGGCCGATCCCAACGGATTCGTAGCCCTTCTGTCCAGCACCGGGGCCCCGGTGGCCATGGGCTCGACCGGGCTGAATAATGTCTCGATCGGCGCCCCTGTGACCATCCAGGGAGTGCCGGAGGACGCGAAGAGCGCCACGGCCAAGTATCAGTGGACCCTGAGCAAACCCAACGCCTCCAGCGCCATTCTCGGAGATGCAACTACAGGCGCGGTGTGGTTTACTCCTGACGTCAGCGGAATCTACAAGATTGACCTGGTCGCCACCAACGCCAGCGGCAGCAGCCCCATGGCCAGCGTACAAGTTCAGGCCGGCGAGTACATTGGCGTCGAGGCCGGTGGCTGCGTGAACTGTCACCCGGCCAAGGTCGCCGAGTGGAGCAAGACCAAGCACGCCACGAAATTCACCCGAGATATCGACGGCGGGGCCGACCCGGCAACCACCAAATACAATGAAGGCTGCATCCGCTGCCACACAACTGGATACTACATCGGAGCCTCCAACGGCGGCTTCGCCGACGTCCAGGCTAAGCTCGGATGGCAGTTCCCATCCCTGGAGAGTATCAAGAAGGGCGAGGGCAACTGGGACGCCGTGCCCAAGGAACTGAAGAACATGGCCAACATCCAGTGCGAAGCCTGCCACGGCCCCGCCAAGGATCACGTCCTGAAGGGCGCCAAGATGGCCTCCAGCGTGGATTCAGGCGTCTGCAATCAGTGCCATGACACAGGCGGAAGCCACATCAGGGGCTCGGAGCTGAGGAACGCCAAGCACTCTGAGGAAAACTCGCGGGCATGGACCTATCCGACCGGACCCAGCCGCCAAGCCTGCGTGCGCTGCCACTCGGGTGAGGGCTACATCTCGTTTACGAAGAACCCGACCGAGCAGGCATCTTGGAACAACAACGCAGAGGCCCTTTCCTGTGCTGCCTGCCACGACCCTCACTCGGAGGCAAATAAGGCCCAGCTTCGCGTAGGCGACGTCCCGGTCGAAGTAGCGGGCATAACAAAGAACCTCGGCTTGTCGGCCACCTGCGCCGAGTGTCACAATTCGAGGACAGTGCCAGCCGATGCGCTTAAAGGCAGCTACCCGCATTATAGCGCCGCGGTCGAGATGCTGAGCGATACCGATGGCGTCGACTACGGTCTAGCCATTCCCAACTCGCCGCATGGCTCCATCGTGGGAACAGCGCCCGTCGCCAATCCCAACAACCCATCCGCCAAGCTGTTCCTGGGTGAGACCCCTGGCCCGTGCGTGGCCTGCCACATGTGGCCCGTATCGACGGACACCAAGGATCCAAACCGGCTCAAGGTGGGCGACCATTCCTTCAACGCGCTGAGCCCCGATGGCAAGGTTCAGTATACGGCGGCTTGTCAGCAGTGCCACCCAGGCCTCACTGAGTTCAACTTCCCGGCCAAAGCTGACTATGACGGCAACGGCAAGGTGGAAGGCGTTCAGACTGAGGTAGCGGGTCTGCTGAATGTGCTTCTAAAGGCAATATCCGACTCCGGCATCAGGCCTATCCAGGGCAATCCGTACTTTAACCGGGACGACCTGGCCAAGGCCAACGAAAAGCAGAAGAACGCCATCTACAACTATCGATTCGTCCGTGGCTTGGAGAACATGGACGGGCGATCCTCGGCGATTCACAACTTCAAGCGTTCCGTCGGTCTGCTACAGGCCTCCTATCGAGACCTGACCGGCAAGGACGTTCCCGGCGCAACCAGCGTTCTTCCGTAGCTTTTGCGCGGGGCCTCCAGCGAGGCTTCCTGCATGCACGAGAGGGCGGGATTATCCCGCCCTCTTGCCTTTCTCCGCGCTGCCCCGTGCTTCTCAGCCGTATGCCTCAAACAGAGCTGCCATTGGACTGGTCACTGCAGCGCCTTCACACAAGACGCCTTTAACATCAAGAGAGGCTCCCCATTCACGTCCGCATACAAATACAATATAATAGTGATGAAGTAGGGGACAAGGGTAGCCCGCGAAGTAACGCGTGATGAGCGCGCGTGGGGCCCAACACGGCGCTGTGTGAGTGTGAGGAAATGAATCCCACCCCCGTCTTTCTCATCTTCGTTTTCTTTGTGTACGGTTTGGCCTTCTTTGTGATGGGGCTAGCCATCGCTCTGGAGTCACGCCGTGCGAGTGCGCTTACCTTGCGCTCCAGCCTTCCGTTCCTCGCCCTGTTCGGTCTGCTGCACAGTGCGGTGGAATGGATGGACATGTTTAGCCTGATCATGGCCCAGGACCAGACCGGCGACGTGGACTTATCACTGCGCCAGATTCGCATCCTGTTCCTGGCTGCCTCTAGCGTCTTCCTGGTTCTCTTCGGCACGCGATTGCTAGCGGCCACCAACAAGAAGTATCGCTCCCTGCGCTTTGTTCCGGCCGTGCTTTTCGGCGGCTGGCTCGTCTCATTCGTCATTCCGCATCTAAGTTGGATCCCCACCGCGGATGCGCTGTCGTTCGCGGGGGTCTGCGTCCAATGCCACCGGGGGGATGCCGCCGCCACTTACGTCACAATGCAGGGCGACTGGATCGTCTCAGCGGATGTGTGGGCCCGCTACGTGCTCTTCCTGCCGGGGTCGATATTGGCGTCGTTCGCCATGTTCAGTCAGGGTCCCCTCTTCCGTAGCCTGGGATTCAAGCGGGTCGAGTCGTACTGCACGTGGGCTGGAGTGGCGTTCGGCGCGAACGCCTTCGTCTCCGGCTTGATCGTGCCTCCAGCTCCCTATTTTCCAGCCTCGGTCTTGAACTACGCTTCGTTCTTCTCCTGGTTCCTCGTTCCGCCACAGGTCGTCACCGCTTTGTTGTCTATTGTCATTGCCTACTACATGGTTCGCACGCTCAGCGTCTTCGAGATCGAGCGGCTGCAACAGGTGCAGATGGCCAACCGGGATCGCTTCGCCGCTCAGCAGCAAGCCCTCGAATCGCAGCGGGCGGCCCGTGCGCAGTTGGAAGAGTGGAACCGCCGCCTCGAGGAAACCGTGGAGCAGCGCACCAAAGAGGTGGAGGTCCGAAACCGCGAGTTGGCCATTCTAGAGGAGCGCGACCGTCTGGCCAGCGAGATGCACGATAGCCTGGGTCAGGTGCTGGGCTACCTTGGGCTGAAGATCCTCGAAGTTCAAAAGCAAGTGGGTAACATCCGAACAGAGCAGGCCATGATTAGCTTGAACCAGATGGCCAAGGCGGTAGAAGATGCCTGTGCCGACGTACGCGAGTCGATCCTGTGTCTGAAAACCACCGTATCCAGCGAAAGGAGCCTGGTGTCGGCCTTGCGAGAGTACGTGCCGAAGTACCGGGAGCAATCGGGGCTGCGCTGTGAGCTAGTCGTCGATGAGAGCGTGGAACTACGCCTCTCTACGCTGGCCGAGGCGCAGTTGCTTCGCATCGTACAGGAGGCGCTAACCAACGTCCGCAAGCACGCACAGGCGGCCAACGTGCGTGTGGTGGTGGACCAACGCGATGGAGAGACGATGGTCAGCGTTGAGGACGATGGCCACGGCTTCGATCTCGATCAGGTCATGCGCCGCAAGGGGCACCGCTTCGGACTCAGCATTATGAGTGAGCGAGCGGAGGAGATCGGGGGCGCTTTCAGCGTCGATACTGCACCGGGACAGGGAACGCGGATATCCGTGCGCCTGAGTCCCATTATGAATGGAGGAGGGGTTGGATGAACAACACGACAGTGTTGCTGGTGGACGATCACGCACTCTTTCGCCAGGGGCTCGCTGGGTTACTCTCGTCCCAGGAGGGGATCGATGTCGTGGGCGAAGCCGCGAACGGAGCTGAGGCTCTCGAAAAAGCGCGCGAGCTGGTGCCGGATCTCATCCTGATGGACATCAACATGCCCGGTGTCGACGGACTGGAGGCCACGCGGCTGATCAAGGGAGAACTGCCGCACACCCGCATCGTGATGCTCACCGTCTCGGAGGATGACCACGATCTCTTCGAGGCCGTCAAGAACGGCGCCGAAGGTTACCTCTTGAAGACACTCAAGGCCACAGAGTTGTTCGAGCTGCTGGAGGGCGTTTTCCAGGGAGAGGCTCCCATCTCCCCGACCATGGCGCGCAAGCTGCTCTCCGAGTTCGCCCAACTGAGCCGCCATCAGAATCATGAAACCGAGGGCGACCACGGGGCGGGGGACAGCCTGACCCGACGCGAGCGCGAGGTTCTCCAGTTCCTCAGCGACGGCGCGCCGGACAAAGAGATCGCCAATCGGCTGTGTATCAGTCAGCGCACCGTGAAAAATCATGTGCACAATATCCTGGAGAAGCTCCAGCTACAGAATAGAGTGCAGGCAGCGGCCTATGCCCTACGCGAGGGTCTGGTTCGCGATTCCATTCCGCGTGACAACGGGAACGATCATTAGTCTGGCGTTTTGCCATGCGACATCGATGCATCATTCTGAGCAACGATCCTAGCCCACGTAGTGGCGGACGGCTCTGTCCGCCAGAGGTGGGGCAGGGCAGGTTGCGGCGCTGGGGGGCGCTGTCGTTTGTTCGTAAATGCGTCTATATCGGCTGACCGCATTTGTCCCAGCGTACAGGCGTCTGTGACAAGATCAAGGCCGGGCCCCGCCACCCCTGGCGGACAGAGCCGTCCGCCACTACGCGTGATTGCTCCATTGGTTAGCCTTTGTTAATCGCTATAGCTCCCGCTGTTAAGGAATCCTGCCTAACTTTCCCCTCTGGTACCAAAGGTCTAGGCGCGCGTCGCTCCGCGTGGGTCTTCGGCTCTACCTCTGTGCAACCTTTTCCTAACCTTTTCCCCCTCAAACCTGGTCCCTTTATAGTCCCTGGAAGTGAAGCTACCGACCGATGCATCGTTGGCCGGAAGCCCGTACGATAAGGATGAGGATAAGTGATACTGCTGGAGGGTGAGACAGGGGGCAGCCCCATCACCCGGAATCGCGGCGAGACCTGGGGACAGCGCGATCTATTGGTGGATGATGGCGAAACGACCACGGGGTGGTGCAGCATGATGACTAGCCGAGTCCTCGTACTCTACAGCAAGTCCCTGTTTGCCCAGGGCATAGAGAAGGTCCTGAAGAAGCTGGAGGGACTGGACGTGATCGGAATCGACCTGGACCAGCCCGCCGCCATGGAGCATATCTCCGATCTCGAGCCAGACGCTGTCATCGTGGACAGCGCGGACCTGCCGGCCCACAACAGCGCTCTGATCCTGCGATTGCTACGGGAGACTCCTTCAGTGAAGGTCCTCTGCCTGAGCATCAATGACGGCACTGTAGATATCTATCGCAAGCAGCGCTTCGTGGCCAGCAAAGCGGAGGAGTTGGTCGAGGCCCTGCAGAAGGGCTGAGCCGCTAACGATTGCAGACCGATCGCCTGCAGAAAGGGGGGACGATATGCATCACGTGGGTCTGCTTTTACTCTTGCTCGTTGCACTGCTCTTGCTCGGGCCGCTGATGACCCAGGGTTTCACCGCCGCTGGCTCTCTGGCAGCTCAGGCCGGCACGATGCTCGACAGCGTCATCAAGCTGGTAAACCTTTCAGCCGTGGCGGCCGTCTTGGCGGTCATCATCGCTGGTCTACTCGCGATCGCAATCCTGAGACTGACAGCCGGTTTCTAGGACCGATCACGAGTCGTGCAGGCGGCTGACATGGGGTGCCCTGGATTGCTCCCGGGCCCACCCGTCGGGGAATCCCGTGCATCGAGCCGCTGGCAGCCTGAATAGAAGACCTGTGGATTCTATTACTCTCGAGGAGAACATTCATGAACCCCTTGGACATCAGTTCTGTCGTAGGTGCGAGCCGGATCAGGTTCGACCTGCTCTCTACGCATGGCACTCCGCCGATAGCTCGATATCCCGACCTGCCGGATTGAGTTCGATCCGCGACGGCAACATCAACACCCGGAGAGGATGCACAGTCGACTCTCTGGAAGGGAGAGTGCAATCATGCGCAGAATGCTAACCGCATTAGTTGTCGTCCTGGGGATGCTGTTGGGCGTCTTGATCCTGGTGCTCGGCTTCTGGCCCCAGGACCAGAGCAAAACCCACAAAGACGCCCGCACAGCCCAGTCCGCCGGGGCCCGATCCCGTCCGGTGTCAACACTGGACCCCAAGGAGGTTGCACAGAAGAATGCCATCTGTCTGCAGTGCCATACCACGGTAGGGCGAGTGAGCAAGCTCTCCAATGGGGAGCAACTCTCTCTTTACCTGGACCCCAAGGTGTTTCAGGGTTCGGTCCATGGGGACAAGCTTCTCTGCCTCAGTTGCCATACAGAGGAGATGGGCACGCTCGTCACGGAGACCTTGACGCTTCGAAGCTACACCGTGATTAGGGCCAAGTCCTGTGAGACTTGTCACCAGGCCGAGGCGGCGGCATATGCTACTAGCTCGCATGGGCGAGCCAACGGCAGTGGTGACCTGAAGGCTGCCACATGCACCGATTGCCACGGATCCCACGGCGTGCAGAAGGCTTCTGCGCTCAAGACAGCGCAGGATTCGTGTGCAAAGTGCCACAACAACGTCACCGACACTTACAAGCTGAGTGTTCATGGCAAGCTGGTTCAGTCCGGACGGACGGACGCAGCCAACTGCCTGGATTGCCATACCCCGGATTACTCGCCACACTCCATCCAGCGGGTGGACGACCTGCAGTCCGTCATGTCACCCAAACAACAGGCGGAGACCTGCGGCCGCTGTCATCCCAAGCCGCTGGAGACGTACCTCAACACGTTCCACGGACGCGCTATCACGCTGGGAGTCAAGGACAACGCGGCTACCTGCACCGACTGCCACGGCACGTATGGGGTACAGCCAGTTCACGGACCGCAGCAGAATGCCAGCGTCGAGACGACGCAGGTGGCCGACAGTTGCGCCAAATGCCATCCGGGAGCCGATGAGAAGTTCGCGGCCGGCTGGATGGGACACGAGGAGCCATCTCGGGACTGGTTCCCGGTGGTACACTACGCAGAGCGATTCTTCTTCTACCTGACGACCAGCGTGGTGGCCTTTGGCGTTCTCCACGTGGAGCTGGACATTCTGCGCTGGGCGGTGAACCGCAGAAAAGAGAGGAGGGCAGGGCGAGATGACCACGCGCGTTGATCGAATGCAAAGAACAGCAATCCTGGCGCCAACCAAGCAGACCCAATCACTGGAGCAAGAACAATACGTCAAGCGGTTCGATGTGCACCAGCGCATTCAGCACATCCTGATGTTCACCACCTTTTTGACGTTGGCCTTTACGGGCCTACCTCAGAAGACGAGCATGTTCGGAGTCAGTGCCTGGATTATCACCAGTCTGGGTGGACTGGAGATCGTCCAGCTCGTCCACCGCATCGCCGCCGTCACCATGCTCTTCGATGGCGTGTACCATATTACATACCTTACCTACGGTGTCCTGATCGGTAGGAAGCTGCAACCATTGGCGATGATTCCAATGCCCAAGGACCTCCGTGATGGTATCCAGATGTTCCTATACTACTTCGGACTTGTGCACGAGCGACCGAAGTTCGGCAAGTTCAGCTACCTGGAGAAGTTCGATTACTGGGCGGTCTTCTGGGGTATCGCCATCATCGGCGGGTCGGGCCTGGTCCTAATGTTTCCGGTCGAGGCCAGCAAAGTATTCGGTGGAGGTGTCATCCCTATCGCTCTGACGGCCCATAGTGATGAGGCCCTCCTGGCGGTGGGGTGGATATTCATTGTCCACTTCTTTTATGTTCATCTGGCGCCAGCGGTCTTCCCCTTCAACTCGTCCATCTTCACAGGAAAGGTGCCTCTCCACAGGTACAAGGAGGAGCACCCCCTGGACTACGAACGGATGCAGCGGGTAGCTGTGCGGAAGGCCATCCAAACGGAGCCGGAGAAAGCTGACACTACCGGCAAGGAGCAGCAGCCAGCGGCCATGGCTGCATCACAGACGGATCCCCTGCCACCCTCTCCACAGGCCGCGTCGTCGCAACCGGACGAGGGTAATCCCGCCAGTGCGCCCGGAGGCCAGGCGCTTGGCGCAGGCGAGGGCAAGGAGGCCCCAGCCAGGCAAGAGCACCATAGCGAAGGGAAGGAACCCGGGTAGCCTGGCTGATAGTTCGCGATCGAAAGGGGCTGTTCAATGCAGAGGAGCCCGCTAGGGTCAAGGACAAACGTCATCAAGGGGGCGTGGCTGCTAGTCGCGGCTGCTCTGGGTCTGGTGATCTGGGGAAGCACGGTGACATGGGCGGCCACGCCGCCCCCGCAGATCCCACATCTCCTGAAGGGCAGAGAGAACTGCTCCATCTGTCACGGACCAACGTCGACTCCGCCCCTCACGCCTAGCCATGCCGGGCGGCCAGCATCCACATGCACTACCTGCCACGCTGAAGCGAGCGGGTCAGCTCCCTCGGCTATGCCGAGTGGGCTGGTTCAAGGCACAGCGGAATGCCTCGGCTGCCACAAGGACGATGTGAGGGTGCGGACCGACACGGGACAGATGTTCAGTGGTTTTATCGATCCCCAGGGGTATGCGAGCTCAGTGCACGGAAGTCGGCTGGCGTGTACCGATTGTCACACGACCATCTCGAGCTTCCCTCATCCCAACATCAAGATTGCCAGTCAGCGTAGCTACACCATCGCTCACTACGAGGCCTGCAAGCGCTGCCACTTCACGAACTACACCAAGTCGCTGGACAGCATCCACTTTCAGGCCCTGTCCAGCGGAGAGCAGGCGGGTCCGGTGTGCACCGATTGTCACGGTGCTCACACAGTGAAGAGCGCCAGCGAGCAGCGGGCGGCGATGGGCGCGGCCTGCGGCACTTGCCATACCACAATCTATCAGGATTACAGCAACAGCGTGCATGGCTCCGCCCTCCGCGACGAGAACAACGGAGACGTGCCGACTTGCACCACCTGCCACGGCGTCCACAGTATCCAAAAGGCCGTTTCGGCCAGCTTCCGACTCAACTCGACCGATCTCTGTGCGGGATGCCACAGCAACGAGGAACTGATGAAGAAGTACGGCATCTCGGCCAACGTGACGCAGACTTACCTAAACGACTTCCATGGGAAAACGACCTTCCTGGTCTCAAAGGAGAACAAGCCAGCTTGGACTGAGAAGGCCCTCTGTATCGACTGCCACGGCATCCACGACATTCGTGGAGCGAACGACCCGGAATCGTCTGTAGTCCGTGCCAACCTGCTCAGCACTTGCCAGAAATGCCATCCCGACGCGAGCGAGAACTTCCCGGCGGCCTGGCTTTCTCACTACGAGCCCAGCCTGCAGAAGGCCTCTCTCGTCTACTTAGTCCGAGTCTACTATTGGATCCTGATCCCAGGGATAATGGGCGGATTGATGCTCCATATTCTGCTTGATCTGTGGCGTATGGCTAGAAACCGTTGAGCCGGGCCAAGCTGGAGGGAATCTCGATGAACAGACCAGCCATAGAAACCCAGCCGCATGGAACACAACAAGCGGAAGAGTTCGTGCGGTTCAATAGAGGACAACGCCTGGAGCATCTGCTCCTGATCATCACTTTCACGTCCTTGTGCGTGACGGGTCTCCCGCAGAAATTCGCGCAGAACGATGTGGCCGCCTGGATTATCGTATCCTTAGGCGGCATCGAGACCACCCGTATCATCCATCGGATCGTCGCGACCGTCTTCGTCCTGCAGTCTCTCTATCACGTCGCGTACATCGTGCTCGGCGTAGTGCGAGGTAACCAGAAGCCTCATATGGTGCCCGGCCTGCGCGATGTAAAGGACGCCATCGCGACATTGCGCTACTGCCTGGGCTTCTCCAACCACAAGCCTCTCCTCGATCGCTATGACCCTCGGCAGAAGTTCGAGTATTGGGGCGTCGTCTTGGGCACCGCGATCATGATCGTGACCGGGATCGTCCTGTGGTTTCCGTCCCAACTCACCCTGATCCTGCCAGGCGAGTTCGTGCCAGCCGCTAAGGAGGCACACAGCGGGGAGGCTCTGTTTGCCTTCCTGGTCATTGTGGTCTGGCACCTCTACGGCACGCATCTGAGCCCGGTGAACTTCCCAGGCGATGTCAGCATCTTCACGGGCAAGGTATCCCGCGAGCGGATGGTCGAGGAGCATCCACTGGAATACGCTCGCGCCCTTGGCACACCTGTGGCCGAGCTACTGCACGAGCAAGAATCAACGCCTAAGCCGGTCGTGACCGGGGACGAGCCATCCTCCGTGTAGAACCATAAGTCGAGGAGACGAGGGGAGCGGAACATGCTCGTGCTAACGGACGCCGCCAGATGGCATATGATGACTGGGTGGCTAGCCTTCCTGGGTAATTACTGGGCACACGCAATTCTGGTCTCCCTCGTCTCCGTGGTCGTGGTCCAAGGCGTGGCCCGTGTTTGGCCCACGCGATCCTCCAACCTCAGCAGCAGACTGGCCTTCCTCTCGGTGGTACTGCCGCCACTCGCAATGGCGTTCTACGAGATCGGGTTTGGAGGGGACAGCGGCCTTCGGCAGCAGGTGCCCCTGCTCCGCCCGAATGGCTGGCTCTATCTGACCTCGGGCAAGTTCGTCTGGGTCGTCTGGGTCGTCGTCCCCCTGGCACTCCTGACGGTCGTGCCATTTGCCTACGAGGGGGTGGCCGGCTTCATTGGCCCGCGGCGCCAGCGATGGAAACCGACTGTCGATGTGGAGCTACGCAGCAGAGGAAGCGCCGCCAGCCAGAGCGTGGGCACGGCCGTTGGTTTTTCCCCGCGCCTGATGGTGGTTTGCCGTGGCGAGCCGGTGGCTTCGGTGAGCGGTCTCCTTCGACCGACGATCATGCTCAGCGAGCAACTCATCCGCATCCTGGACCAGGAGGAGTTGGAGGCCGTGATTGCGCACGAGTGCGCGCACATCAAGCGCCATGACACATGGGTTGGCTATCTAGCCTTCCTGGCGCGGGCGTTGCTGCTGTTCAACCCGGCCGTGACCTGGGCCTACTGGCAGATGTCCGTGCACGCGGAACGATCATGTGATCGATGGGCCGCCGAGCGTACCGGGCTGCATCTAGCCCTCGGCTCAGCGCTGCTCAAGATCGACCGAGCCGCCAATGGACGTGCGCCCAATCTGGCCGAGGTGGTGGAGGACGTCCGCCTATCGGTGCGCCTGTGGGAAGGCACGGCCCGCAGAACGCTGCTGCGAGAGCGCGTCGAGCGCCTCCTGCACGACTGCAGCTCCGACTCGGCGGGTACGGTATTGCCCGCGCTGACAGTTGCCGCTGCCATCGTCCTGGTAGTACTGTTCTTTATCGGCTAGTTGAGCTAGCGCTCTCATGTTCGTAGGGGCGGCATTCATGACGCCCAAGTGGGCCGCCATCAATAGAAGTGGCGTTTTGGCAAGAGATAGGCCTTAGGGCGCGATGAATCGCGCCCCTACGAACATGGGTTAGAGCGAGCGGTAGGAGATATCTTATGCTTCGGGCAAGCCTTCAATCGCGACTGCTGATCCTGGCCGGCATAGGAACGGCGGTCTTCCTGGTGGTCTTTGGCGTCATGGGCATTCTGGCGGTGCGCGACAATGTGGAGCAGACCCTTCAGTCTCGCCTCATGCTGGCCCAGGCAATCGCCGCGCACCTCGACTATGTCTTGCGGGACAACCTCTCGACACTGCAGGGCGTGGCCTTCGCGCCCTCCGTGGACATCGAGGATGCAGACCTGGAACCTGAGAAGCGGGCCCTGCACGATGCTTTCTTCCACACGATTTTCTCGGATGGCGTGTACCTGCTGAGCAAGGAGGGCGTGATGATCTGGGGCGAGCCGCATCCTCCTGTTTCAATCGGCGAGAGCCTGATGGGCTATTCCCATGTTCAGAAGGCACTCCAAACGGGTAAGCCAGTCGTGTCCGATATATACTACACGCGCTATACCGCTCGTCCGGTGATCTCGGTAGTAATCCCAGTTCGAAGCATGGACGGTCGTCTCGTCGGTCTAGTTGGCGGCGACGCGAATCTGACAGATTCACGTCTGCAGCAATCCGTGCGGCCGGTGGGTTTGGGTGCCTCGGGCTACGTGGACGTGGTAGACCAAACTGGCGCGGTGCTGGCCTCAACACGCCTTGATCATACGCTCCGAGAGAGCGATCACAGCAATAGGATCGCCGGTCTGATTAGTGAACGACGCTCCGCAGTAGGAACGTGCCACGAGTGCCACACGGACTCTAGTTCGAGTCAGCGAGCGGCCGAAGTCATGGGCTTCGCTCCGCTTACGACAGCACCATGGGGTGTCATGGTGCGCGAGAGTGAGGAGGAAGCTCTGGCGCCGTCGTTTCGGCTTCGGAACCAGTTCTTCCTGTTCGGGATTCCTCTCTGTTTGCTCGTTCTACTCCTGGCCCGAGGCATCGCCCAGAGTATCGTGAAACCCATGACATTGCTTACCGAAGCCGCGGGCAAGATAGCGGCCGGTAACCTGGAGGATGAGATCCCTACCCAGGGCGAAGACGAGATAGGTCGACTGGCCTCCTCTCTCGAGACCATGCGCGAGAAGCTCAGGGATTCTGTCGAGAGCATCCAGCGTGCCAACCGTGATCTGGAGCAGCGTGTGCGAGACAGGACTCGGCAGCTAGAGGAGTCGCGCTGCGAGTTGCTGCATCGCAATCGCGACCTGAGCCTGATGAATGCATTAGTGCGGCCGCTCTCTAGCTCTCTTCAGGTTGAGCTACTGCTGTCCCGCGCCCTTCCCATGGTACTTGCCTCCCTTGGCGCTGACGCGGGAGCTGTCGGAGTTCGCATAATGGAGGAACGTGCCTCTGTTGCGGCCAGCGTTGGGTGCTCGACCCACGACGCCACAACTGTCACTCGTGCCGTCAAGGCCGCTCTCATGTCATCTGATAGAGTGTCTCTGTTCGCGCGGGCCGGAGAGCGCTCTTCCAGCGAAACAGATGAGCTGCGAGACGTAATGGAATCGGTCGGCCTCGGCTCGCTGGTGGGTGCCAAGCTTATTTCGAAGGGAATCAGGTTTGGGGGCATCTGGCTTGGTGCCAAGATGCCGGACGCTCTGGGTGGGGCTGAAGCGGAACTGCTTGGGGCGCTGGGAGCGCAGATAACCATGGCGGTCGAGAACGCCGCGCTGTACGAAGAAGTACAGAAGAAGGAAGCGATTCGCGGTGAGTTGCTTCGCAAGGCCATCACGGCCCAGGAGGAGGAGAGAAAGCGGATCGCGCGGGAGCTACACGACGACACGAGCCAGGCTCTCGCGGCGCTGGGGCTGACCCTGGAGACAATCATGGTGGCTCCCGCCCAAACTGCGGAGGATGTCAAGCACAAGCTAGAGCATGCCCAGGTCATGGCTGTACGCATTCTCGAAGACGTCCATAAGCTCATTTTTGACCTGCGACCCAGTCTGCTCGACGATCTGGGACTTCTGGCGGCGCTGGGGTGGTATGCCGAGTCTCGCCTGGAACCTCTCGGCGTCAAGATCATGATCGAGACGACCGGCGAGGAGCGCAGGCTTCCCCCTCAGATGGAGACCGCCCTTTTCCGTGTGGTGCAGGAAGCCTTGAACAACGTGGCCCGCCACGCCGAGGCAGAGCACACGGACGTGACCATCGATTTCAGGTCGGACAGCGTGGTCGTGGAGGTTGCGGACGATGGCAAGGGATTCGATCCGCGTGAGGTTAGCGCTAGCGCCGATAGCCCGCGCGGGCTTGGGTTGCTGGGAATGAGGGAACGGGTCTCGCTAATGAACGGACAGTTGGAAGTCCAATCTGCACCAGGTGAAGGTTCCTCCGTGAGGATCCAGGTTCCCGTCCCGATGGAGGTGAGCCGCTATGAGCAAGATACGCGTGCTTATAGTCGATGATCATGCGATTCTGCGCGATGGGATCAGAGCGCTGCTGGGTTTGTACGATGACATGGAGGTGGTGGGAGAGGCAGGCGATGGTCTGGAGGCAATCGACAAAGTACGTCAACTGGGGCCGGATGTTGCGCTTATGGACATCGCCATGCCCAGATTGGGCGGACTGGAAGCGACGCTGGAGATCCGGCGCGAAAGCCCGGACACGCGCGTGCTGATCCTCACTCAGCATGACAATAAAGAGTACGTCTATCCGATGCTAAAGGCCGGAGCCGCCGGCTATGTCCTGAAGAAGGCCGCTGGGACCGAGCTTGTGGCTGCCATACGGGCGATCGCGGCTGGCGGCTCCTTTCTGCATCCTGCCATCGCCCGCGACGTGATCGATGGCTTTCTGGGCAGAACCAACGGAGTCAGCGAAGAAGCGGAGTACGAGAAGCTCTCCGACCGCGAGCGTCAGATCCTCACGCTGGTGGCGGAGGGACGCAGCAACAAAGAGATCGCGGATCTCCTGTGCCTCAGCGTCAAAACGGTCATGGGCCACCGTGCAAACGTGATGGAGAAGCTGGGTCTACACAGCCGCACCGATCTGGTGAAGTACGCGATCCGCAAGGGGCTGATCAGCATCGAATGAGGCGGGTGGTGCGAGTCGATGGTGCCAGGAAGCCGCTTGATGGTCCAAGCGGCTTCCTGGCATAAACGGACTCCGCCCTCTGCACTCCGGAACGGGTCGCTTTACCCCCGTCCAGCAGAGCACTTTCCCTGCTTCTACAGGTAGCTCTTGACAACCGGCCTCCCTAATACTCCCCATGTGCCATTTTCCCCATAGACGTACCATGATAGTAGAACAAGGTCATGGGAAACGAGTTCGAGACCGAGGAAGGGACTCGAACTGACAAAGGAAGGGAGTCCGAGCGAGATGAAGATCAATTTGCAGAAGCAACATGCCGGAGACCTCGTACCACGCGGAACGTATCTCAACACCAAGACCTGGGACCTGGTGGCCATTGACGAGGATGGCGAGCAACTCCCAGGACCCTGGCAGTCCAGCTATGTGAAGGTTCCTGTCCTGACGGTCCTTCTGGCTGGACCTATCGTCGGGCTCTTGTTTGTCATTCTCCTTCCAATGCTGGCGCCCATCGCTCTGGCCGCCGCGCTGGTCAGTCGGATCCGCCCACACAGCCGGATCGCCAACTGGATAGCAATGCCCATGGCGGCGCCCGCGCAGCCTGGTCTCGCTTTCCTGCAGCCGGAGCCCCAGGCCCCCGTAGCAGAGCACAAGCCGAGCGAACAAGGAGATAGCGAGATCGACGTACTTCTCACAGAGCTCGAGCGCGAGATCGACCAGCGTCGGCGGGGAGGCAAGAGCTAGACGTGTGAATGCCAGGATTACGCGATAGCGGCCGCAGTAGCGGCCGCTTTTCTTGAATTCTTCTCCCCTTCCCGTGCCCTACGGCAATGCGCGAAGGGATCGAGCCATCGTCCTGGCGCAGGGGCGGACTGTCGTGTCCACGAGCGCCCCTGGGGGCGGACAGTGCCGTCCGCCCCTACGCGACATCCCCTCATGAGAAAGCGCTGGGTGGCTCAACCCTTCTGGGGACCGCTGTAGCGAAACATATCTTTCTCTTTTGAGCGAGCCAGCTCCAGCGCTGATCCTTCGCCCGCTGTGTAAGGAAGGCCACGCACGATCACGGCTGGCGCAGCCTCGTCGGCTTGTCCCATGACCATGGAGGCCGCGGCGGACACCTCGTCGGCAAACCCGACCTCGGTGATCTGGAGACGATAACCGAAGAGATCCGGCTCGCCCCGTCTGTCTTGCAGGGCGCGCAGACCGGCCACGCCCAGAGCGACGCCTACGGTTCCCTCGCGGAAGGCCCGGCCGTGGCTGTCGTTGATAATGACCGCGATGTGCCGCCCAGTTAGATCTTCGATGCGCGCCCGCAACTGACGCGCCGACGCATCGGCGTCCTCCGGCAGTAGCGCTACCACCTCGCCGCCATCCGCTTGCTGAATGTTGGAGCGATCCACGCCCGCGTTGGCGCAGACAAAGCCCAGGCGCTGCTCCACGACGATGAGCCCCGAGCGGACCTTCAGCACCTCGTTAGATTCGTCCAGGATGACTTGAATGAGCTGTGCGTCCTTCCCCGTGATACCCGCTAGCTCCTGCGCACGTGGCGATGGCACCACCTGGTCCAGGCAAACCAGGCGGTTCTCCGCCTTCGACACGACCTTTTGCGCCACGACCAGTATGTCGTCGTCCTGGAAAGACATCCCGGCCGCTTGGACGGCCTCGTGGATGAGCGCCCCAAGGTCGTCCCCCGGCTTCACCATCGGGATGCCGGGAATCGCGAGCAGCGAAACTTGCATTCTACACACCCTGTCCTAAGCTCTTCCTTCGCATAGCTCGTCCCGAAACTGCAATACGAGCTGGGACAGACGAATCCTGTCGAAATCTGTCTTCATCACCGTATCGGTGATCATGTCCTTGATTCCCTGCGCCCTTATCTCAAGCTGGAGCTCGCTGTCCGTGACGTCCAAGACAAAGCCGTCAAGCAACTGCCCGTAGTAGGCTGCCACCCCCGCGGCGCTTGGCCCGTAGCCAAGGTCACGCATCAGGTCGGCCGCCGGACCGCGCAAGGCTTTGCCGCCGACGATGGGGGTGATCGCTATTCTGGGCGCGGATGCAGACGATAACGCCTCTCGCATGCCTGGCACACACAGTATAGGCTCGATGCTGAGAAGGGGATTGGACGGGCAGAGCACAATCAGGTCAGCGCGAGCAATTGCCTCCCGCGCGTCGGCGGTCATAGTCGCTTGCTCACTGCCCGCGTAGCGCAAGCCCAGGACGTGGTCCTGGGCTTGTCGCTTCACAAAATACTCTTGGAAGGGTAATTCGCCGCTCACCGTCTGCACGATGGTGCGGACCGGCTCGTCGCACATGGGCAGGATCTCTGCCTGGATGCCCAGAGCAGAAGCCAGCCGCCGCGTGCACTCAGTGAGCGATAGCCCACTTGCAAGCAACTGCGTACGAAGCAGATGGGTGGCCAGGTCGCGATCGCCGAGCCCGAACCAGGTCTCCTGTCCATAGCGCTCCAGCATGCTGAGGCAGGCGCGCGAGTCGTTTTCGATGCCCCATCCCTGGGTACGACTAGCCAGTCCGGCCAGCGTATACATGATGGTATCCAGGTCGGGGCTGATGTAGAGACCGTAGCGGTCCAGGTCATCTCCAGTGTTGACCACCACGGTCAGCGCGCCCGGGGAAAGGATCTGATACAGCCCATAGGCCATTTTCGCTCCGCCGACGCCTCCGGCCAGTGCAACGACCCGCAGACGTGCCCAATGCCGAGTCAGTTTGTCCAGCTTGTCCAGGTTGATCTCGCGCCGTCCGAGGATCGTCGCGAGCGTGCGCTCTGCGTCGGGAGTCGAATCCAGGTTCATATGCACTCTGTATCGCAAATCGTTGAGACTGTGGCTTGATAGTAGTAGACGGTTGTCAGCGATAGACCGTCAAGGATGCGCTGGGCTTGCGCTGGGCTACGGCTGGGCGCTTGGATGGGTAACCGACCAGGACGAGCGCCTGTGGCTCCCACGCGGAGTCCAGAGCGAGGGTCTCGGAGACTGTCTCCGGACAGAAAAGCGGGGCGCACAACCAGCAGGCGCCGAGTCCAAGGCTATCGGCTACCAGCAGCAAGTTCTGCACCGCAGCTCCGATGCTCTGCATGGCCATCGTGCGCTCGGCTACCCGGCGCATGACATCTGGGTACGCATCAAGCCCATCCTCTACCATGCAGACGATAATCAGCGCGGGCGTCCGCGTCAATCGCTCAACGGAGGCCCGCACGCGTGCCGTCACGGACGCTTCGGACAGCCCATCAGCGAGAAGATCCGCGCGGAAGCGCTCGCCCATGGCCTCGGCCAAATCACGCTTGGATCCATCAGTCGTGACGACCACGAAGCGCCAGGGCTGGGCGTTGTGTGGCGATGGGGCCCAGCCTGCGCCCGCGATAAGATGCTCTAGCAAGGTCGGATCGACCATTTGAGGTCGAAATGCACGCACCGACCGACGGGATCGGATGGCCGCCTCGATCGGCCCGGACAGCGAAGGCAGGGTCACGTTCGGCGCCGAGCCGCCATTGGTCAGTTCCTTCAATCCCAGTCCCCCAGCCACTATTTGTTGTAACGGTAGAAGCCCTTGCCAGACTTGCGTCCCAATAGTCCAGCCTCAGCCATCTGTCGCAGCAACTGTGGCGGCCGGAATCGCTCCCCCAGCGTCTCCAGCAGGCCCTCACTGGCGTGGAGGTCGATGTCAAGTCCTGTGTAGTCACACAGCTCGAAGGGTCCCATGGGGTGATTCAGCCCGAGCTTGATGGCCTTATCGATATCCTCCTTGGTGGCCACGCCCTCCTCCAGGATACGGATGCATTCATTCTTGAAGGCGACCAGGGCGCGGCTGACGATGAACCCCTGAGAGTCCTTGGCATGGACCGTCTCTTTGCCAAACTTGTGAGAGATCTCCTCCACTTCCCGGACGACCTCGTCGGACGTCAGCAATCCGCGGACGATCTCGATCAGGCGCATGACGGGTGCCGGATTGAACCAGTGCATGCCAATGACCCGCTCAGGTCTCTTGGTGGCACTAGCAATGGAGGTTATACTGAGCTCGGAGGTATTGCTAGCGAGGATAGCATCTGGACGGCAAACGCTATCCAGCTCAGCGAAGATCTTCTTCTTCAGATCCATCAACTCGGGGACGGCTTCGATGACGAGGTCAGCCTGCTCTGCCACGGCCCGGAGGTTGGAACTGGGCTTGATGCGTGCCAACACCTGTGGCACAGCATCGTTCGACAGTTTCCCTGATTTCACCATCCGGGCGAGGTTGGACTGGATAGTCGATAGAGCTCGCTCCAAGATCTCGTCCGAGACGTCTACCAGAGCGACATCAAAGCCGCTCTGAGCGCAGACCTGGGCGATGCCATTGCCCATGGTGCCGCTGCCGAGTACCAGGATATTTTGTACAGTCATCTTTTTCACTCCTTTCCACGGTGGTCGTGGCATCCAGATATGCGGATGCCTCAATCGGTTTCAGTCGTCCTACGCTGCCACCTACCTCCACCTGGGCTCGGCGTGGTCGAGAAGGGGAAGTCCAAACAGGGTGTTCCGGATGGCGGAAGCCGGGGGCACAGCATCATAGGCGGGAGCGTCCCGTAACCAGCCTTGCTCTACGCCAGCCATTATAGCCAGGGGCGCCTAGAGTGTCAACACGCCTGCGACAGGGGACATCGCAGTAGATCAAGTGGGTTGAAATCAACCCCAGCGACAAGATAGACGATTGGCGTGGCGCTTGATGTGAGCCGTCCGGATCAGCCAGGTGTGGGAGCGTAGCGGAGATATC